>NZ_JBFMKP010000021.1:0-118886 GCF_040786235.1 Aquimarina discodermiae
ATCGATCTGTAAACACCTGCCTGTCAAGTGATTTTAATATCTTCATCTTTTGTGTATTTACATACAATTTACAAAATAACATACTCATTTACAATAATTTGAGACTTATATGGGTAACCCTAAAAAATAATTCTTTTGAGGGGATGCGTTAAACTTTATGCATCCAATTGTATTTTTATAATAGTAAAGAACAATCAACAGACAAAGAATATCATAGATTTAAGATACCATGATGTTAGATACATTCTTTACATTTTCCTATTAACAGAAATTGGGTTTCCTGCACTTCATAATTCTCTAATTCGGGAACATTAATGGTATAAGGCAAACATGCTATTTGATTACAATATTTACACTGAAAATGAATATGATTATGTAAGTCATGTTCTGAAGAACACTGTTTGCAAAGCGCATAATACGCTCTACCATCATCTCCGGTAACAAAATGAACTTTTCCACTTTCTGTAAATCGCTCTAATATTCTATAGATAGTGGTTTTATTTATCTTAATAGGCATTGCTTCCAAAATCGTTTCGGCAGACATAGTGTGAGATGCGTTTGCCAAAATTTCCAGTACCAATTCCTGTTTTTGGGTATTCCTTCTTTTTTTCATAGTTGAAAATGAAATAATTTGTTATTATTGCAGTAAAGTTGCAATTAACTCATGTTCTAAAGATACAAAGAATACTTGTTATTGTCTTTTTAAGGTTTTATAGTGACTTGTTAAGCAACATTTATTTATGATGATGTGTAATAAATAAAGACCAAAACTATGTTTACTATCAAAATTTTATAGCAAATAAATTATGGCAACTACCTGGAAAAATCACTACGTCTCTTTTCTCAAAAATGAACATTCACCAGCTGCAACATTACAGAAGGCACTTGATATTGTATCAATAGGCTCAAATGATTTTGTAGTTAAGAATGCATTGGACCTGGGGTGTGGTACTGGCATTGATACCTTTGCACTATTAGAAGCTGGCTGGAAGGTCACTGCCATAGATAAAGAAATAGATGGATTGGAACACTTATCAAACTCGGTACCAAATGATCTAAAGAAACATCTGAAGACTTGTTTATTAGATTTTAACCAGATTACTAAATTGCCAGAAGCCCAATTGGTTAATGCTAGTTTTAGTCTTCCGTTTTGTGCTCCAACAAACTTTGAGTCATTGTGGCAGGCAATTGTAGAGGCATTACCTTCTAAAGCAATTTTTTGTGGACATTTTTTTGGACCCAAAGATAGTTGGAATACAAAAGAAATGTCACATATGACGTTTCATTCTAATACTCAAGTTTCTGAACTTTTAGAAAACTTTTCGATTATTGTTAAAAAAGAAGTAGCTGCCGAAGGAAAAACCATTTCTGGAACTTCAAAATTTTGGCATGTATTTCATATTGTTGCCAGAAAACAATAACCATCAAATGGGTATTACTTAGGCTATTTTAGATTTCAGAATAGGTAATTTTATTTTCTTTTTTACACTTAGAACCAATCGCCAGGCAAATATTGCGTAAAGGGTGTTTTCTGCAATAAGGACATAGTATAATCCATCTATCCCATAAAAATGTTTAAAAACCCACAACAAAGGCAAAAATAACACGATTGGACGCAATAAAGGAAGTATACTAGCTTCTTTTGCTTTTCCTAATGATTGAAATAGAATAATCGCACTAGAACCAATCGGTAAAATAAGTAAAACCAAAAATACAACACGAATCTTCCATAGGGTGGCTATATCTGGGATGGTCTGGTTTACGACAATTTTTAACATCCACTCGGTAAAAAAAAGAACAGGAATTAATAAAACTATTGCAAAAACAATTCCGCCTTTTGTGAATAAAGCAAATGCTTTATGTATTTTATCATAGTTCTTTGCTCCATAATTTACACCTACAATGGGTTGCAATGGTTGTAAAAAGCCCAGTATAGGAATGGCCATAAAAGTAAATACACGTAGTACTCCACTAAATAAAGTAATATCGGTAACAGTTCCCAATGTGGTCAAAACCTGAAATAAAAAGAAGTACTTTACAGTATTCGATAGTTGTATCAAACTTGAAGAAAAACCTATTTTTAAGATTTCCCAAAGGATGGGTTTATTTATATTGAACTGAAAAAATTTTCCTGAGGGAAATTGTGACTTTTTAGAAAGTAAGTAAAGCGAAGTAGCAATAGCATAAACACCCATGGCAAGAACACTACTTAGGGCCGCCCCGACAATGCCTAATTTTAGAACCTCCATAAGAATAGGGGTACATACTACATTTATAATCACCGACAACATGGTATAGCGCATGGCTTCTTTTATATGACCTTCTGCTCGTATCAAACCATTTGCAGCTAATCCAAAGATCGAAAAGAAAAATCCAGTACTATAAACTTTTAAATAGGATATCGCATAAAGTGCTACGGTATCTTTTGCCCCTAAACTATCAACTAATTCTTCAGCAAATAATTGACAGACTATGAACAAAATAAAAGCACTTACTATTGATATACTTCTAATATTTGGAAGAATTTTTTTTTGAGTATTTAGATCTTTAGATCCTAGCGAACGACTAAGCAGTGAAGCACTTCCGGAAGCAATACATACGGTAATACTATTTATAATTAATGTAAATGGAAATAAAATAGATATAGCGGCAAAAGCTTCCTGACTCTCAAAATGACTTATATAAAAAGCATCAATTAGTGTATTAAGACTTACTACCATCATACCCATTATACTTGGAATGGATAACTTTAGTACCAACTGTTTTAAAGGAGTATTTTGTAAATCTATTTTGGACATTTCTAAAATTGCTTTAAAAAAGTAAGTTTTCCGATTAACTGTTGGTTATTGGTTGGATCTAGATCATCGGTAGATCGAGTTTCATT
The DNA here is from genome assembly GCF_040786235.1 of Aquimarina discodermiae. NCBI lineage: Bacteria > Pseudomonadati > Bacteroidota > Flavobacteriia > Flavobacteriales > Flavobacteriaceae > Aquimarina > Aquimarina discodermiae. The sequence goes on from NZ_JBFMKP010000021.1 coordinate 2,885, forward strand.
AAAAACCAAATAAAGAAAAGACAATGGAGCATATTCCCAACTAAATCGTGCATTCCAAAACCCTTGTTTACTAAACGAGTTGTATTGGTAAGACCCTGTAAGTTGTAGTTGTGGTGAAATGGCTAAGCGAGAGTTTGCGGTATATATATGAGTGTCTTTATCTTCTTTTGAGATACCTAAGTCTTGTAATGCGTTGTATTCATAATCTGTACCAATAGAAATATGTGGGATGGGAGCATAGCGGATTCCTGATTTTATGATGGTACGATTTCCATTGTAAAACCCTCCCCAAGACAGGGAAGAAGAAATTGATAGTTTTTTTGACTGATCACTACGATACCGAATTGTTTGTCGATTGTAAAAATATTGTTGCTGTTCTATTGGAATCCCTAAAGGACTAAAATCAAAATTTACATTTTGCCAGGTAGGGATAACTGAATATTCCAAAAAACTATTATCACTAAAAAAAACATACACAGGAAATAAATATAGGTTTGCTTGCTGAAAGTTCTCAGGGTTTTCATAATCATGATAATAGTTAATAAAAAGACCAGGGTCCCAACGTCGTATCCATTTGATTTTTTTTGGCCGAATGATAAAATACCCACCAGGATCATGATGAACAGCGTTATTTTGAAAAACAAACCCAGTACCCGGTAGATAATCCTTACTTACAAAATCTGTAGACCAGCCCCAATACATATGACTACTTCGATACGCTGCAAGAAGACTTCCTGCAATTCCTTTTTTATCTTGATTTTCATCATAAGTACCCGACAATAAGTATGAAAGAGACCAGGTATCATCAAACCTCATAAAACCATCTACAGTAACTGTAGAGTTATTGTTTTGTTGTGTATCGATTGTAGTATTGGGTTCATCGAGTCGATGATTATACATAATGCCAATATTGTTTTCTTTACCAAAGTTTTGGGTATAGCGTAACACTCCAAAATTGGCAGCAGCACTATTGTCTGTTTCTCTTTGTCGAATGTATAAGGCTCCCAGAGTTCGCTTTTCATTGCGATCTGTAAATCTAGCACCTACATCTATAGGAACTGGTATTGCATTAAAATTTCCTTGTAATCCAATTTTTCTACTAAAAAAAGGAAGTACTGATCTACTAGAACTTCCTGCCCAAATCCCCGAGTTTTCTAAAAAAAATGACCTTCTTTCAGGAAAAAAAAGGTTAAAACGTTCCAGGTTGTTAACTGTAAGGTCGACATCGGCCTGTGCAAAATCTGTATTAACTGTAAGGTCAAGTACAGATCTGGGGTTAAAAGCCCATTTTATATCTAATCCTGTTTTTGGATCATGGTCAGATGTTGTTTGGTCTATAGACTCATTTCGGGTATATTTGGATAACATATAGGGTTCTATCCTTAGATTAATACCTGCATTTGGTAATTCTAAACCTTTTAACTGAGCCGCATAGGTCATTCGATATTGACTCGCCGCTTGTGGTATAGGAGGAAAAACAGTTTGTTCATAATCTCTTCTGGCAAGACGACTCATGGTAATACCCCAAGTGATTTCTTCTCCATTTTTTGGTTTTTCATAGCGAAGAGCTTTAAATGGTATCGCAAACTCTGCATAATATCCCTCTGGTGTTCGTTGTGTTCTTACAGTCCAAAGAGCGTTCCAGTTAGCATCACGACTTCTATCATTAAAATCTTGTAGGTCTTTTTGGTTTCCAAAAGGCGTAGTTTGAAATGAAACACTGTATTGTTTCAGGTTTTGCGCATCTATTTGAATTGCAAAAACATCGTTTTCTCTTTCATCAAAATCGCGCTGAAGATTTTGAACCCTAATTCCTTTTTTTCCTAAGGAGTCTTTACAAAAGACTCCAAAATAAATGTTTTTTTCGTCAAATAGAACTTTTACTTCTGTCTCGTATTTGTAGGCTCCTCCTTGTCTGGGCTCTCTTCTAAAAAAATCTTTTGTCACACGGGCTTGTTGCCAATCACTTTCAATAAGTTTTCCATCTATCTTAATTTCTTCTGAAGCTTTTTTAGCTTGGATAATTAAAGAATGTTCTGGTGGTGAAAAATCATTGGTTTGTGCAATTATACCTGTTATAGACCAACAGAAAACCAGAAGAATATACCATATTTTATGCAAAGTAAAGTTCACTAAATAGTAGTTTTAATTAAGAAATAAATGTTAGTTTTTTGATGAATGTTTGGATTAAAATAAGTTCATACCGTTTCTTTTTTTAAGTATTTTTTCTTTTTAAGAGAAGCCATCCTATAGTTGCGAATAGGAAAAAAGCACCTACTATTTTTCCTAAATCTATTAGTGCATAGAATCTTAGGGTTTTTCCTTCTACCAACTGAAATACAGGGCGGTTTTTGTAATCACTTTGTTGAATTTTTTTATCCCAAAACAGTTTTTTGAAATAAAATGCAGTGATTTGATCATGAAATATTTTAATTGATTGTTGAAAATGTTGATACGAACTAACATCGGTATGTCCTACTTGATTAAACAACTCTTGAATATTTATTGCCGGACTGATCCAATTCATTTTTTTTGTCCATAAATCCCTTTGTCGCACCTGGTGTCTGTAAGTAGTTACATGAAGCGTATTATGAATATCTTGCAAAGATGTTAACCCTGCATATGCCTTTGCAGCCAAGTTATTAGAAACAGAGTCTTTAGGTCTGTAGTAACGAGGGGCTTGCCTGAAAAAATCCTGAATAATTTGATGTGCTTCATTAGGATCATTTTCGTTATCCATACTATTTCTTCTGGAAATGGCTGCAAGAGGAGTATTATCAATAGGATATTGAATCGTCACCCATATGTTTAAAACAGCCGGAATAACAATTAATAATACCAACCAAATACCCAAACTCATAATAGCATTAAAAGCCGAACTCATTTTTAGCCCTATGATCAATAACATCACTCCAAACCAAAATGAACAATACATAAATACTCCCACAAGCCATATAAAAACAGGATATTGATTATCTGCTTTTAAGATATTACCACTGCACAACAACCCTAATAGGGTAACCCCTAAAGCCAATCCTGTAATAAGAATAAAATAAAAAGCCCATTGAGATATAACGATTCTATCAACTCCCAAGGTTTGAAGTTTAAGCATTGGTAAAATTCCTTGTTCTTTTTCCTGGGCATAGAGACTATAAGTAAAAGTTATAATAAGTAATGGAAAAAGGTAAATAATGATAAAAGATAGGTCAAAGTTTCCTACAAACAGTTTTAACGGATTGGCAATATCATTCTCAAAAATTTGATAATAGAGACTCATACCCGTAAGTCTAAAATAAAAGGGATTAAGATCTAATTGCCCAATAGACAAAGATGCATAATCATGTATAGGAAAAATTGCATTATATGTGTGACGGTGCCAGGCAAAAGCAGGGTTGGTAGCATTTGTATAATGCCTTTTTTGTTCTTGATTGGTTATTTCATTTTTGAATGCATCTTCATACTCTTGAAATTCTTTAGATTCTATTTTCGAAATTTCTGCAATAGTTTCCTTTTGCGAATTCACCAACAATATTCCGTTAAATACAGCTGCTACTCCTAAAATCAAGACCCCAACCAATAAACCTATCTGAAACTTATTTCTGATAAAATGAAGCCACTCATTTTTTATGATAATCTTGAAAACACTAAACATAACTAGCTTTGATTTTTTTTGAATAACTATAAATTGCGAATAGCAATAGTATAATCCATGTAAAAATTGCAACGATTTCTATAAAATAAGATGCAATTACACGGTTAACAGATGTTGTCGTGTATGCAAAGGGAGCAATAGTCTTCCATAAATTTTGATTAGCTTTATACTCAAAGAATTCTCCGTTTCTTGAGTTTTTAGCCAAATCCATATTCATTTTTTTAACCAGGTTTCTTCTATATACTTCAGTATGTTTATGAAAATGAAAGTAGGCGTTTACATCTGTCGAGGTAAGTGCCATTGATAAATTTCTTATGGCGATATAAGGACTAATAAAACTGGCCCAACTACTTATGGCATTTTGTTTTTCTATAGTTTGTTCAAGCTTTTGCCAATGATGATCGTATACCTTTGCAGCATAATCTTCGCCGGCTTGTAAACTAATTCCTAAAAAATTTATAGGAAGTTGATGTAAGGAATCTTTTTGGTATTTTTTTAAATAGGTTTTTTCTAATTCTTTTCTTCTTTCAGAAGCAGAGAGATCTCCTTCTAATCCGTTTTTAATATCATCTGCGATGGTGTTTCTAAAAATTTTTAAGGATGGTAACGGAGTTAATTGTGTTCCTAGACCAGTAGCAGTTTTAGGAACAATAACAGCAAAAAACACCCAAATGGATAATAGTATGAGTAATGAATTACGTCCCGTTTTTGAAAGCATAGAAACCCAAACCGAAAGAGAAACAAAAATAACAATGTACAATGCATACAAAACAAGTAATAAAAGAATACGAAACGACAAGTCTTGGATAACATTTGCATTTATATAGCTGTTAGAAAAAATAAGAGCCACGGTAAAAAGTGGGACAAGCAGTGAGAATAGAATTAGTAAAATAGCAGCAATCTTTCCCGTTGCAATAGTGCCATAGGAAATATGCTGACTCATTAATAAACGTAAGGTTCCGTTTTCTCTTTCTGATGTAAAAGAATTAAAGGATAAAAAAATAACTAACAAAGGTATAAGAAGTTGAAAAACCAATGCAGCACTAAGCTGCCCAAAACGAATAGTACTACTATATTCTTGAGCAGGTCTAAACATAAATTCATGTTGGTAATGAGCCTCCAGATATTTAGAAGTTCCTGTAAAGGTATCTAGTCCAAAATCGAATAGACTTAAAAGCGTTTTAGGTTTAAAAACAAAGGTGCCGTAATGAGCGGCTGTATGCGGGTTTTTATCTATTTGATGCAACCACTCGATTCTTCTTTGCTCCTGTGCTAGTTCAACATTTTCTTGTTGTTGGTTATAAGTAATGTATCCAGCCCATAATGCTGTACTTAATAATAGTACGATAATTATAGCCATGATCCTTATCAAGCGTTGTCGTAAGGCTATTTTAATTTCTTTTTTAATAAGTAATGTTAAAACTTTCATTTTTAAAAAAGTTGATAATGACTTTTAGGAGTGAATACAATTGATAAAAGTTAGTTTTTCATATGTTTTAAATAAAGGCTTTCTAGATCCATAAAACTTACAGAGCCGGTATCAAACTTTTCTAATAATTGTCCTTCTTTCATAATTCCAATATGAGTACCTGTATCTTTTGCCCTAAACAGATCGTGGGTCGCCATAAGTATGGTTACTCCTTTTTCTTTCATCTCTAATAACAGTTCAGAAAACTCATTACTGGCCTTAGGATCCAGACCAGAGGTGGGTTCATCTAATAAAAGAATTTTTGAATTACGTGCTCTTGCCAATGCGATCCCTACTTTTTGCCGCATTCCTTTAGAATAACTATGAACTCGTTTATTTATAAAATCGGGTTGTAAACCAGATTTAAGTAAGATATGTTCCAATTCATCTTTGTTCAATGGGCTTCTTGACAAACCGCAAAAGAAACTAAGGTTTTCTAACCCAGTTAGACTTTTATAGAGCATTAAATTTTCTGGAATGTAAGAAATCAGTCCTTTTGTTTTTTGTGGGTTGGATTTTACATCCATATTACCAACTAATGCTTTTCCCTTAGTTGCACCAATAAAGTTCAAGAATAGATTAATGGTTGTAGATTTTCCTGCTCCATTTGCTCCCAAAAGGCAAAAAATTTGCCCCGGATCGATAGAAAGGTTCAGGGATTTTACAGCTGTAAAATCCCCATATTTTTTGGTTAAATCAATTGCTTGTAACATTAGTCGTTTTGTTTTGTTAATGCTACAATGCCTGTAATATAGCCACTGGAGCTTTTTGATTTTTGTGATGTTTCTCCCGTAGCTGGGTTATAGCTATAGATAGCGTCTAAGTCTGTTCCTGCGATCGGAAATAGTATTTCTGTATCACTTATTTGCATCATAAATGCAGTTCTAGAAGCGGCAAATGTTTTGGGTAAACTTTCTGATAAAACACCAAGACTTTCTTTGGTACTCAAGTTAAGTTTGTGGTATGAAAAAACCGGATTTGCACCATCGGTACCAAAAAAGTTTGCATCATCATCAGAGGTAAGAGTGAAGCTTTGACCATCACCAAAATGATAAAGCCCGAAGCAAGTTTTGCCAACTGTCGCGGCAAGATCAAAAAAGTATTCGGTATCAAAATCGGTTTGATCCTTTTTTATACGAAGGATTCCTCCTGGCTTATCTGTATATAAACCTGTTGCTTGTACATAAATATCTCCATTATCTGCTAAAGTCAATATTTCTGATGTCAGCGTGTTGAAAAGAGTTGATGTACGTTCATCAGTTATAATTTTGTCTAATTTATTTTCAGACAGATCGATCACGGCTAAGCTTGCTTGTGCTGCACCACCAAAATCATTAAGTGCAATAAACATATGACTATCTCTTACCAGAATATCAGAGTAAAACAATCCTTCTCCAGCATCAGAGATATCTATTTCTCCAGTGATTTTCATGGTGGTAGGATTAAAAATAACAACTCGGGCCAATCCGCCTCCTACAGTAGCGTACCCTTGTGTAGGACTAACAATTTCGACAGTAGAGAAAGAATTGGCACCGGGAACTACAATAGATTGATCTAAAGTAGTAATGCCTTCGTCATTGAAAACAAATTTTTGCATGGTAGCAGGTGCTCCAAATCCAGCGGTAAATAAAGAGCTTCCTTCTGTGTAAATAGCAGCAAATTGACCAATTTCTGTTCCGTTCGAATTATTTATTTCGGTGGCGCCAAGATCTTTTAATCCTTGCACATAGGTAGAAACAGTGTTTCCCGATCCCGATACCATTGCAAGTCCGTAGTTGATTTCTGCAACAGGATCATCTATAGGAGTGGTTGTATTAGTAACAGGGTTAGTATCATCATCATTATTACAAGAAGTTAAATGAGCAGTGACGATAACTGCCAATAAGATGATTAGTGTATGGGGTTTTTTAATTACTTTTAACATGACTATGGTTTTAATTGTGTGAAAGTTTTTAATTGAAATAAGTTCTGATTTTAAGATGTAATGATCTTCCGGGTTTTTGTACTCCAAAATTATCGTAGGCTTCTGTGTCAAAAAGATTATGTGTTTCCAGACTGAATGTATAATGTTTATTTTGATCTGTATACGACATCCCTATCTGGTGAAGCCATTGTGTTGGGATTTTTAATTTATCTTCTTCTCGACCGTCTATTTCCCAGTACCTAAAAAATGTTTTCACATAGTTGGTACGCCACCAAAAGCTTAGAGAGTCTTCTTTATGTAATATATTTTTATGCTTAGAATTTATTTCTCCATTGCCAAAGAGAGTAGGGCGATTAGGAAGTTGTTCTTCAAAATATCGATTGCTAGAAACTCCTGCCTTATCTTTTTCAGATCGATCCGTACTTTGTTGATACGTGAGACTACTCCTTATAGTTATAGCACGAATAGGACTATATGATAAGCTACCTTCGGCACCTAAAATCCTAGCTTTAAGTAAATTTTCATAACTAGGTAAAACAGGAGGAGGAACTGGCTGTAAAATGATAATATTCGAAACAGATCTTAAAAAACCATTTAGGCTTAAATTCCATCTTTTTTTGGTTAGGTTAATTTCCAGATTAGCATTATGACTTCTCTCTGGACTTAGGTTTAGGTTTGATGCGATACCAAATCTAAAATCCCCCAGGCTCTCTGTTCTATCCGGCAATCGGGTAGCGTATTCGTAAGAGGCTTTCAATAACCAGGAATTAGATACTTTAAAAGAAAAACTTTGACCCACTCCAAAAGCGGCATCGTTAGTTTCCTGTTGAGTAATATCTGAATTACCTACATTAGGCCCACTGGCATCATAATAATACCATTTCACAGAGCTGTTGCTATGTAACTTTTCGTTTAAAACTTTTTTTGATACTCCTATTCCTACAACGTTTTTAATAACTTCTGTAGGAGTTTGAAAAAAGTCTTGCTGATAATAAGCATTAGCGACAGGGTCTTTGCCGGTTCTATGAAAAAAAGAAGAAGTTGTATTTAGATATACCTGTGTGTTTTCCTTTGGATTATACTCTAGCAAAAATCGACCACTATAGGTATTTGCCCGATAGGTAAGATCATTTCCAGAAGTGGTAATCTCTCCTCCAGAAACCCGTTGTCCTACAATATTACCTGTCCAATCATATATGTTTAATGAGGTGTCCCTAAATTTGGAAGTTAAAAAGTTATAAGACCATTGTGTTTCTAGGTTTAAGTTTTTGAAGAGTTCTTTTTTACGATAATCAAAAATTGTACTTAATGAGGAGGCACTATTTGTTGCTTCTCCATAAGGTTGTCGCATTTCGAAGTTATGCTGAATTTCGTCATCAAACCCTGCAAGAACAAACTTAAGACTCGAATAATCAGCCCATTTTTTACTACTGGTATTTATGTTTGCCTGAACCGAGTAGCTGCTGAAAGCATCATGAAACTTATTGCTGTTTATAAACTCTGGATTACCATTTTCGTTAATCACCTGCACATTATTTATCTCATAGTTATTATCTGTATCGGTATAAAATCCATTGACTCCAATAGACCAATTATTTTTAAGTACTTTTCTTCCGCTTATGGTGGTTTGCCAGGTATTAAAAGAGCTGAATCCTTGGGTACCCTCTATAAAATCAAATTGTTCTGACTTAGAAATAATATGGATGCTTCCTCCCAGAGCATCTGACCCCAGATGTACAGGAACGGTGCCTTTGTATACCTCAATTTGTTTGATGGTTTGAATTGGTAACATGGCCAAAGAAGGGCCTATTCCAAATTCCTGAACCGGAAAAAGAAATTCAAGAGGGATTCCATCTAAGAATAACTTTACTTGTTTCCCAGTAAGCCCTTGTATAGAAATTTCTGCGTTGTTTCCTATACCCCCGCTTTCTCTTATTTGAACACCAGAAGCGACTCCCAATAGGTCTTTTGTGGCAATAGATCGGTGTTTAAAATCATTGGCTTTAATAAGAGAGACTATCTGTGAAGATTCTTTGAGTTTTTTAGCATCAGAATTGCTATTTAGAATGACTTCGTTAAGCATTTCTGTATTTTCTGATAATGATATTTTTACTTTTTTAGTTTGAACTTTGGCAGATAATGAAACTGTTATGGTTTTTGAAGAAAACCCAGTATAGCTGATCTGTATTTTTTGAGGCTGCAAAGGCAGGTTTTTTAACTCAAACATTCCCTCATTATCACTAATGGTACTCTGTGATGTATTTTTATTGTATATATGGGTTCCGGCCAGCGGTGTATTAGAAGAGTCTGTTACAATACCAAAAATTTTCCCTTGTTGACAAAATCCTGTCAAAGGAAATAGCAATAATAAAATAATATGCTCTTTGGTAATACCCATAATCAATGTGCTGCTATATTTTTATTTTTTTTAATACTCCTTCTTTATGTAATTCCTTAAACTGTTCAGTTTCTTCTGGATTGAGTGTATCAAAAGGAAGTAACCCATCTGCTTTGTTCCAGAGATTCTTAGTCTCATCTTTTAATTCATAAGCCTCATCATTGTCTTTCTTTATAAGAAATGATTGCCCGTTGGTTTTAATCAACTGAAGTATTTCTTGATTTCTGATGATATAATTGTTAGAAACGGTAGTCAACGGAATCGCCTCTCGCTCTTCATTGTATAGTAGATAATCATTTGCAGACAATAAGGCAATTTCTGTATTTGCTTGAGGAAGCATTTCAAATACTCGAATTTTGATTTGGGTTTTGTTTTGGTCGTCTTTATAATAGCTTACAATTTTTACAGGTGTTTTTTCTTCAGAGTGATTATAAACAATCGCTTTCTGGGTGGTGCGATCACATTTTTTAAGGCTTATTTTTTCTACAAAAAAGAAATCATCATTTCGGGTTTTAGAGAGTCGAACATTTCCATTACTATGTATTTCTGATACCAAGGTGTATTTTCCTATAGGTGCATCTTCTGGGACATGGTATGTAAAATAATAGTGTCTTCCTGATTGTATGTTTTGAAGTATTTCGACTAACTTTTCTTTACTAGCTTGTCCCTGTAAGTATTCTGCGATGACCAAAAGTGGAATGTTTTTATTTAAAAACTGTAAAACAGGTTTTCCATTTACATCGACTTTTTGGTTACTGTTAGGAAGCCCCAATACATTGTTTTCAAATAACATGGTTATTTTTCCATTAGGGTCTTTTACTCCAATTCGCACCCAAGGAAAGATATGTACTTCATTGAGGTGGGCTATATTAAAGTTCCAATGTATAGTTACCGTACTTTTTGGAATAGTTCTTTTTGGGAAAATACTCATTACTTACGTATTAGTTTCAACCGCTCTTTGCTGTATTTTTTTGGATAATCTCTAAACCATTTGATAACTGTTTCTTCTCCTAGATGCTCGTAGATCACCGTTAATAAAAACTCTAGTTTTTTTGCATACTCCTCTTTTGCAGTTTTGGGATCATTTTGCATCTTAAGAGTTCTGACCTCTTTTTCTTTCTTAGAGGCTGGAATATGATGAAAATAATCAGCATTTAAATATTGTTCACTTAGTTGATGGTATAATGGAGTAAACAATATTAGATTATGCCACATTTCATCTAATACTAAAAGTTCATCGGGGATAAATACCCCAGGAATTTGACTGATATAAAGAAACTTTAATGTTTCTTGCAATATATCATTGATTTCTTCCTCTTCAATTTGGTACATGTCAGAAAATCGAGAAATTATGTTTTCATCTTTAAACTGTAGTAGTTGGGTAAGTTGTTTTTTATCTAACTGCATGATCTAAAATATTTTGTGGTTTGGTGGCATGAGGTTTATCATGCCACCAAACAAAAGCAATGTTACAGCGTTGATGAACAATGTCCACAGTTGCTGCAGTGAGTTCCAAGAGATGATTTTGTTACTCTTTCTTCAATGATTTGAGCAATTAAGATTTCTTTTTGCATGATGAAAAAATTTAAAATGATTAAACATATGCCAACATTTTTTTAGGCGGTCAGCTTTAGCCTTACTATTGCAACAGAGGTGCAATTATATGCTTTTTTTTACAAATGCAATAATGTTGCATTTGTAAAAAAAAGTTAAATTATGTGAACGATAAGTGTTTTGGTAACCTGTGAATTCTCAGAGAGTTTTGTTATTTTTTTTAAATAATTTTGGTCATTTAGTAAAGAAAAGTTCCCCAGAGGTTATTTGTTTTGGTATAAAAATACAGTACTATTTGGATGTATTTAGAGTAAAAAAATACATTAATTTACTTTCTAGAATGTAATAAAATACAAAGCCTTAAAGCCAAAAAACACCTAAAATTTCCCTTAAAATTAATTTGTAGATAAGCAATGGGTTGTGTTAAACTCCAAGCTTATTAAAGTATTGCTTCAAAAACTTTAATGACTTGATAAATGTCATAGTATGTTAGTCATCAGACCTTTAATTTTAAAGGATTAAATGAAATTACTATGAAAAAAATCTTATTACCTACCGATTTCTCTGATAATGCTTTTAACGCTATCAACTATGCCATGCAGTTTTTTAAAAATGAAGTTTGTCACTTTTACATATTACATGTTCAAAAGGCCTCTCATTATATCACAGATGATCTTATGACCGCTTCTTCAAATACAACAATTCACGAATCTGTTGTTGAGGTTACAAAAAAGAAACTTCACCAAATACTAGAAGAACTCAAAGTACGATATGTTACAGAGGATTATACGTTTCATACACTTATCGACTATGATGTATTGGTTGATGCTTTTAATCAGGTTATTAGATCCAAGAATATAGATATGATTATTATGGGAACCAATGGTGTAACAGGTGCAGAAGAAGTATTGTTTGGAAGTAATACGATTAATGTAATTAGAAAAATTGATTGCCCTGTTATAATTATACCCCAAGGATTCAAATTTACCACGCCAAAAACAATATTATACGCAATAGATCATAATGATCACTTTGTAGAAGATGATCATCAACTTTTATCAAAAATGATAGACAAACATCAATCATCTTTAAAAATACTTAGAATTAAAAATGATGATAGTATAACTATTTCAGAATTTGAGGATAAAAAAAGTATGAGGATTTTCTTTAAAAACCAGGATCATACGTTTCATTCGATAACCAACGTACCTGCCGCTTTGGCCATCAATAGTTTTGTACAAATTATGGATATAGATATGACCGCAATGTTTGTTAAAAAAGAAACGTTTTTCAAACGTTTTTTCAAAGGATCAAACACTTCTAAAATAAGTTATGGTACGCGTGTGCCTTTATTGATTATGCACACTAGGACCTAATATTTTCAAAATATATTTTCTTGTGATTATTTACCTGGTACTATTTATATACATCCTAATAGTAGGTTTAATTATTTTTAGATTGCTTCTTAATGGGATGAGACCTACCAGAACATTAGCTTGGTTGTTAGCTATTTTTACTATTCCTGTAGGAGGAATGTTGTTATACCTAATCTTAGGTAGAAACCGTAGAAAAAATAAACTCTTTCAATTAAAAGGAACTCCAGTCGTTCGGGATTTTATTAAAAAAGCATTGCAGCAGCATATCACTCTAAGCGATAAAGAGCATTTGGATCATTACAAACTAATTTCTTTAATAACCCGAAATTCTCATTTTCCTCCTAGTACTGGTAATAAAGTAAAACTTCTTAAAAAAGGAAAAGCAACTTTTGAAGCAATTTTTAATGCGTTAGACAATGCCAAACATTTTATTTTCTTAGAATATTACATTTTTGAAGAAGGAAAGCTTACAACAAAGCTTTTTGAACTCTTTAAGCAAAAAACTTCTGAGGGTGTAAAAATCTATATTCTTTATGATGGTATTGGTAGTCTATCTCTACGAAAAATGTACATTGATAAACTAAAAGATATAGGAGTAGAGATACGTAAATTTTTGCCTATCAAGTTTAGTCATTTCTTATCTTCTATTAATTATAGAAATCATAGAAAAATTGTGGTTATAGATGGTGAAATTGCTTTTACAGGAGGGATTAACGTATCTGATAAATATCTATATGGTGATACTAATCTAGGAGTTTGGTATGATATGCATTTAAAAATAAAGGGTCCGGTGGTACATCATCTCAAAACTATTTTTGCATTAGATTGGTACTTAACCAGTAAGGATGAGTCTATATTAGATATACCTTCTTTACCCAATATAAATATAGAAGGACAATCCTCTGTACAAATAGTTCATAGCGGACCAGATGATGATTTTTCTTCATCCCAGCAAATGTTCTTCTCTATTATTAATGAAGCTCAAAAATATATCTATATTACTAATCCATATATAATACCAGGAGACTCTATACTTGATGCTCTAAAAGTCGCAGCCATGAGTAATATAGATGTACGTTTATTACTTTCTGAAAAATCAGATAATGTAATTGTACGATGGTGTGTAAGATCTTATTTTGAAAGGTTGCTTCAGGCGGGTGTAAAAATCTATCTTTTTGGTAGCGGATTTTTACATAGTAAGATGATCGTTTCTGATGATACGGTTTCATCTATTGGTTCTTCAAACCTTGATATACGCAGTTTTGAACAAAATTATGAAGTAAATGCGGTGATTTATCATGACGACTTTGCCATTGGGTTAAAAAATGATTTTTTAATCGATTGTAATAAAAGTACTCGGTTAAATTATCATACATTTTTACAAAGACCCTGGCGTCATAAATTAAAAGAAGGTGCAGCCAAAATTTTTAGCCCTATTTTATAGTCTTCCTTTGTCGTATCCAAAAATAGGTCACTTTATATACAAAACAAGGCAGAAAGTAAACTTAAGAAGTTACTTTCTGCCTTAACAAAAAAATCACGCATGATAAAACTCTATGCAGCTAGAAATGATATTGAATAATCATGCTCAATTATGCAATATCAATTATTTTTTTAGGAAGCTCTTTAGCTTCTTCTTTTTTGGTAAGGTGAAGCATAAGAATTCCATCTTTGTATGCAGCATTCACTTTTGTATCCTTACCAATGCTAGACGGTAATTGTAATCTTCTGTCTAATGTGTTATAACTAAACTCTTTCCTTGTATAGTTTTCTTCTTCTTCGATTTCTTTTTTACTTTTTTCGGCAGAGATATGCAACATATCGTTTTCTATAGATACTTCTATATCTTTCTTCGAAAAACCAGGAACTGCAAGCTCAATCTCGAAGTTATCCTTATTTTCTTTAACATTCATTGCAGGCAAATTTCTATCTCTTACAAAAAAATCATCTGCAAAAAAATCGTTGGTGTCTAGCCAGCTAGAAACTCTATCATTGGTCCAGGGAAACCGATTTCTATTAAATTTAATTAGTGACATAACGTTTGGTTTTATTATTATTTACTTTAAAAATACTTTCGCAAAGCATTAAAAAAAATGATAATTGTCAGTGTACTATACCTTTTGTTGATTTTTTGTAATCAATTAATTGTTTACGAGGTATATTCTTTTTTGAAGTAATCTCTAATCAATGCTTTGGTTTGATTTCTGGTCATGCTATCTACTTTGTAGACTCCATCAAGTTTTGTGGCTATTTCTTTATAATTTAGATTTAGCTCCTTTTTAAACCTTTCTCCAGTATCTGCCGGACCAAAAATCACCCATCTTTCTACACTTTTGAGATAGGAAACAATTTTTTTGAAATAAGCCTTGAATTGGTGTTTTTCTCTTTCTAAGTACTTACTATCCTGAACAACATCTTGGGGACCTCCTTTAAGACGAGTTCCTGAACCACCATGCACATGATACGTTTCTATATTCGAGGGGATTTTTATAATCTCTTCTTCCTCTCCTTTAATCATTACCACATACGCTTTTCTTTATCCATCCAAATTCCTAATCTTTTCATTTTTTTACTTTTTAATTTATATCATGTAATGTAAGCACAGGTACTTTTGCATGGTACCCCAAGTCTTTTACCATGGGTCTAGAAAAAATACTACCAAAAAAGCTATGTTTTCTGTTGATAAAAGTGATCATATCGCTATCTCTACTTTCTACAAAAGCACTTAAACCTCCATTTACATCTACATTATGAAGTGTATGGAAAGAGTAGGTTAACCCATCAAAGTTCTCTTCTAGTAAACCTTTATTATTCTCTTGTTCTAATGTTAGCTCATCAGATTTGGAGATATATAAAATTCGTATGGCCGCATTACTGATTTTGGCAATTTCTGTAAGATATTGTAACTCTCTATGCTTAAAAGAAGTTTTAAAATTGGTAGGAAAAACTATTTCTTTTGGCTCTTTATAAACCACTTCTTTAGGAATCGCCAGTATAGGACAATTTCTTATTTTTTCCATAGCCAGAATAGTATTACTCCCATAAACCAGATTATTGGCATCGGTGGCACCTTTGGTCCCCATTACAACCATCTGAATATCTTTTTTCTCTATGACATCTTTTATGGCCTCTAACAGATTGTTGAATTGAGAGATCATAAAAAATGTATGTATAGGAGATTCATCCCTAAAGCTTAATCGTTCTAATATTTTGCGTAACCCTTGCTCTGATTTTTCTTTTGCTTCTTCGTATTGTCTTTCGTTAGGCTCTGGAATCATCATGCTATCCAGTGCGTAACCAGGAGTATTGAAGACATTAAGAATGTAAAATTCACACTCCTAATGTTTAAATAAATCTACTGCATAGCTTATTGCGTTCCATGCATTTCTAGAAAAATCTGTGGGTAATAAAATCTTCTTTTTCATCGTTTTAAGTTTTAGAAGTTTACTCTTATAAATGTATGACGTGCAAAAACTGAAAACTATGACAATTATCAATTTAGCTCGGGAATTACCAAAAAAGGGATTGTAGGTGCAAATCCAATCTTTTTTATAACAGCCTCTTTAGTGAACTCTTCTAATACGCTATGACGATAGCGAATCATAAACAACATGTTAATATTCTTTTGTTTAATAAATTCTTGTATATGAAATGCTTTTTTAGCGTCTTTATGAAGATAATGCATGCTGATCTCAAAGTTCTTTAAATGTTGCTTTAGGGCTTTAAGAGAATGTTTTTGTTGTGAATCAAGCTCTTCTTCTTTGTGAATATGAAAAATTCTAATTTTTGATTCGAAAACTTTTGCAATGGTGATCATAGGTATTATTTCATTTTCATGATAAGACCTTCTTAAACCTGTGGCAAAAGCAATTTCTTTTGGCTTACAAAAATCAAACTCATCTGGGACAATCAGTACAGGGCAGTTTTTGTTTTTTCTAATTACTTTAACAGTATTACTGCCCATAAACATCTCTTTGGCGCTGGTAGCACCTTTAGTACCCATTACTATTAAATCAATATTTTTATGAGTAACAGTTTTGTTAATAGTTTCGGTTAGATCTTTGGAAACAGAAATTGTTTCAAAAGAATGATTTAGGTGTTCGGTATCCCTAATAATTCTATGTAATGATTCTTCTAGTTTTTCTTTTGATGCATTACTTAGTTTTTGATATAAAATTTTCCCTCTTTCAGTATTCATTCTGCTGGTTAAAACAGGAGTATTTACATCAAAAGTGTTAAGTATATAAATTTTGCATTTTTGATCCTGAAAAAGTCTTGTAGCATACAAGAGTGCGGCATATGCATTATTAGAAAAGTCGGTAGGTACTAGTATTCGTTGCATGATAGCGTATGTTTTATAAATTACTAGCTAAAACTAAACTCAAAACCCATGAAATACTATGACAATTCTCAGTCATCAGAAGGAATTACTAAAAAAGGAATTTCTATATGAAAAGTGATTTTTTTGATAATTGCTTCTCTGGTTAATTGTTCTATAAAACTATGAGGGTATTTTATCATCACTAAAACATCGATGTCTAACTCTTCAATAAATGCTTCAATTGCTTTTTCTATAGTAGAAAAATCTTGAATTACATGAAAATCATACGAAAGGTTTTTAAAATACCGTTCTAACGAACTAGAATTATAGTGCTGCACCTCGCTTAACTTTGGTTCATCATACACATGTATCATTCGTATAGTAGCATTACATCGTTTGGCCAAATCTATAATAGGTACTATCTCTGATTTAAAAAATATTCTTTCAAAGTCTGTAGCGAATGCTATTTCGGAAATGGGTGTAAAAGAAACGCTTTCGGGAATAATCAAAATCGGGCAATTATGGATATGCTTTACCAAATTTTGTGTATTACTTCCTATAAATACTTCTTTGGCCCCTGTAGCACCTTTGGTACCAATAACAATCATATCGTACAGTGTCTGGATTGTCATTTGTTGAACAACTTTTACAAAAGCTCCAGGCTTGGATATTGTTTCATAAATGTGTTTCGGATTTGCCAAATATTGATCAATATCCGTAAAAAGTAGCTCTAATTTTTTTTCAGATACTTTCTTAACGGCATCGTACAGGTGCCCAATTTTTTGCGAACTTACTGTTGATGACAATAGTGATGAAGGTACTTCATAAGTGTTTACAATATGAAACTTGCATGAAACATTCTTATACAAATTGGATGCATACTTTAATGTATTCCATGAGTTTGGAGAAAAATCAGTTGGTATAAGAATTTGTTTCATTTTTACTATTTATGATTAAGATTGAATCCTTTTTTCAGAGGGGATTACCAAAAATGGAATATTGGTATGATAGGTTATTTTATTAATTACTGGTGTAAATAATAAATTCTCGAAAAATGAGTGCTTATTATGGATCATGATTAATAAGTTTATAGTGTGTTTAGCTAGAAAGCCTTCTACAGCCTCTAATACATCAACATCTTCTGCTATATGAAATACATGGGTGTTCTTTTCTAAGTATTTATCCAAAAACATTTTGGTTTTTTCTTGCTTTTCATGTAGTAGAACACCAGCATATGCATTAAGAACATGAAGCTTACTATGATGCTTGCCGCAAACTTCTCTAAGTAAGGGTATAAAAGGATTTTTAGGGTTAAAGTTATAATCTGTAGTAAATAAAATATCGTTAGGTGTTTGATACTGGTATCCAGAAGGTACTGCAATCACGGGACACTTTACTTTTTTTATAGTATACATCGTATGAGTCCCTATAAATATTTCTTTGGCGCCAGTAGCCCCTTTGGTTCCCATTACAATTAGATCAATTTTATAAGTGTCAACAACTTCTTTGATTTCACCGATTAGAGTATTAAAAGCCGATAATCGAACAAATTCATGTTTCTGATTAGCAAATTCTTTTTTTAATTTAATTTCAATGCGTTCGAGCCCCTTGTTAGAATTAGCTAAGGCAACATCTTCTAAACCATAAACTGTTGGGTTTTCTATAAGATACTCTGCATGGTATGAGGCAGGTGTAAACGTATTAAGAAGATAAAATATAGTCTCTTCATCTTTAAAAAACTGCATTGCATATCTAATTGCATTATATGCATTATCAGAAAAATCGGTCGGTAATAATATTCTTTTCATGATCCTGAAATTTAATATCGTTGTAAATTTTGCATGACTAAAAAAGGAACTTTGATATGTAGGCCTATTTTATCTATCGTAGACTGATATAAAACTGTCTCTAAATAAGAATACCTGGAGTTTATCATCACCAGAAAATCGATATGCTGTGTTCTTATAAATTCATTAATCACTCTGGTAAGATTAGTATCATTGGCAACTCTATGAAACTGTAGTGCTATGTCGGGTAAACATTCTTTCAAGAATATTTTATGATCTTCTTGTCTAATAGAAAGTTTAGCAAAATCAGAAACGTATAAAAAATTGATTTTAGATCTAAAACTTTTCGCCAACGTACAAAGCAACTTGAGTTCGCGTCTTTTATAGGGTAATATAAAATCTGTAGGAAGCAAGATGTTTTTGGGAGCTTGATAAGAGCATTCGTTGGGAATTGCTAGTACAGGGCATTTTACATACTTAATCACTTGCAATGTATTACTCCCAAAAGTAAGCTGCTTGTCGTTTTGCTTTCCTTGCGTTCCCATAATAATGATATCTATATTTTCTTTGTCTACAATATCATTTGCTTCATCTACCAAATTTCCAAAAATCGATTGTACCTTATATTCATGCCTTGGATTTGGTGAAATATCATATATGATTTTTTGAGTAGTAAGTAGTTCTTTGTCAGAGTTTTGTTTTGTAGATTGTTTAATTTCTTCAAAATTATCTCTCGAAACCAATGTAAGATGATTATATACATCATCTGCGTATGTATGTATAATATAAAAAACACTCTGTTCGTATTTAAATAGCTCGACTGCATATCGAATTGCATTCATTGCATTTTCTGAAAAATCTGTGGGAATTAATATTCTTCTCATCAAGAAAAAACTTTATACGTTTTATCCAAAACTAGGCAATGAACGGTCTAAAAACTATGATAATTATCATACCCCATCAGTTTAAACTTATTCACCTTTGTAACAAATAATAATATATCTATGGTAAAATCTACTTGTTTTCATTGCGGAAATCATTGTGATAAAACAATTATAGCGTTTGACCATAAATCTTTTTGTTGCAATGGTTGTAAAACTGTGTATGAGATTTTTACGAGTCACGATTTATCAAGTTATTATGAGTTGCAATCTGCTCCAGGTGCTATTCCAAAAGCGGTAGAAGAGAAATACGATTATCTTGAGAACTCTTCTATTATAGAAAAATTAATAGAGTTTAGTGATCAGAATATACAAGTTGTTAATCTCTACATACCACATATACATTGTAGCTCGTGCATATGGATTCTCGAAAATTTACATAAACTTCAGTCATCTATTACAGTGTCTCAGGTAAATTTTCCTAAAAAGACGGTGCGTATTACTTTTAATTCAGAAAAAATCGCTCTAAAAGAAGTTATTATCTTGTTATGTTCTATTGGATATGAGCCTTATATCAGCTTAGACGATTATACTAAGAAGAGCCAACAAGTTAATAGAAGTTTATCCTATAAATTAGGAATTGCCGGTTTTGCTTTTGGGAATGTGATGTTCTTATCGTTTCCAGAATATTTCGAAGTCTCAGAATATTGGTTAGAACAATATAAGTACCTTTTTAGGTGGTTAATGTTCCTTTTTTCCTTACCCGTGGTGTTGTATGCTGCTCAAGAATATTTCGTTTCGGCATATAGAGGTTTACGATCCAGAATTTTAAATATTGATGTACCCATTGCTTTAGGTATTTTGGTTCTTTTTATAAGAAGTACAGTAGAAATAATGTTTGATTTGGGAACGGGATTTTTTGATAGCCTTACCGGATTAGTTTTCTTTTTGTTATTGGGTAAGTTTTTTCAACAAAAAACCTATACATTTCTCTCTTTTGAAAGAGATTACAAATCTTATTTCCCAATTGCGGTAACGAGAATCTCTATTAAAAATCAGATAGAAGAAAATATTGAGGTATATGAAATTAAAAAAGGAGATCGGTTATTAATTAGAAACGAAGAGTTAATTCCTGTAGACTGTATTTTAATGAATGCAACTACTAAAATAGATTATAGTTTTGTGACAGGAGAAAGTGAACCTGTAACCAAACGATCAGGAGATAAATTGTATGCAGGAGGAAAGCAATTAGAGGGAGCCATAGAGGTCGAAGCGTTAAAATCGGTAGAGCAAAGCTACTTGACACAATTATGGAGTAACGATGTTTTTACGAAAGATAAAAGCACTTCGTTTACCAATCTTACAGATACTATTAGTCGGTATTTTACAATTACTATTCTATGTATTGCACTTCTTGCAACTATTTTTTGGGTATTAGTAGACCCAACAAAAGCAATCAATGTATTTACAGCAGTACTTATTATTGCCTGTCCTTGTGCTTTGGCACTTGCCAGACCTTTTGCACTAGGGAATATTTTAAGAATATTTGGTAGGAATAAATTTTATCTTAAAAATGCCAATGTTATAGAGCAGTTGGCAAAAGCGACTTCTATCATATTTGATAAAACTGGTACCATAACAACTCATAAAAAAAGTAATTCAATAGAATATCATGGTCATCCTTTATCAGATAAAGAACAAAACTTGTTGAAAAATACGCTTCGTGTATCAAATCATCCGCTTAGTCGGGCGTTATATGATCTGCTTGCAGAACAAGAGATCATTACACTAGATCAATATCAAGAATTTATAGGTAAGGGTATAGAGGCTACTTCTGCCCAAAATACTATCAAAATAGGATCTCAAAGTTTTGTAAAAGGCACTCATGATCTTACTACCCAAGACACATCTGTACATATTAGTACGAATCATACCTATAAAGGACATTATATTTTTTTCAATCGGTACAGAAAAGGTGTTCAAAGAGTATTTAATAACTTATCCAAAAACTATAAGTTATTTATTTTATCTGGTGATAACGAAGGGGAAAAAGAATATTTACAACAGCAACTTCCTCAAAAAACCAGTTTGGTGTTTAATCAAAAACCCGAGGATAAATTAAATTATATAAAAGGTTTGCAAGAAAAAGGAGAAGTAGTTGTCATGATTGGAGATGGGTTAAACGATGCAGGTGCTTTGGCACAAAGTGATGTAGGAATTGCCATTTCAGAAAATGTTAATGTATTTTCTCCAGCTTGTGATGGTATTTTGGATGCTTCTGTATTCGAAAAGATCATAGATTTCTTTAGTATTTCTAAAAAAGCTATAGGGGTTATTAGGACTAGTTTTATTTTCTCTTTTTTATATAATGCAGTAGGACTGTATTTTGCGGTTACAGGGCAATTATCACCAATTATTGCTGCTATATTAATGCCCTTAAGTTCAATTTCTATCGTGGTATATGTTACTATACTTACCAATATATATAGTACTATCTTAATTAAGAAATATGACAAATCCAATCCTTGATCATAATCCTATACAACATTTTCAAAAATGGTTTCATGAAGTAGATACTGCTCATCCAGAAATAGAAACCAATACAATGTTGCTTTCTACCATTGGAGTAGATGGTTATCCCAAAAGCAGAATTGTTTTGTTAAAAAGATTTACCTGGGAGGGTTTTGTTTTTTTTACTAACTACCAAAGTGAAAAAGGAATGGCTATTTCAAAAGACAATAGGGTTTCGGTTTTTTTTAATTGGTTAAATTCGAAACGTACTGTGTTTATTATAGGTAAAGCTGAAAAAATTGCCAGTAACCTTTCAGAAGGATATTTTGAATCTCGCCCAGAAGGCAGTAAGTTAGGAGCGTGGGTTTCTAACCAAAGTGAAATCATTCCTTCTCGTATGATACTTGAGAAACGCTTAAAATATTATGAAAAAAAGTACAAAGGTAAATCAATCCCAAAGCCCAACTATTGGGGAGGGTATATCATCAAACCAATTCTTGTAGAATTTAAAAAGTTCAATATCTCTAAAGGTAGTAGTAAAGTTATTTCCTACAGATTAAAACCTGATTATAGTTGGTCAAAAGATGTGTCATATTTTGTTGACGATACTTCTGTAGTATAATCTACCCATATTTGTAATAAAAAATGATAAAAATCATATTTTAAGAGACGTCGAGTGTTGTTCTTTGTCAAAGGTCTATTTTAATCCTAAAGAATGCTTATCGAGACTATAAAGCATTCTTTTTTTGATAAAAAACGAATGAATACACACACATTTCATATTCCGGTAATGGGAATTGGATTTACCATTGATACCCCATTAAAAGTTGCTCATTTAGGTATAGATTCTTCAATCTCATTGGTTGATGATATGCTAATAGAAAAATTGCGAAAAGTATACTGTTCTAAATTTAAACTGACCTATACAGAGATCACAGAACATATAGAAGATTTTAGAGCAAAACGAATCACTTCTTACCTCAATATGATTGGTATGCTTGCAGAAAAAAAGTTTGAAGAGCTTAAAAATATTACCAGTAACTATGGTGATGATCTAAAGCAGTATATTGAGTTATTACCAGATACTTCGGATATAAAACGGCAATTTTCTCAATTAAAGTGGGATCATTTCAATACCAATAAGATTAGAGAGTGGGTCGATCATAACTTATCTATGGGTAGTATTGATGTTAATATAATGACCAAAGTTGATAAAGAGAATTATTGTAGTAATGACAAATTGCCAACTATTTATAATGATGCGCACGCTGCTTTACGAGGGTATGCAAATAGCAATTTAAGTTCATCTCTAATCTTATCTGCAGGAATGAACCCCAAATTATATAGCTATTTAGAACATTTTGATGATTTTTATCCAAATGAACAAGGAGTAATTAAAAAGAAAATTGTTTTAAAAGTAAGTGATTACAGATCGGCATTAATTCAAGGTAAATTTCTAGCTAAGAAAGGTATATGGGTGTCTGAATATAGAATAGAATCTGGGTTAAATTGTGGTGGACATGCCTTTGCTACAGATGGTTATTTAATGGGGCCTATTTTAGCGCAGTTTAGGGATTCAAGAGAAGAGCTTATAACTTCTATTCATGATATTCTAATCAAGGCGTTGGCTGCCAAAAAGTATCCAGTACCTTTATCTCCTTTACCTCTTAAAATTACGGCTCAAGGAGGTGTCGGTAATCCAGAAGAGCATCTATTTTTATTAGATCATTACCAGGTGGATTCTGTAGGGTGGGGAACTCCATTTTTATTAGTTCCCGAAGTAACTACAGTAGATGATATAACTTTAGAAAAATTAGTAAACGCAAAAGAAGAGGATTTGTATTTAAGCGCAATATCTCCGCTGGGAATACCATTTAATAGTCTTAACGGAAATACAAAAGATACAGAAAAAGAACAATTGATTGATAAAGGAAGACCTGGAAGCTCTTGCCCAAAAAAGTATGTGGCCCTTAATAAAGAATTTACAGAAAAAGGGATCTGTACAGCTTCGCGACAATATCAACACCTAAAAATAAAACAATTAAAAGAGGAAAATTTATCTCCAGAATTATATCAAAAAAAATATAATAAAATAGTAGAAAAATCGTGTACCTGTGTTGGTTTAGGTACCACTGCATTGTTAGTTCATAATATTAACACAAAAAAAGAAGGAACTGGTGTTTCTGTATGCCCTGGGCCCAATATGGCTTATTTTTCTAAAGTAATGTGCTTATATGAAATTACAGACCATATTTATGGTCGTGATAATATGATTACACGTACAGATCGGCCCAATTTTTTCATAAAAGAGTTACATATTTATATTGATTATTTAAAAAGTAAACTAGAAGAAATAAAAGAAACAGGCATAGATAAAAAACAACAAAAATATATAGCCACATTTGCAAATAACCTAAAAACAGGAATTTTGTATTATCAGTTGCTGTTCGAAGAATCACAAAATAGATTCAAACATAGTAAAGATCAAATCTTACAATCTCTTAACAAAAATAAAAGAACTCTTTCTCAAATTCGTAAAGAGATTGATGTGCTTACCGCATAGAAGACTCTTAGCAAATTACAAATATTATTATTTGCATTTATAATGATGTTTGTAGCTCGAATAACATTATTTTTGTACCCTAAAAAAAGTAAAGGGTAGTTTATGAACCAGTCAGAGAGGTTACAGTTAAGTAAAGAAGAAATGAAACAATTTGGGTATCAGGTTATAGATACTATTGTAGAACATTTTGAGAAAGAAAATGAAAAAAAACCTGTAGCCTATGCTTCTCGAAAAGAAATGGATGCACTTCTTTATGAAGAAGTTCCCGAAAAACCTGCTGATTTTAGAGATGTTTTAGATTTTGTAGTAGATAATGTATTGCCCAATAGCAATATTTTTACCCATCCAAAATCCTATTCTTTTGTTCCAGGACCCAGCAATTATGTAAGTGTGATGGCAGATACATTAGCTACCGGGTTTAATGTTT
The DNA here is from genome assembly GCF_040786235.1 of Aquimarina discodermiae. NCBI lineage: Bacteria > Pseudomonadati > Bacteroidota > Flavobacteriia > Flavobacteriales > Flavobacteriaceae > Aquimarina > Aquimarina discodermiae. The sequence continues at coordinate 27,747 of NZ_JBFMKP010000021.1, forward strand.
TTTCTGGAGGATGGTCTGGCTCTCCTGCTGCTGCAGAGTTAGAAATTATTACCATGAACTGGTTGCTAAAACTTTTTAAATTTCCTGCCAAAAAAGGAGGGGGGATCTTTACGAGTGGTGGATCAATGGCCAATCTAACGGCATTGGTAACTGCCAGAAGACAACGTTGTGGAGATGATTTTTCGAAAGCTATTATTTATATGTCAGATCAGGCACATTCTTCTAACATCAAAGCTATACGAGTGTTAGGATTTAAGAAGGAGCAAGTACGTATTATCCCGACAGACATAGAGTTTAAAATGGCAATCAATAAATTAAAAAACGCTATTGCCAAAGATCGGTTAGAAGGATTTCAGCCATTCTGTATAATTGCCTCTGCAGGAACAACAAATACGGGAACAGTAGACCCTTTACATGAAATAGGAACTATCTGTAAAACAGAAAAGTTATGGTTTCATATTGATGGAGCGTATGGGGGTGCTGCAATTTTATCTAAAAAAGGAAGTCAACTCTTAAAAGGAATTGAAAAAGCAGATTCGCTTACCATCGATCCTCATAAATGGTTATATCAACCTTATGAAATGGGATGTTTATTGGTGAAAAACCATAAATGGTTAAGTGAAGCTTTTAGCGAAAAACCAGAATACCTTAGAGATATCGAAGGAAACAAATCCGAAATTAACTTTTACGATCACGGAATTCAGTTAACCAGAAGATTTAGAGCTTTAAAGTTTTATATGTCAATAAAAACTTTTGGTATACAAGCTTTTAAAAAATCTGTAAGCTATTCTATTGATTTGGCAGAACAAGTAGAAGGAATTTTAAGAAAAAGCTCTAAATGGGAAGTAGTATCTCCGGCAACATTAGCGGTAATTAATTTTAGATACAACCCTATAGGAACAACCCTTTCTGAAAAAGAAATAGACGCTTTAAATCAAAATATTTCTAAACAAGTACTGCAGTCCAGAGAAGCGTTGCTGGTCACCACGGTTTTACAAAACCAAATAGTACTACGTATGTGCTTGATAAATCCAAGAACTACTCTTGATGACGTTAAAGAAACATTCGAACTTTGCGAGAAAATTGCAGAAGAACTACTTACATAAATTTGAAATAAACAATTTTATTGTGCAACCATTTTGCATTATAACAAATGCATAGTTAAAAGCTAATATACCTCAAAGTAATTCAGCAAGGTTTTCAACCCAAAATAGTTTTTGGAATTTCTAGCTGATTTTGAGGTATTAGATTTTAAGAAACTATCGGGTCGAGTTGTTTATACATGGATAAAAATCAAGGCTAACGATTTACTTCATAAAAACATCTAAAAATACTTCATTACTAGAGTGTTTCAATAAAATTGGAATACTCTTTATACTTTTAAAAACTTCAGGAAAAGCTGATAAATATCATTTTTAAAGAAAAGATTCACACCTACTTTTGATCCATAACAAAATAAGTATGGGTGTTATTTATGTGCTTCTAACGATTAGTATCATCGTTGCTCTTGTCTTCTTTATAGCCTTTATTCTTTCGGTAAGAAATGGTCAGTATGATGATATCTATACACCATCAGTACGAATGCTTTTTGATGATGAGGTAGTACAAGAAACTACTAAAAAAGAAGACCCTTTAGTAACCCCCAAAACTAAACAATCTTAAAATGGAAATGGAACAATTCTATTACGATAACAACATCGTAAAAAAATTCTTGTACGCTACAATGCTTTGGGGTATTGTAGGAATGTCGGTTGGACTATTACTGGCATTTATGTTTTTATTCCCTAACCTTACCGATGGTATCTCCTGGTTAAGTTTTGGCAGATTAAGGCCCTTGCATACCAATGCTGTGATTTTTGCATTTGTGGGTAATGCTATTTATGCAGGAGTTTATTATTCTACCCAACGTCTATTAAAAACCAGAATGTTTAGTGATACCCTTAGCAATATTAATTTCTGGGGTTGGCAATTAATTATAGTAGGAGCAGCCATTACACTTCCGTTGGGATTTACTACCTCAAAAGAGTATGCAGAATTAGAATGGCCTTTTGATATTGCTATTGCTATAATTTGGGTAGTTTTTGGGTGGAATCTGATCGGTACCATTTTAAGAAGAAGACAACGACATTTATACGTAGCAATATGGTTTTATATTGCCACAGTGGTTACCGTTGCTGTCCTTCATATTTTCAATAGCCTGGAGCTACCTGTAAGTGCTTTAAAAAGTTATTCGGTATATGCAGGAGTGCAAGACGCGTTGGTGCAATGGTGGTATGGTCATAATGCTGTAGCATTTTTCCTGACTACTCCTTTTCTTGGGTTGATGTACTACTTTATTCCTAAAGCAGCTAATAGACCCATTTATTCATACCGATTATCTATTGTGCATTTCTGGTCCCTAATTTTTATATATATCTGGGCAGGGCCACATCATTTATTATACTCTTCGTTACCCGATTGGGCTCAAAATCTTGGAGTTGCGTTTTCAATAATGCTTATAGCACCTTCATGGGGAGGTATGATCAACGGTCTACTTACATTAAGAGGCGCCTGGGACAAAGTGCGTACAGATCCTGTGCTTAAATTTATGGTTGTTGCTATTACCGGATATGGTATGGCAACTTTTGAAGGCCCTATGCTATCTCTTAAAAATGTAAATGCCATTGCACATTTTAGTGATTGGGTAATTGCGCATGTACACGTGGGAGCCCTTGCCTGGAATGGTTTTATGACGTTTGGAATGGTGTATTGGTTACTTCCAAGGTTAACCAAAACCAAATTATGGTCTACAGGATTAGCCAATGTACATTTTTGGTTAGGAACATTAGGTATTATACTATATGCACTACCTATGTATGTTGCTGGATTTGTACAAGCTTCGATGTGGAAACAGTTTAATCCCGATGGGAGTTTGGTTTATGGAAATTTTTTAGAAACAGTAAATGAAATTATCCCGATGTATTGGATGCGTGCCATTGGAGGAAGTATTTACATCCTGGGGATTTTTATCATGCTTTATAACATAGTAAAGACCATAAGAAGTGGTCAAAAAGTTACAGATGAATTGGCTGAAGCAGCAGCACTTACCAAGGTTACAAGACATAGAACTGTCAAAGAAGGATATCATACCTGGTTAGAGCGAAGACCTGTAAAATTAACCATTTTTGCTACCATCGCAATCCTAATTGGAGGCGCAGTTCAGATAATCCCTACTTTACTAGTCGATTCTAATATTCCTACAATTACGAGTGTAAGACCTTATACTCCATTAGAGCTAGAAGGTAGGGACCTTTATATTAGAGAAAGCTGCGTATCATGTCATTCGCAAATGATTCGTCCGTTTAGAAGTGAAGTCGAGCGATATGGCGAATACTCTAAAGCTGGAGAGTATGTATACGATCACCCTTTTCTGTGGGGGAGTAAACGTACAGGGCCCGATTTGATGAGAATAGGAGGCAAGTATTCTGATAACTGGCACCTCAATCACTTTTATGATCCACAAAGTACCTCATCGGGTTCTATTATGCCAAGTTACAAATGGTTAATACAAAATGAACTCGATCGATCAAAAATTCAAACCAAGATGGAGGCCATGGTAAAATTAGGTGTTCCCTATACTCCCGAAGAAATTGCCAGAGCAGAAGAATGGATGGATGAGCAAGCTACTCGCATCGAAAAAAACTTATATACCGACCCAGATTTTGTAAAAACCTACGAAGCCGATAAAAAATATGCCAGAGACAACGGGTTGGATTTTGTAGCAATGAGAAATCGTGAGGTGGTTGCATTGATTGCTTATATCCAAAGATTGGGAACCGATATCAAGGTTAAGAAAAAAGACAAAGAAATCATTGCTCAAAACAAAGAATAAAGTCATGTTAAAATTTGTAAAAGGCCATATGGAAAATATCGAAGGTATAGCAATATACCCTATGATTTCACTACTCATATTTTTTATCTTCTTTATAATCTTGTTCTGGTGGGTATTCACCGCAAAAAAAGAACATATCGAAGAAGTAAGTAGTATTCCCTTAGAAACCGATAAAGACATTAAATTATGAGAACTACCATATCTTATATACGCATATTTTGCTTTATACTAATTGCATATATCCTTATTGAAGTAACAGTAGATACAGGAACCACCTCTGCATTCATTACAGAACCTCTGTGTTGGTTGGCATTGGGTATGGTCGCTTTGTTTGCAATTGCTATAGAAGTTAGTCTGGCGGCTCTTAAAAACATTATCTTTCATTCTTTAAAGCCTGAAGCACAGCAACGATACTTACTGGCAGAGAAAAGAAAAAATGAAAACCGATTTAAATGGGTAAAATCCCAGTATCTGAAGTTATTGGATAGCAAACCTATAGCAGAAGAGGAAGAGATTATTCTGGATCACAATTATGACGGAATTAAAGAACTTGATAATAATCTTCCTCCTTGGTGGGTATATTCCTTCTACGCTACCATTATTTTTGGAGTCATCTATATGGTTCGTTTTCATGTTCTTAATGATTATACACAAGCAGAAGAATATGAATCTGAAATTGCCGAAGCCAAAATAGCTATCGAAACTTATAAAAAAACGGCTAAAAACCTGGTAGATATTAATACGGTAACCTTGCTTACAGAGCCATCTGATATAAATGCAGGGAAAGCTGTTTTTGCTACAAATTGCGTAGCATGTCATAAAGCCGATGGAGGTGGTGGTATTGGCCCCAATCTTACTGATCCTTATTGGATTTTGGGAGGAGGAATTAAGAATATTTTCAAAACAATTTCTGAAGGAGGAAGAGATGGTAAAGGAATGGTAGCCTGGAAACAAACCTTAAAACCTCTGGAAATGGCACAAGTCGCCAGTTATATTATGTCATTGAGGGGAATAACCCCTGCAGAGCCCAAAGAAAAACAAGGAGAATTATGGATAGATCCCTATGCTCCAATAGAAGAAAAATCGAACGATGAGACACCTACCAAAATTGTTTCTGACTCGACTACAGCCCTACTGAATAAATAATCGAACTGGTTTAAGCTTTTTTGATTCATGCGAAGAATGATGATTTTTTACCCAATTGAAAAAAGTTTAAACCAGTTCATCAAAAAAGTGAACCCTTGGAAGCACCAGTAAACGAAAAATTTAGAGACTCGATTGCGACCATCAATGAAGAAGGTAAACGAGCCTGGTTATACCCTAAAAAACCAAATGGCAAGTTTTACTCGTATCGTAAATGGGTGAGTTATGGGTTGTTAATTTTTCTGTTTACAGCTCCTTTTATCAAAATTAATGGGAATCAATTTTTACTATTTAATGTACTAGAGAGACGTTTCAATATTTTTGGAGCTCCATTTTGGCCACAGGATTTTCATCTGTTCGTGATCTCAATGATCATAGGAGTTATTTTTGTGACTCTATTTACGGTAGCTTTCGGAAGATTGTTTTGTGGTTGGGTATGTCCGCAAACCATTTTTATGGAAATGGTTTTTAGAAGAATCGAATATTGGATAGAAGGGGATCGAGGGAAGCAAATCAGGCTAAATAAGCAACCCTGGAATACCGAAAAAATAAGAAAAAAAGCCTTGAAATGGGCAATATTCTTTATCATCTCGTTTTTAATAGCCAACGTGTTTCTGGCTTATTTTATTGGTAGCGATCAATTGGTAGGATATATTATTGATGGTCCTTCTAAACATTTAAATACTTTAATCTCGCTATTGATTTTTACCGCAGTTTTCTATTTTGTATTTGCATGGTTTAGAGAGCAAGTCTGTATCATAGCATGTCCTTATGGTCGATTGCAAGGGGTGCTATTAGACTCGAAATCTATCGTGGTGGCCTATGATTATAAAAGAGGAGAAAAAGAAAAGGGGAGGGCCAGGTTTAAGAAAAATGAAGATCGTTCTACTACCGGTAAAGGTGATTGTATTGATTGTTTTCAATGTGTGCATGTGTGTCCAACAGGAATTGACATTCGTAACGGGACACAATTAGAATGTGTAAACTGTACGGCCTGTATTGACGCATGTGATCATATGATGGAAAGTGTACATCTACCTACAGGATTAATACGATATGCCAGTGAAGATAATATTTCTAAAAAAGAAAAATTCAAGTTCGGGCCCAGATTAAAAGGGTATAGTGCAGTTCTCATTATACTTATTGGCGTTTTCTTAGGAATGTCGTTTTTACGAAATGATCTCGAAGCTACTATTCTAAGACTACCAGGGCAATTGTATGAACGTAAAGATAATAATATCATTAGCAATGTATATACCTATAAACTGGTAAATAAAACTATCGAAGATATAGAGGATGTTCATTTCGTGTTGCTTTCTCATAAAGGAAAAATAGAACAGGTAACCCATAAAAATTTTATCATTCCTAAACAAAGCCTGTCAGAAGGAACTTTGTTTATAGAGATAAATGCAGCGGCTCTAGGCAGAGATAAGAATAAAGTGAAAATAGGAGTATATAGCTATGATAAACTTATAGAAACAACCATGGCGACTTTTCTGGGGCCAAGAAGTTATCGCTAATAAATACATTTAATTATGAAAATTAACTGGGGAACAGCAATAGTATTGGTATTTATAGGGTTCATTTCCTTTATTATGTTTTTTGTTATTAAAATGAATACTGATAAAAAATATGAGCATGATCTGGTAACAAAAGAGTATTATAAAAAGGAGCTCGCTTATCAAAGAGAGATCGATGCAGAAAAAAATGCCAGAGCACTAAATAATGATATTGATATCCAAAAAACCGCTCGGGGGTTGTTGATTACATTTCCCAGAGAAATAGAATATGATAAAATTATAGGGACCATCTCCTTGTATCGACCATCTAATAAAAGGTTAGATTTTGTAATTCCTATCGTATTAAAGAGCCATACCTTGGTAATACCCAAAGATCGTATGATCGAAGGGCGATGGAATATTACTATTGATTGGAGACATGAGGAGACTCCCTATTTGTTTAAAAAGTCATTTGTGTATTAAGTGCTATGTTAGTATCAGCGTTTATCTTAGGTCTTGCAGGAAGCATTCATTGTGTAGGAATGTGTGGACCTATTGCGTTTATGTTACCTCTGGGCCAATCAACAGGTATGGTAAAAATCTTTCGGGTTTTGCTATACCACCTAGGTCGATTATTAAGCTATAGTATTCTTGGATTGCTTTTTGGGGTTATTGGCAAAAGCCTTCACCTTTTTGGGTTACAGCAGTCATTATCGATTGTAATCGGTGTGTTTATGATTTTATGGATTTTTTTTCCCACTCAAAAAATTAAATACTTTTCATTTGCAAAACCCTTGTATGTGATCATCGCAAAGATAAAATCTACTTTAGGTAAAGAATTGAACAAAAAAACATCTGATACATTTTTGACTATTGGTTTTCTTAATGGATTTTTACCTTGTGGGCTTGTATACTTGGCTGTTTTTGGGGCGATTGCAACAGGACAAATTTGGCAGGCAAGTATGTATATGATATTTTTCGGAATGGGAACCATTCCTTTAATGACCACGGTTGTTTATGTTGGTGGTTTTTTATCAGGTAGTGTTAGACAGCAGCTACAAAAGGCAATTCCTGCAATAGTAGTTATTATCGGGTTGTTATTTATCATACGTGGAATGGGGTTGGGTGTCCCTTATCTTTCTCCCAAGCCAATTACCGAAACAGTTTCTGCGAGCTTTGAATGTCATTAATGTTTATTCCAATTCCAAGGATGCTATTTAGGAAATAAGAGATAAAAAAACTGAGAGTACTTTTCAATACCCTCAGTTTTCATCTATGAACTCATCTTGACTTTTTCTATTCCCTAAAAAATGACTGATATTCACCCATATTTCGTTACTTTTCTTAACCGTAACGCTACTATGATTTTCAAAAAGTGTCTCATCTGGTCAAATTTCAACTCGTTTTAGTTCACGAAGCCTATATTTTATAATAAAGAGTTCATGAATCTTCGATTTCGGTCAAAACCAAAAAGTCAAGATGAATTCAGCAAATATAAAATCTCAAAAATTATTATTTTTAACTATTTTGTAATGAAATAATAACAATACCGACCTAATTTTTCAATGAACTGGTTTGAACTTTTTTGATTCATGCGAAAAATGATGTTTTTTTGGTCAATTGAAATGTTTTTTGCACTTCATAGTGGCGCTACGAAGTAAGAAAAAGATGAAAATTGAGTAAAAAAGGGCGTTTTTATAGCGAATTGAAAAAAGTTTAAACCAGTTCAATAGCTATAAAACGACTACACGAACAAAATGCCAATTCAAAATATAGCACTTCTTGTTTTTGCGCGCTCTGTAGAAGAGGAGACAAAGCATAAGCCTTTTTTTGCGAAAAGGTCTCTTGCAAAATCCTTAAATATACACACGCAAAACATAGCAACTCAAAGCGGGCTACCTGTTATATATGTTGATGAAACGAAACAAACAGGTTTTGATTTTGGTTCTCGATTTTCTAATGCGTTAAAACTAGGATTTAACAAAGGATATGATGCTTTGATTACCATTGGTAATGATTGCCCTTTTTTACAGGTTAAACACATTATTGAAGCTAAAAAAGTACTAGAAAATGGCAATACAGTACTTGGGCCAACCTATGATGGTGGATTCTACTTATTAGGTCTTTCTAGAGAAAACTTTAACCCTACAACATTTAACATCTTTTCTTGGGGTACGGATTGTATTTTTGAAGAAATTAAGAATGATTTTTTAAAAAATCAACATCACTGTTATACGCTCCAGAAGCTACGTGATATTGATTTTTTCTCTGATTTAGAAAAACTTAATCTACAAAACATTTGTAATGTAGCATTACGTAAAATTATTCAGGCATTAACAGTTACCCCTATTCAAAATTATGATTTCATCTACATTTCTGAGCTTAAACTTTTACAACCAGTAATACATAACAAAGGATCTCCTCTTTTATTGGCTATTTAAGTAAGAATAAGGTCTGCTATTATGCAGAAGTAAGACCATTTCTACTCACACATTAATCTAACATTTATAAAAATAGCACCAGCCATACAACCAAACGGTTTACGGTTGTCATGTGCTGGAATGATAACGAATATACCGAATGAAAAAAATTCTAACGGCTTTACTTTTAATACTATCAATTTTAACAAGTTTTGCGCAAGAAACAACAGGTAATCTTCAAGGAACCTTAAAAGACAATCAAAACAACCCAATGCCTTTCGCTAATGTGGTCCTAACCGATATCGAAACCAATTTTACCTATGGGGCAATATCGCAAGAAAACGGATTTTATAGGCTCAATAATATTCCACCAGGAAATACCTATAGTATAGAAGTTTCTTTTGTAGGATATCAAACTATCAAAGAAAATAACCTGATTATTAACTTAGGAAGCACAACAATAAGAGATTTTATAATATTAGAAGAAAGTACAACGCTTCAGGAAGTAGTTCTTACAGTAGCTTCAACACCTAAAAAGAATGGTAATGAAAACTTATTGGGTAAAAATGCTATAAAAGGTACCCCCACCATTAACCGAAGTATCCAGGACTTAACCAAAAACTTACCCGAAAACAATCTAAATTCTTTTGGTGGTGCAAGCAATCGTTTTAACAATCTAAATATCGATGGAATTGCTAATAACGATATTATAGGATTTCAGGAACCGGCCAGTGGTGCTTCTGGCTCATCTGCAAATGGAACACCAGGGAGCCTATCTCGAAGTCAACCTATAGGGCTTGGAGCAGTAAAGCAAGTAAGTGTAAAGCTATCTCCTTTTGATGCCAGTATAGGTAATTTTAATGGAGCGAGTATCAATTTGGTTACCAAAAACGGAACCAATACTATCAAAGCTACCGTATATGGATATGGGAACAATCAAAATCTGATAGGAAAATTTGCCAACGGTGCCGAGCAAGAAGTACAATCTTTTTATGATCTACAATTTGGAGGTGGTGTTGGTGGCGCTTTGGTCAAAGATAAGCTCTTCTACTACGTGAATTTTGAACAGGCATTATCAAAAACTCCTGTTTTGAATGCGCCAGGAAGTGCAACCTCTGATATTTCACTAAGCGATGTATCCGCGATTCGTGATAGATTGTTAAATGTATATGACTATGACCCCGGAGCGTTTCAAAGTGCCGATTTAAAAACAGGGAGTAGTAAACTGTTTACCCGATTAGACTATAATATATCCGATGTACATAGACTTACATTACGTAATAATTACGTTAATAGTTTTGCTGATAACCTCGAATGGAACAGTACTTTTTTTAATTTTGGAAATCAAGGATATCGACATAATAGTGTTGCCAATAGTCTTGCTGTCGAGTTGAAATCAAATTTTAAAAATGGACATACTAACAAACTTTCATTCGGATATAATATCGTAAAAGAACATCGAGATTTTGATGGCCGTGTATTTCCACATATCCAGATAGCCACTTCGTCTGCAGGTCGAATATTTGCTGGTACTTATCGCGAAGCATCAGTTTACAACACAAACTTTTCTACACTGCAACTTGCAGACACCTATACCTTTGATATTGACAAACATCATATTACCACAGGGGTATTCGGGCAATTACATGATGTAGACTATGGGTTTTTATCTGCCTGGAACGGAAGATGGGAGTACCGATCTGTAGAAGATTTTCTAAACGATAATCCGGCAAGAATCAGAGGTGTCTACAATGTTAACAACAATGATTTTGCATTTGTGAGTAATCGTCCATCTGCAACTATAGGAGTGCTCGAGGCAGCAGCATTTTTTCAAGACAATTTTCGTATCAATGATCAACTAGAAATAACCGCAGGTCTGCGACTAGATGGGCAATATCTAACCCAGCAATTACCCATAAGCGAAGCGGTACGGGCAACTTCAGAATTTGGCAACTATGATAATACCATCTCTAAAGCACCGCAATTAAATCCACGATTTGGTTTTAATTATAAAATTGACAACAAAGGTAAATACACTTTACGTGGGGGAACAGGGCTTTTTTCGGGTCGTATCCCCTATTTATGGTTTGCATATGCAGAATATATCTCGGGTACCGAATACTTTAATATTGATATCAGACCAAATGATTCTATTGCATTAACCGAAAATTTAGAAGATTTACGAAGTGTTCAATCAGATGTAACCGAGATTAACCTTTTGGATCCCGATTTTTCATTACCTCGTGACTGGAAAACCAATATTGCCATTAAGGCTAAATTACCCAATAGATGGACTATCGATTTAGAAGGAACCTATACAGAGGTCGTAAATGGTATATTCTTTCAATCTATTAACCGAAGGGACAACCTGGGTAATTTTGGCGGTGCAGACAATCGTTCATATTTTCTTGAGACTGGTGATGCAATCAAAATTAACACGAACTTCACTAATGTTTTTTTATTGACCAATACAGATAAAGGGTTTAGATATAATCTTACTTTTGGGTTGAGCAAGCAACTGGGAAATTATAGTGGTTACCTGGGGTATACATACGGAATGAGTAAAGATATATCCAGTACAGTACGAAGTTCACCAGCTGCAAACTTTGAATGGAATCAAGCCGTTTTCGCCAATAACCCATCGCTTTCTTTTTCGAATTTTGACCTTAGACATAAATTTGTAAGCAGTCATTCTTATAGTTTTGATATTGGTAAAAGCAGTACAGGGTTTATTTCTTTTTTGTATAACGGAAGAGCTGGAAGCCCTTTTTCTTATGTTTATCAAGGAGATTTAAATCGTGATGGATCTTCTAGAAATGATGTAATATATGTACCTAGAAATGCGTCAGAAATCAATTTGATTGATATTACCGATGCCACAGGAAATGTAACTGTGAGTGCAGCAGAACAATGGGAACGTTTAAATGCTTTTATTGAAGGTGACTCTTATTTAAAAGAAAGACGTGGCCAAATAGCAGAACGTAACGGTGCTCGTACCCCGTGGAATCATGAGCTTGACATGAAACTAGAATACGGTCTGGATCTAAAAAATGGTAATAAAATTTCTCTCTCGTTCGATATGCTTAACGTCTTCAATTTTATAAATAAAGACTGGGGACGCTTAGTATTTGTACCTAATGTAGTGAATTCTAGCTTTAGTCTTCTTAATTTTAGAGGTATCCAAAATAACGAACCTCAGTTTCAATTTAATATCCCAGTAGATGCAAAACCATATATTACCGACTTGTTTAATTCTCGATGGCGTGCACAATTTGGATTGAAATATCATTTTTAAATTACAAAAGGGGGTACGGTTTTAAACACGCTTACCCCCTATATACTGTGATCATTAAACTTATTCTGAAACCTTTTTAAGGTTTGATAACCCTATTTCAAAAAGAGGTCCTACCTTACTCTCCATCATCAGATTACCCATTATTCTTTTAAGAGGATTATATCCCAAATCAATATAAATGGTCCAGGTAACATTTGTTTTATTATTATTTTGATCAAATAACCAAATACCATTTGCAGAACCTCCATCTTCAAAAGAAATTAATGTTTTAATCTTTTGATTTATGTTACTTTCTATTATTTCAACACTTCCTTCTCCTTTTCCCTGATTATAAATAAGTCTGGAACCAACCCCAGAAGAAGCTCCTTCTGTTCTTTTAATCACGGTAGTATAATCCATGCCTTCTTCATGCCAGGGTCCTCCCCATTTTTTCCAATGCTCTATGGTGTTTACATTGTCAAATACATTCTCTACTGAAGCATTAATAGCTATAGATCTACTTACCTCTACATTTGTGGGAAACAAAAGAGACACAAGACACACTAGAAGTATTAGTATTCCTAATACCACTCCTATCTTTTTTACTTTCTTCATGTCTCTTTGTTTTTAGATTTCCAGGCCTTATCTGCTTTTTTAATGCGATTTGGTAATACATTGAACAAAAATTTTGCAACCAGATTCGAAAATGCATAGTGCTTACCGTTTTTCGTCAAAATATATTTAGTATTTGCTTCTATAGCTGTTTTTCCTGTACTAACTGCAAATGCACAATTACCACTATATTCTATATTATAAGTACTCATAATGTTATGTCTTTAATTAATCCCATCCATTTGTTTAACAGGGCGAACTTCGATTGTACCTTCTGCATCATCAAACATTGGATTGGCTTTTGCTATTTCTACAGCTTCTTCAAGGTTTTTGGCTACAATATGAAAGTAACCAACAATCACTTCTTTAGATTCGTTAAAAGGTCCATCCTTAAAAACACCTTTATTACCGTGAATAATAGCTCCATTCATTTCTAAAGGCTGAGCTCCTTTTAGTTTTCCAGATTCCATTAGCCCTCCTATATATTTAGCTATTTTCTGAACATGAGCTTGCTGTTGCTCGGGTGAAAGTCCTTCTAGATGGTCGCCTTTGGTTTTGATAAAAATCATGAATTCTTGCATAATTAGATTTCTTTACTATTAATTAAATAAATTGTTTACAACCATAAGTCAACTGAAAAATGAGAAAAGGGACATCGGATTTAAAAAAAATTATTTTTTCTCAGAATACTCTTTTAATTTGCTGTTTATAAGTAATTTTTGATTTTCCTGAAGTGGTAATTTTAAAGCTTCTTTTAAAAAAGTGATGGCGATTGTTGGTTCATTATTTTGAAGATGAAGTGCTGCCCTTGTGGTATAGTATGGTAAATAAGATTGAAAGATAGTATTGCCTTTTATAGTATCAAGTTCTTCAAGCGCTTTTTTGGTATTATCTGTTTTAGAAATAACAATTGCCCGATTAAGCAGAATAATAGGAGATTTATCTATTTCAATAATCATATCGTATAACGATAAAATACCTTTCCAGTCAGTATTCTCATAAGATGAAGCGGTACAGTGATGTGCAGAAATGGTTGCCAAAATATGATACATAGAGATCTCATTCTGTGCTGCAGCAAATTCTAAATAATAGAGTCCTTTTTTGATTAGTTCTTTATCCCATTGCCCTCTATCCTGATTTTCTAAATCCAAAAGGTTATCAAATTCGTCTACTCTGGAATCAAAACGCGATGAATTAAATGACATTAATGCTAATAAGGCATAGGTAGTAGAAGATGCGACATAAGGGTGAGATGCAATAATTTGGGCAAGGCGAATAGCTTCTTCGCAAAGCTCATAACGAATGAATTTGTCGCCAGAAGTAGCATGGTACCCTTCATTAAATAATAAGTACACGGTTTCCAGAATACTGGAGAGTCTACGTTCGAGTTCCTTTCCCACAGGAACTTCGAAAGAAAGCTTGGCCTCTTTTATGTTCTTTCTTGCTCTTACCAATCTTTTATTAATATTTTCTTCTGTGGTTAAAAATGCTTTGGCAATTTCGGGAATACTAAATCCACAAAGGGTTTTTAAAGTAAGAGCTATTTGGGAGTCTGACGAAATAGAAGGATGGCAGCAGGTAAATATCATTCGTAATTGATCATCTGCAATTTCCTTATCTGTAAAAATATGATCTAAAGATGCCGCTTGCTCTGATTCTAATTGAATTATGATCTTTGACATATATTCCCTCTCATACTTTTCTTTCTTAAGAACATTCAAAGCCTTATATCTCGCCACTTTATATATCCAACCGATAGGATTATCAGGTAATCCACTATACGTCCATTTATTTAAAGCTTCGAGCATAGCCTATTGCACCACGTCTTCTGCCAATTCTATTCTAGCAGTCCCAAATGTTTTGGTTAGTATCGAAACCAATTTCCCATATTCATGTCTAAATAAATGGTTGATCTTGTTAGCTATGTTGGTTTCATCGTTGGTCATACATTATTTGTTACAACAATACTATATAATTTGTTAGTTGAAATATAAAAGTAACAATAACCAATAAAAAAGCTAGACAATATTATCCAAGTATTAATAAAACCTCACTAAAAATAACGCAAGAAAACTACCTAAATACTGTTTGTACAAAGCTCTTTTTTAAAAATTAACAAAACCATTGTAAGAAATAGACAAAACACTAAAAAAGAGTTAATTACATATTTTTATAAACAATATTTAAGTTTTAAAAATTAGACATAAACACATGAATTATAGATAAATATCCATACTCGCTTCTCTTTTTATATCTGTGAAGTTAAATCTTACATTTTTGTTCTAAGCAAGAAATTTAATCTCTAAAATATTTTGCAAAAAGTAGTGTTTACAATACTAACTAACTCATTTTAAACTCAAAACAATGAAAAAAATTTATGCGCTTATTGTAAGCATGGTTATCTGTTGTTTATTAACTACAGAACTTCACGCTCAAGAAAAAATTGAAACTGAAAACTCTTCATCCACTCAATCCCGAATTAGAAACGGAGAAGATGTTTTAATCGAAAATCACCCCTATCAAGCTGATTTAGGAGGATGTGGAGGTACAATTATTGGCCCTACCTGGATTCTTACGGCTCAACATTGTGTTGGTGGTATCGTGGGAAGAACTATTGGTGTTGGATACACCAAAAGAAGTGATAAATCTACCGGACAAACATCTACCGTAAAAAGAGTTATTAATTTTCCATGCTCTGGTTGTGACTTAAGTCTTTTAGAACTAGATACTCCCTTAGATTTATCTGGTAAATATGCCAAGGCGATTAGATATGCATCGCCTGTTGTTTTTACAAAGGGTTATGTAAAAAAAGATATGGATTGTTATGCAACAGGTTGGGGACAATTGGACCCAAACACCGGTGCTACTCCAGATAATTTGCAAGGAGCATTGTTAAAATTTGGACAAGTTCAATTATCTGACGAGCGCATTAGAGTTGAAGAAACCGAAGGTCGAATGGTTTGTAGAGGAGATAGTGGTGGCCCATTGGTAGTAGATAATTCTGATAAGTCTGAAAGAATTTTAGTAGGTGCTGTAAGTGGTGGAGAAGGTTCTCCTTGCTCTGATTATGGTTTTTGGGGTAATGTTGCTAATGCAGCAAGTTGGATAGAAGAACAAACGGGGATTAAACCATATACCGAAGATACAACTGGTGATACACAAGCACCAACCACACCATCAAGATTGACTGCAGGAAATGAAACACAAACAACGATTGATCTTACCTGGGAAGCTTCTACAGATAATGTAGGAGTAACAGGATATGATGTATATCGTGGTAATACAATGATTGCTACTGTATCAGGAACAAGATACCAAGCCGTTGGATTAACAGCAGGTACCGAATATTCTTTTAGAGTAAAGGCAAAAGATGCTGCAGGTAATGAATCAGGGTTTAGTAACACGGCTACTGCTTCTACTTTACCAGAAGAAGATACACAAGCACCTACTGCACCATCAAGATTGGCTGCAGCAAATGAGACACAAACAACCATCGATCTTACCTGGGAAGCATCTACAGATAATGTCGCTGTTACAGGATATGATGTATATCAAGGAGATACCATGGTTGCAACAGTTCCAGGAACAAGATACCAAGCCGTTGGATTAACAGCAGGTACCGAATATTCTTTTAGAGTAAAAGCAAAAGATGCTGCAGGTAATGAATCAGGGTTTAGTAACACGGCTACTGCCTCTACCTTGCCAGAAGACAATACCGATACAGAAGCACCTACTGTACCATCAAGATTGGCTGCAGCAAATGAAACACAAACAACGATCGATCTTAGCTGGATGGCCTCTACAGATAATATAGGTGTTACAGGATATGAAGTATACCAGGGAGATGTGATGATCGCAACTGTAGAAGGAACTAGATATCAGGTAATGGGATTAACCCCAGGAACCGAATACTCGTTTAGCGTATTGGCAATGGATGCTGCAGGAAACAAATCAAGGTTTAGTAACACAGCAACAGCTTCTACATTACCAGAAGACACTGCCGATACCGAAGCACCTACTGTACCAACAGAGTTAATAGCAGATAATGAAACACAAACGACCATCGATCTTAGCTGGATGGCCTCTACAGATAATGTAGGTGTTACAGGATATGAAGTATACCAGGGAGATGTGATGATCGCAACTGTAGAAGGAACTAGATATCAGGTAATGGGATTAACCCCAGGAACCGAATACTCGTTTAGCGTATTAGCAATGGATGCTGCAGGAAACAAATCAAGGTTTAGTAACACAGCAACAGCTTCTACATTACCAGAAGACACTGCCGATACCGAAGCACCTACTGTACCAACAGAGTTAATAGCAAATAATGAAACACAAACGACCATCGATCTTAGCTGGATGGCCTCTACAGATAATGTAGGTGTTACAGGATATGAAGTATACCAGGGAGATGTGATGATCGCAACTGTAGAAGGAACTAGATATCAGGTAATGGGATTAACCCCAGGAACCGAATACTCGTTTAGCGTATTAGCAATGGATGCTGCAGGAAACAAGTCAAGATTTAGTAACACAGCAACAGCTTCTACATTACCAGAAGACACTGCCGATACCGAAGCACCTACTGTACCAACAGAATTAGCTGCTTCTAATATCAAGCAAACCACCTTAACACTTAACTGGATGGCTTCTACAGATAATGTAGCAGTAACAGGATATAATGTATATCAAGGTACAACCATGATAGGTACCTCTATTACAACCTCATTTAATGTATCAGGATTAACAGCAGCTACTACTTATCAGTTTACAGTAGTTGCTATGGATGCGGCAGGAAACATGTCTGAGGCTAGTAATCTAGC
Source organism: Aquimarina discodermiae (assembly GCF_040786235.1). Lineage (NCBI taxonomy): Bacteria > Pseudomonadati > Bacteroidota > Flavobacteriia > Flavobacteriales > Flavobacteriaceae > Aquimarina > Aquimarina discodermiae. Next base: position 45,392 of record NZ_JBFMKP010000021.1, read on the forward strand.
AACTGCTACTACCAAAGATGAAGATACTGCCAATATTTGTGAGGGAGTAGCGCCATGGCAATGGGGAGTACCTTACCAAACAGGAGACAGAGTAGTGTACAGAGGGAATCTTTTTGAAAAACTAGAAAGAGGATGGAAGTTTATTGGTAGATGTAATGCAAGTTCTTGTGAAGGAATTGATGATTGGAAATCAGGTACTTCTTATAATTCTGGAGATAAAATAGTTTACAAAGGTAACCTATGGCAACGTACAGACAGAGGTTGGGTATTTGTTTCATCTTGTGGAGCTAAGTCTTCTAGTAAAATAGCACCGCCAAGCGGAGGTATTACAATCTCTCCAAATCCAGCAAGCAATCTAATAAACATTAATAATTATACGCCATCAGAAGAAAGAGCAGTATATAGTGTAATTGATTTATTAGGAAGAACAATAAAAAGTGGAGATTACAAATCAGCAACATTGGATGTTTCAAACTTAAAGGCAGGAACATATATCTTGAGAATAACAACAAGTAATGCTGTTCGCACTGCTACTTTTATAAAAGAGTAATTTATAAGTAAACACATTGCTCATTTTTTTTAGAGGTTATCTGCAAAGGTAACCTCTTTTTCATGTCTTGATATCCATATATTTTTCTAAACTAAAGTTCTAAAAAAACTTAATGTGACCCGATATTCTTCACCCTAGGTAATACTATACTATTTTACTCTTAGTACTTCAAAAAGTTCTTTATTACTGTAATTTTAAAAAACCTAAAAGCTCAAACACACTAAAGTTCAGCAATTTAATAATCTGTTTATGGGATGACAGATAAAAATGAAAAAACCGTTAATTTTTTGATTTCATTTCTTTATTTGAATCAGTTATCCTATTTTAGTTATCACTAACTTAAACTCAACTCAATTATGAAAACGCGATTAATCTTCTCGATTACAAGCTTTTTCGAACAAAAAATCATGGTTACTCGGCCCGATTCTTTAGACGAAAAGCGTTGTAAATTCTCAAAAAAATATTTCAATTGTATTTGATTCAATTTCACAGAATCAACATAAATATTCTTTAGATTTAGCCCCCTAAAAAAACCTAAACATAGGCAAACAACAAGCTACATCTAATTGAATTTCAGCTCCCTTTATTGCATAAACCAATAAGGTAAATGCAAGTATTTTAAACTCTAACAAATCATTTTAAAACTTAAAACAATGAAAAATTTTTATGTGCTTATTTTAAGCATGGTTACCTGTTTATTTACTACTGAATTGCACTCTCAAGTAAAAACGGAATCTAATAATCAGTCTCGAATAAGAAATGGAGAAGATGTTTTAATCGAAAATCACCCATATCAAGCCGATTTAGGAGGCTGTGGAGGTACCATTATTGGGCCTACCTGGATTCTTACTGCAGAACACTGTGTTGGCGGAATCGTAGGAAGTACTGTCGGGGTTGGTTATACCAAAAGAAGTGACAAATCTACAGGACAAACATCTACCGTAAAAAGAGTCATTAATTTTCCTTGTTCAGGATGTGACTTGAGTCTCTTAGAACTGAATACGCCTTTAGATTTATCTGGTAAATATGCCAAGGCAATCAGGTATGCTTCGGCAGTAGTTTTTACCAAGGGGTATGTTAAAAAAGATATGGATTGCTATGCTACAGGTTGGGGACAGTTAGATCCTAATACTGGTGCTACTCCCGATAATTTACAAGGAGCACTATTAAAATTTGGACAAGTACAATTATCAGACGAACGTATTAGAGTTGAAGAGACCGAAGGAAGAATGGTGTGTAGAGGAGATAGTGGCGGTCCATTAGTTGTAAATAATAGTGATAAGTCTGAATTGATTTTGGTAGGAGCTGTAAGTGGCGGAGAAGGAAGCCCTTGTTCTGACTATGGTTTTTGGGGTAATGTAGCTAATGCAGCAAGCTGGATAGAAGAACAAACCGGTATTAAGCCTTATACAGAAGACACCACTGGCGATACGCAGGCACCAACAACTCCTGCTAACTTAGCTTCGTCTAATGTAACTCAAACTACAGTAGGTTTATCTTGGACAGCTTCTACCGATAATGTTGGAGTAACTGGCTATGATGTTTATCAGGGTAATACGGTAGTGACAACGGTAACAGGTACATCACATACAGTAACAGGATTAACTGCTAATACTGCCTATCAATTTAGAGTAAAAGCAAAAGATGCTGCAGGTAATACTTCTGACTTTAGTAATACCGTTTCTGTAACTACATTAACCGATACAACCGATCCAACTTATTGTTCTTCGAACGGTCAAAGCGTTGCAGACGAACATATAGGCAACGTAACATTAGGTAGCATTAATAATACCACTACCGGTTCTTCTGGAGGGTATGGAGATTATACTTCTCTTTCTACTACCCTGTCTAAAGGAGCATCTAATACAATCACTATTACTCCGACATGGTCAGGTACTACTTATGATGAAGGATATAGTGTATGGATAGATTATAACGGAGATGGTGATTTTGCAGATAGTGGAGAGCAAGTATTTAGCAAAGCAGCTTCTCAAGATACTCCTGTAAGCGGAAGTTTTACAGTACCTGCATCTGCTACCAACGGGAATACTCGTATGAGAGTATCTATGAAATACAATGGAATACCTACTCCTTGTGAGTCTTTTAGCTATGGAGAGGTAGAAGATTATACAGTAACTATTACAGGAGGAGGTACCGATCCAACATGTAACGATGGGATACAAAATGGTGATGAAACCGGTATTGATTGTGGTGGTTCTTGCGAACCATGTCAGGTTACAGTAACCTATTGTACTGCTAATGGTAATGATGGTCCAGAAGCAATATCGAATGTTACTTTTGCAGGAATTAATAACTCATCAACACGTGGTGCTACAGGTTATGAAGATCATACCTCCTCTACAGCAAGTGTAAGCAGAGGAACAAGCTATAATCTTAATGTGACCATCATAGGATATCAAGGTGGATCTACCGACGAAATATATGCTTGGATCGACTGGAATCGTGATGGTGATTTTGCAGATGCTGGTGAGAATTATACGGTAACAAAAACATCTAATCTAGCGGGTAGCGTGTCGATAAGTGTACCACAAACAGCAAATGTCGGGTCAACAAGAATGAGAGTATTGGTTTCTTACTATGATAATGAAAACAACCCTTGTGATACCGGTACTAATGATGTTCGTTTTGGAGAGTATGAAGATTATACAGTAGCAGTAACTGCCAGTAAATCTGGCAACTCTAATAGCAGAGATTTCTTCTCTATTGCTAATCCAGTTGCTTCTTATGGAAGTTTAGATATTAACTTTAATGGTTCTAAAGCTGAAAATGCAAAAATTGCAATATATGATACAAACGGAAGAAAAGTGGCTGATTTTAGTCAACAAAAACTTTCTGGAAAATCTTTGTCATTACCTCTTAATGGAAAACTAAGACAAGGACTATATTTTGTAAAGATACAAACAAAAGGAGCTAATGGTACTCAAAGCGTTATTGTAAAATAATGTGAACTACTGCTTTTTTACTGGTTAATAACAAGAGAGGTTGTCTGCTTAGACAACCTCTTTTTTAATCTCTAAAATTCAACAAAACATATCTCCAGAACTGACATTTATCATAGTAATATGGTAATAAACCAAGTACTTTTGAAGTATAAAACACTAAAAACGAAAACATGAAAAAAATTCTTGTTCCCGTAGATTTTTCAGAGTACTCAGAGTATGCATTACAAGCAGCAGCAATGATTGCCAAAAAACTGGATGCAGAAATTGTCGTATTACATATGCTTGGTTTATCAGAAGCCATTCTAACCAAAGATGAAAGTCAGGAAGTTGCAGAAGCTATGTACTACATGAAGTTAGCCGAAAAAAGATTTGAAACATTTTTGGATAAAGAATACTTAAAAGGAATTAAAGTTTCTGAAACTGTACAAAATTATAAGATTTTTAGTGAGATCAATCAATTGGCGATCGAACATGAAACAGATCTAATAGTTATGGGATCTCATGGGGTTAGTGGACTTCGTGAAGAAGTTTTCATAGGCTCTAATACAGAAAAAGTAGTTAGAACTTCTAGTATTCCTGTATTAGTGGTAAAAAAACCTACAGAGAACTTTGGTATCAAAGAAGTCGTATTTGCGTGCGACTTCAAACATGAGAATATTAAAGCATATTTAAGAGCAATACGTTTATTTGAGCTATTTGCTGCAAAAGTACATTTGCTATACATAAATCTGCCTGGTGATAAGTTTAGAAGCTCAGATCAAATAGAAGAACGAATAAAAGAGTTTTTATTTAAGGCAGAACTTGGTGATCTCGACAGGTATAAAGATGTTGTCATTTATAATGATTACACTGTCGAAAGTGGCGTTTACAACTATAGTAATAAAACAAATGCTGATTTAATAGCGATTCCTACTCATGGTAGAAGAGGGTTAGCACATTTCTTTAATATAAGTATAGGAGAGGATATCGCCAATCATGCAACCAAACCCGTAATAACCTTTAAAATATAAGTGTGTGTATTAAGATGAAAGAAGAGACTGTCTAAAAACATTTAGGCAGTCTTCTTTGTTTTGGCTGTATTCTGGTTTTTAATTTTTTGCTTTCTAATAAGCTGATAATTATTTGTTAAAAGCAAAAAATTCCTAAGTGTTTAAAACGCTTAGGAATTTAAAACTATCCTTTTATAAACCAATAAGGGTTATTTAGTATCTGCCGTAAAACTTATACTTCACTTATTACTTTTACAATCTCATCTTTTTGTAGTACCCCTGACTGTCTCCATTGTTGTACTCCTTCTTTAAAAATGATCATTGTAGGGACTCCCCTCACCTGATATTTAGCAGCTAACGTTTGATTTTTATCCACATCAATTTTTACAATCTTTACACGATCACCCAATTCATCTTTCACTTCTTTTAGAATGGGAGCTAACGTTTTACAAGGACCACACCAATCGGCAAAAAAATCAACCAATACTGGGGTATTTGAATCAATAATGTTACTAAAACGATCTTTCATAAGTATGCATATTTTTGTTACAAAATACATTATTTTAAATACCTGTTCTAGTTAAAATGAAATTATGACCTTACTATCAAAGAAAATTATCTGTATCTTTTTTTAATAAGTGATTAATGGTTGAAATAGGAATCTTAACTGAAAACATACCCGTATAAGAAGGACAAATAACACAATCATCAAAATAAAACTCTATAGAGTCTTCATTAATAACAAAGTTATTTTTGTAAGCTTTAAAATCTCCTTCAGATAATTCCCAACAGTCATAATACAATTCTCCTTCTCTTATAGCATTTGATATGGTAGTATTGATTATCAAAAATAACTCTTCTTCTGATTCATTTCTAAAGAAATCCTGATAATACATAAACTGATACTTCTTAGCATCAAAGTTTAAACAATCAAAAGTATAGACAGAATGTTTCATTCCGAAATAGTAATTCTCTCGGTACATTACAATACTCAAGAAATTTCTGTTTGAAGCATGAACCCTGTAATCCATTATTCTTTTATCTCTAAGCTTTTTAATTTTAAGAGTATCGCATAGCAATTCTTTATCCTCCAGAATTTGGTTACCTGTTTTTATTATATTCAAATAAACTTCTTTGATATAGTTATTAAACACAGAAAACCCCGGATTCTTTTCTTCATCTATATAAGGGTATCGATAATCAAGTATATAATGATTATGTTCTTTATAAAGTTCTTTGGCAATAACACTATCTTCATTCTCAAATGGTTTCACTCTTCTATTCACCAATTGTTGCCTTTTTATAGCTTTTGTTTTTTCTTTGTCAAGTTCGAGGTTTTCTTCAGAAAAAGTTGCATTTTTTTCTTGTTCAGTGATCACTACTTCTTCCGAAGTTTCTGTATACCGATTCTCATTGTTATTCCTTTTATTACATGCAATCACAAATAATAAAAAAAGACAAGTTATTATGGTTCTCATGGTATGTAGTTTTACTTAATTTTCATTATTCTTTTAAAATAAAATCCTTGAAACGAAGAAGTGTATCCCCTCTTATAATCTTTCAAAGAATATAAAAAAGGTGAGCCTGCTTAAAAAGACTCACCTAAAACCTATACCATTTCTGATTTAAAATTACCCGTTAAAATTTGTTCTTTTTAGCTTATGCTTCAAAATAAAATTTAAACGTAACTAAAGCTATGCTTGCTTTTTCTTTTTTGCCTAAACTAAAAATACCTATATTTTATTTGAGTATTTTAAAAACAGAACTGGTATTAAAAGAGAATACATGTGATTTAAAACAAACCGTTTCCTAGAATTATTAGGGTATTTATAATTAAACTGGCAATTAATAAGTCTAATACCAATTTTGGTTTTTGCACAGTAAGAATAGCGGCATTATGAGCACTACACACAGCTACAGTTATAAATACCAGAAACATTTGGAATGCATTGTTTCCATCAAATAATGTGGTCATAATCGCAATCGACCCCAGGCAGGTCGATGCTATAATTGCCAAGGCAGAATAACCGATATAGTTTTCAGAGAAATCCGAATTTATTTTTGCATATAGTGTCATATCATAATGTTTTATATTCTTTGTAAAAGTAGAATGACCAGATATCTTAAAATATGATATTCGTCAGGGTTTGTAAAAATTCTACTCGAATAGCAATTTAAGTCGACCCAGCATGATCAATTCAGATTTATTGCTTCCAGAAAAAGCATTAGCAATTCCGCTGCAGGTATCCCATATTAATTTTTTTATATCCTCTGTAAAAAAATCAATATGTTCATGATAGTATTCTTCAAATAAATAAAAACACTCTTCTGCATTTAACTCTTCTCTATAATCTAGCCAATCAAAGACAATCTCGATATGAAAAGCAGCATCTACCCCAAACTCATCTTCGATATCATCTAATTGTAACCATTTTGATGTTACAATTTTACGTAGTGATTCGTATTCTGATTTGCGAACAACTCTATCTGATGCTGCAACGGCATAAAATAATCGCCCCAGATGTTGGTAAAATGTAACTCGTATGTTTTGTGCTATATTCATCATATTGTATAATTTTATTTCTAATGCCAATATAACCTGAGATATACTTTTATTTTATGATATTAATCAGGTTCTGCAACTCACCAAAATCATTACATTTGACCTATGAAGGTTTTTTCAAAAGACAATAATATTTTTAATCTGCTAACCGAAGCAATATCTGAAGGCATCATTGTAGTGAATGAAATGCAAGAAATAGTTGCCACCAATGGTTCGTCGAATGATATTTTTGGCTATCAGGAAGAAGAGCTCCTGGGGCAACGACTAGATGTCCTGATCCCTCAAAGATACCATCATAATCACAAGGGTCATGTTGAGAATTTTGCCAAACATTCAGAAAAAAGAAAAATGGCACGGGGAAGAGATCTTTATGGGGTTAGAAAAGATGGTACAGAATTTCCTTTGGAAGTAGGGTTAAATCCATTTGTTATTTATGGAACCCGTTATATTATGGCTTTGGTAATAGATATTACTGAAAGAAAAGAAAAAGAACATCAGATAAAAGAATTAAATGTTCAACTCGAAAAGAAGATCGAGAAACGAACAGAGGAACTAAGACAAACCATAGAAGAGCTCCAGGAAGAAGTAAAGCTTCGTATGGAGGCTGAGGCAAGAATTAAAGAATCTCTAAAAAAAGAACAGGATCTTAATGAATTAAAAACGAAGTTTCTTTCTTTAGTTTCTCATGAGTTTAAAACTCCGCTAAGTGGTATTCTTACCTCTGCAACTTTGGCGGGAAAGTACAAAAAAGAAGAGCAGCAGGAAAAACGTGACAAACACCTGTATACTATTAAAAATAAGGTAAAATATCTGGATAATATTTTAAATGATTTTTTATCTATAGAACGGCTTGAAACCGGTAAGGTAACCTATAAGTATAGTACGTTTCCGCTTAGCAAAGTGATTAACGAAGTAGTATATGATGCCAATATGTTACTCAAAGACGGACAACGAATTAACTATCCAAATGATATAGATGAATATACCTTAGAATTTGATGAAAAAATTTTGGAACTAGTACTATCCAACCTAATTAATAATGCGATCAAGTATTCTGGAGAAAATACCGTGATTGATATGCAGGTAGCTTTTGAAAACGATTGGTTAACATTTCATATCATTGATCAAGGGATGGGAATTCCTAAAAAAGAACAAGAGTTTATCTTTAAACGATATTTTAGGGCAGAAAATGCCTTATTAGATCAAGGTACTGGAATTGGATTAAACATTGTAAAAAGTCATTTGGAAAACTTAGGGGGTACTATTACCTTTACTAGTACAGAAAATATAGGATCTACTTTTATTGTTAAAATTCCTATAGTAGCTAAACCAACATCATCATAAAATGAGTACTGGTCAGGTTAATTAGATTCACAGCACACAAATCAAAAATAGATGAAAACGATCCTTTTAATAGAAGATGATGCAGCTTTAAGAGAGAACACTGCAGAACTACTAGAGCTATCTAACTACAAAGTAGTTACTTCACCCAATGGTAAAATTGGAATTGCTACTGCAAAGCAAGAAAAACCGGATATCATCATCTGTGATATTATGATGCCCGAAGTAGATGGTTATGGCGTATTAGAAACATTATCTCAGGATCACTTAACCAATCAAATCCCTTTTATTTTTTTATCTGCCAAAACAGAACATAAAGAGATCCGAAAAGGAATGGATTTGGGTGCCGATGATTACCTAACCAAACCTTTTGAAGAAGAAGAGTTATTAAGTGCAGTCGAGAGCCGATTGGCAAAAGCACAAATCCTTGCCAGTAACCTAAGAGTGCCTTCTATACAGAAGGAAGAAGCTCAGGATGAGCAAAACCTAAGAAGTTTGCATGAACTTAAAAACTTCTTTGATGATTATGGTGAAATTTCTTCTTTTAAAAAAGGAAGATTGATTTATAAAGAAGGGGATCATTCTAACAAAATATATTTGATTTTAAAAGGAGTTATTAAATCCCATAAAATGGATGAGAATGGCAAAGAATTAATCACTGCTTTGTATAAAGAAGATGACTTTCTTGGATTTACCTCTTTTGTAGACCATATCCCATATCAGGAGTCTGCAACGGCTGTAGAAGATTGTGAGCTTGCTGGAGTATCCAAAAACTCACTTAGGGAAATATTAGAAAAAAGCAAAAATGTATCTCTGGAGTTAATGGAATTACTTACCGACAACTTATCAGAAATTAAAGAACAACTATTGCAAATGGCCTATAGCTCGGTACGAAAAAAAACGGCTCAAACCATTCTACAATTTACAGAGGTTTTGAGTAAAGGTCCAGAAGAAAGTATTAAGATTTCTAGAAACGACCTCGCCAGTGTTGCCGGTATTGCTACAGAAAGTCTGATTAGAACATTATCTAGTTTTAAAAAAGATGGTTTGATAGAAATCGAAGGACGTAACATTAAAATTCTGGACATTAAAGGACTTCGATTGGTAGAGTAAATGATCCTCGGGAAATTCCACAAAGCATTCAACTAAAAATAATTTTTAATATTCCAAAACAAACTTCGAGGTATTAAATCTCTGATCCCATTAAAAAAGCGGGATTAGTTATACTAACCTGAGTTCGATTAATCTGAAATGCGTCAGTTTGAGACATCCAATACAAGTTTTATCCAGTGAATAAACTGACGTTCCAAAGCAGAGCTTTGAGCATCTTTTTTCACCAGTATAAGATTTGTTTTGCGTTAAAAAATCTTGAAACCTTGGAAAGATTTTAGCAAAACAAATCTGGTTTTCAGTATAACTGAAAAATACCTTGAAAAAAGCGCCTTTTCTTTTGGTTCGTTTTCTTTGGGCGAGCAAAGAAAATGAACAGAAAGCTAAATCAAAGGAAGTTAGGTAAAATTCAATAATATATAAACCTATGAAAAACAAAGTATTCAAAAGCTATTCTCGATACAATTTTTCTCCATTTTATTATGAAAAATCACTCCTTTAGATTAGCATTGAGGTATTTTATACCTTAAAGAACGGAAAAGGTACACTATCTATTTTGAATGCATTGCTACGCAAACTTTCAAAACAGAGTTTCACTAATAAAATGGTAAACTGATTTTTGTCATACTTTTCATAAACACATACCAATACATTTGTTGTATTATGATGTGTCTATGAAAAAAAATATCCTAATACCAATAGATTTTTCAGAAAACTCATGGAACGCCATTAGTTATGCGTTGTCTTTTTTTGAAAATGTAAACTGTAATTTTCACTTATTACATGTTGTAAATTCTGAAAGGTTAATGAGGGTTAATATCCCTTTATACGAACCTGAAGAAATTGTAGTTCGAAAAACATCGCAGAAAAACAAAGAACAAATGAATTCGTTTCTTAAGCGAATCAAAAAAATCACTCATAATAAAAACCATCTTTTTTTTACTACTATAGAATACGGGCTATTTATAGATGTCGTCAGAAAACAGGTAATCGACAGAAACATCAATTACATTGTAATGGGTACCAAAGGTGCATCAGGATTAAAAGAAAAAATAATTGGTACAAATACAGGGGATGTTATTACCAAAGTAAAATGTTCTTTATTAGTCATTCCCGAAAAAGCATCCTATACACGTATTAATGAAATTGCTTTCCCTACAGATTATAACATTTACTATAAAAACAAAGTACTTTCTACCATTACAGAAATACTAACGCTAACAAAGAGTTCTTTACGCGTGCTTCATGTATCAAAAAAAGAGCAGGATCTAACTGATTTACAAAAAAATAATAAATATTTTTTAGAAGATGTACTTCAAAATCAAAAGTATAGTTTTCACTTTTTATCTAATGTAGATCTTGAAACTGCAGTACAATGTTTTGTAGAAAGCAGAGATATTGATATGATTACTATGGTTGCAAAAAACCTTAATTTTTTTCAACGCATTTTGTTTCAACCCACCGTAGAGAAAATAAGCTATCATATTTCGATCCCTTTTTTAGTCCTGCATGAATAGTAGTAAATAATACCAAAGATTTTTCAGGAAGTACCAAAAATTCAAAACTCAAAAAAATGTGCACCAATCTAATACATAAATATAATGTCCCTGGCCCACGATATACAAGCTACCCAACCGTTCCTTATTGGGACAATGATTCCTTTTCATTAAAAGATTGGAAATCATCTGTGATTCGGTCTTTTAAAGAAAGTAATGATTCCGAAGGAATCAGTCTTTATATTCACCTTCCTTTTTGTCAAAGTATATGTACTTTTTGTGGGTGTCATAAACGTATTACCAAAAGGCATGACGTAGAAATACCTTATATCAAGGCCGTTTTAAAAGAATGGCAATTGTATTTTAATCTTTTTGAAAACAAACCCAAAATAAAAGAGTTGCATCTGGGAGGAGGCACCCCCACATTTTTCTCACCAGAAAACTTACGATATCTAATCAACGGAATTTTTTGGTATGCCGAACGAGCAGAAAAATATGAATTTAGCTTTGAAGGGCACCCAAACAATACTACCAAAGAACACTTGCAAGAACTTTATGATCTAGGGTTCAGAAGAGTCAGTTTTGGAGTTCAGGATTACAATAAAACTGTACAAGAAGCTATACACCGTATACAACCTTTTGAAAATGTGAAATATGTTACAGAAATAGCTCGCGAAATTGGGTATACTTCTGTAGGACACGATATTATTTTTGGGCTTCCTTTTCAGACAGAAGAAACAATTATTGATACCATTCTGAAAACAAAAAAACTCTTACCAGATCGATTGGCTTTTTATAGTTATGCTCACGTTCCCTGGCAAAAAGGAAACGGACAGCGAGGGTTTCTTGAATCTGATTTACCAACTGCTGCGCACAAACGTAATCAATACGAAACAGGGAAAAAACTCTTATCAGAAGCAGGATATATAGAAATTGGAATGGATCATTTTGCCTTAACCAACGATACCTTATACCAATCTATGCAAAATGATAGACTACATAGAAATTTTATGGGCTATACAGCTTCAAAAACTCAATTAATGATTGGTTTGGGCGCATCTTCTATTAGTGATAGTTGGTATGGTTTTGCTCAAAATGTAAAAGGGATAGAAGAATACCAAAATTTGGTTCATCAAAATATTATTCCAGTATATCGTGGACATCTATTAAACAAAAAAGATGAAATCATTAGAAAACATATTCTAAATCTAATGTGCCATTTTACAACCAGTTGGGCAGAGGAAACAAGCATTTTCCCTGAATTACAAGATGTACTAAAAGAATTGAAAGAATTAGAAAATGATGCACTATTAGAGATTTCAGAAAACAGCCTATTCATCAAAGAAAAAGGTCGCCCATTTGTTCGTAATATCTGTATGGCCTTTGATGTAAGGCTTCAGAAAAACCAACCAGAAACACCATTATTTTCTATGACGGTATAACTCCAGTTTATCCTTAGATTTTTGAGCGTTTTTAAAATTTGGCATCATGATTGGTATATAATCTCATAAAAGGGGAAATATTAACCAAAAAATGTTGTGTAGAAATGAGTCATAACAATAAAGTCGATACCCATCGATATCATCAATGGCGAATTCGATCTGACATTTAAAACAATAAAAAAGAACAGATGAAAACTAAATTACTATTAAAAAGCTCATATATTCCTAAAAGGAAAACAGATAATCTTGAAGATTGGAAGCAATATATCGATGCCAAAATGAGAGAAATACGTTTTGGCACACATCATAGAATAGGAGCAAAAAGTTAGGTATTATATACAGAACTCATCTTGACTTTTTCTATTTCCTAAAAAATGGCTAAAATTCACCCATATTTCGTTACTTTTCTTACTCGTAGCGCTGCTATGATTTTCAAAAAGTGCCTCATCTGGTTAAATTTTAACTCATTTTAGTTCACGAAGTCTATATATTATAATAAAGAGTTCATGAATCTTCGATTTCGGTTAAAACAAAAAGTCAAGAGGAGTTCACTACCAAAAATAGAAGTTTGTTATTAAATCAATAAGTTCTTTTTTTTGAACAACATATAGTTCATTTAAATCAGTTCATTATATAAAAATGTTCAATGTTTTTATATACGAGGCTTTAGTGAAAAAATGAAATATAGAAAGTTGTAAAGCCTTATTTAGAGTAATTTTCAACTACAAAGTCTCCCCAATCTGCAATTGATTTGATAAGAGGACGTAGTGTTTTTCCAAATTCGGTTAATGAATATTCGACTTTTAAAGGAGGTTTTGATGTATATACCTTTCGTTTGATGATTCCGTCTTCTTCTAAAGTTTTTAGTTGTAAACTTAGAGTTCGTTCGGTAACAGTTGGCATTTCTTTTCTTAACTCGTTATATCGCAGTGTGCCTTCCATTAAATGAAATAAGATTACCGTCTTCCATTTTCCACCAATAATACCCATTGTTAAACTTGTACAACAGGGATATTCCTTTCCTTTAAATGTATACATAACAAAAAAATTAAACTATCCTTTTTGACCGTTATTGCAAAGATAAAATACTATACTTAGTTTTGCAACTATAATTTTTATAGTAAAAAATCAATACCAAATAAAAATCAACAATATGAGTTTTGTAAAATCAATGCAGCAGCGTTATACCACAAAAAAGTATAATGCATCAAAAAAGATCGAAAACAATAAATTAGAAGAGTTAAAGGAAATTTTACACCTAAGTCCGTCTTCAATAAACAGTCAGCCCTGGAAATTTATTTTTGTTTCTGATAATGATGTAAAGAAGCAACTTTCTGGCGTTTCATGGCTTAATACATATAAAGTATTGGATAGTGATACTGTTGTGGTGTTTAGTAGAATCAATAATGTTGCTTTGTTTGAAGAGCAAATAGAAAAAGAACTTCCAAAAGGAGCAGTAGATTATTACAAAGAATTTATAAAGCCCAGGACAGAAGAGCAAATTAAAGCTTGGTTTGATAAACAAGTTTACTTGTCTCTTGGTATTTTATTAAGTGCTTGTGCCGATATGGGAATCGATGCAACGCCTATGGAAGGTATTGAACCAGAAAACTATGATAAAATATTAAATCAAACAGATTATACTACTCTTGTGGCTGTCGCCATAGGATATAGAGATCAGGAAGATTTTAATCAACCCAGTAAAAAACCAAAATCAAGAAGAGATATTCACAAAATAGTAGAAATTATTTAGATATAAGAAAACATACTGTCTAATTACTATGTAACAATATTACTTCTTACAGGTATTGTTTTGTAAAAGCCATCTTTAGGGGTGGTTTTTGTGGTTTTGTAAAGTACTATTTATTAGTTAGGCATGTAGAATATAAATTTCTTAGTTTTGAAGGAATAAATTAGCGTACAATTTTTTGAATTTTCCCTAGTAAATAGTTTGATTTGGTATTTGTTTTACCTTTGTATCATCCAACAATGAATACTCTTTTTTACCTCAGACATATTTGATTGTAGTAGGATCTTTCTGAAGAATAATAAATAGATTGTTTAAGTCAAAAAGTCGATACTAAATTTTTGCCAGATCATGCGGGTTAAGATACTTTTACAATCCTAATAGTAGAATGAAATGGTACAAAATTTAGAAATTATAATGTTTTAATAAATGAGGTTATATTTTATTGTAGTTTTTATGTTTTTGGTCAGTTGTACACATGCACAAACGTATGAAGGAAATATAGGTAAATATCCAATTTTATTAGAGTTAGAAATTAACCAAGAGTATAATGATGTATTTGCATACTACTTTTATAAATCTCAACTAAAAAACATTTCATTCACAGGTTCCTATGATGATTCAACACTAATATTAGATGAGATATTAAGCGAAAAACAAGAAAAAGAACTTTTTACACTATCTATTAATAAGGATTCTTTGAACGGTATCTGGAAATATAATGGACGATCTCATCAAGTCAAATTATCTAAAACTTCAAAAAACAGCAACGATTTCAAGCTTAAAAGGATTGAATTTATTAGAGATAGCATCACAAACTATCATAAAAAAGAGCTGGTTTGGTTTACCGAAAAACATTCAAAAACATACTTTTTTAGGTTAGGTAATGGGTTTACAAAACAGCAACGAGATGTCTTTAACCCCATATTAGATTCGATACATGTTGAGCATGCAATAACAAGTTTAGATTGTAGCTGGGCAGATATAGGGGTAGAAATTGAATTGGTATCAGAAGAATATGTGAGTTACAAAGAATTTTCATCTATCTATTGTGGCGGAGCGCATCCAAATCATACAATTGCAGGGTTGAATTTTGATTTAAAACGACTTAAACAATTAGATTCGATACAAGAAATCTATCCAAACTTGGTTATTTCTGAACTGGTTAAAAATAAGTATAAGGATGAAGAAGGTTACCAAAATGAGTGTGAGCATTTTGCAGAGGAGAACAAAGATGCCTGGAAGTATGCTAACTGGTTTTTCACAAAAAAGGGAATTATGGTAGTACCCTCTTATGTGCATGCAATGACTCACTGTAGAGAAGAATTTTTAGTACCTTATGATGTGCTAAAAAAAGCATCGCAATAAAGTAATGATATTACTTAAATAGAGGGTTGTTGAAACCAGAATTCTACAACTAGTACCTAGTTTTAATAATAAATAGTATAAAAAATAAGACCTAAATTGAACGAACAACCGACCCTAGTAAAAAAGAGAATTGAACTGTTAGATGTATATAGAGGCTTTGCAATTCTGGGAATTTTTGTAGTCAATATTGTAATTATGAATTCGACATTTTTGAATCAGGATGAATTTGCTTTGCAATGGACTTCAAGTATTGATCAAATTTCTAGTAAAATTTTACAACTGTTTTTTTATACAAAATTCTTTCCTATTTTTTCGTTGCTTTTCGGATTAGGAATTTCGATGCAAGCATTACGGTTATTAGAAAAAGGTACATTGTCGTTTTCATTTTTTGCAAGAAGGATGACCATCCTATTTATAATAGGTGTATTGCATATTTTGTTGTTATGGTCGGGTGATGTATTAAATCTCTATGCGATTTTGGGATTATTAACAACACTGATGATCAAAAAATCAAATAAAACCATTCTTTTTCTGGCTGCTTTTTTTCTTTTCTTTCCGTTTTATGATCTGGTACTTGGGTATTTGATGGAGCTTTTAAGATTTAAGCCAGAGATTTATTTAGATGGATATACAGGAGAAACCGTTAACCACATAATAAAAAGCGGAACCTACTTAGAAGGTCTAAAATTAAGATGTTTAGAATACCTCACAAACATTCCTATGCTGTTTGGTTTTTTAGCACCTATTGCGATATCGATGTTCTTGTTGGGGCTATATCTGGGTAAAAACAAGATTTATGATACATTAGATGCTTTTATTCTAAAAATCAAAAAACCCATGCTTATAGTTGCTCTTGTAACTAACCTGTATAGGATTGTATTCTTGTTTGTACTTCCTGATTTTGAAATCTATTCGACAGAAATTTTTAGACCTATTTTTATAAAATTAATGGTGCTGTCTGATACTATGATGGGGTTATTTTATCTATGGGTAATCGGTTGGTTTTGGTATAATACAAAACTAAAAAATGTACTTTCTCCTTTAAAGTACGTCGGTAGAATGGCACTAACCAATTACATCATGCATAGTTTTATAGGATTGATCTTGTTTTCGTCTGTTGGTTTTAAACTGTATGAAACCTTTAGTCCTTCGGGAGCGTTATTGACCGCCGTTTTGGTGTTTGTTGGCCAGATAATGATAAGTAAAATATGGCTTAAGAAGTTTAGATATGGTCCGTTAGAATGGATCTGGAGATGTTTAACTTACAAGGAACTTTTACCGATTAGAAAATAGCTGTTAGCGAATAAAACATTGTATAATAATTACATTCATTATAGCTCAAAGATACAATCCTGCCCACAAAGCAGGCAGGGTTTTCTATGGTGTTAGTATTGCAAGCATAAAAGATAGACTAGTTTAAAAAAACTAACTCTTTAAGTTTAGCGTCTTCATCTGTTTTCTTATAGTACCCACTACCCGAAATTTTGATCATTTCTTTTTTCTTTAGTTTAAAATCCTGGATTTTTTTATGGTTTAAATTCGTCATACTTGTTTTTTTGTAATTAAACTTATCAGCAAAAAACAACTTTTCTATGAAAACTCTAAGTAAATAATGAAATTATATAGCCGTTAATTAATCGACTTATTGTGGCTTGGTTGTTAATTAAAAGTTACAGTTTATTCATTATCTTTGAATTAGAGCTTAAAGTTTGACAGTCATTTTTGGTCAAAACTTGTAAAAGATTCTTGTCGTACTTTAGAAATAAAATAATGATATGAATAACATACTAGAAATATCTACAGCAATCATACTTAGTGTAGGAGGTTCTGGAGCTATCATTATCGGGATATCAAAATGGATTGGACAAATGATAGGCAGTTCGATGCATGAAAAACAAAAAAGATTGTACGAAGAAGAATTAGAAGAGGTTCGAACAGCATATAGGATCCAGTTTGAGAAATCAAAATCTGTCTTAGATCAATCAAAAGAAGTATTGCTTAGGTATTCTGAAAGTCAATTTAATCTGTATAATGATCTATGGAGAAGTCTTTGCGATTTAAAACTTAGATCTCATGAATTGTGGGAGATTGCAAGCTCTAATAAATTAAAAGCATTTTCTGATCAATTAAAATCTACAAGAGAAGCTGTAGAAAAAAACGCGCTCTTGATTGAAAAAAATCATTATGACAGTTTGATTAATTTGATCAATGAGTTTGAAAATTTTGAGGTTGGCAAGCAAAATTTAATAGAATTGCGATCCAATAATTATGATGGAATCGGAAGTCAGGATGAAATACGATACCAGATTCAAAATAATAGAAGGTCTAAAGAATGTTTTGATAATTTGTTGGGTGACCTTGCTTCTTATTTTAGAAAACAAATTAAAGGAGAAAATATACAAAGTAGCATACAACAATAAATAAATAAAAATGGATAATCCGGTACAATGGTTTGAGATTGCCGCAACAGATCTCGAACGAGCAAAAAACTTTTACTCAAAGGTTTTTAATTTAGAATTTCAGTTGGTAGAAATGCCAGATAGTAAAATGTATATGTTTGGAGCACCAGACAAAGTGGGATCGGCAGGGTCCATCGTACAATCAGGAGATAGCAAGCCTAGTCAAGACGGCACCGTTGTTTACTTTGCATGCGAAGATGTAGCCGTACAAGCGAATAGAGCAGAAGAAGCAGGAGGCACATTAGTAATCCCAAAAACAGATATAGGTGAATTTGGTTTTTTTGCACAACTTATAGATACAGAGGGTAATCGAATAGGTTTGCATTCGCAAAACTAATACCAGGGTCAGGACCTATATAATATTTAGCTTTTTGATAATTGCATATTTGTAACGTTCACTAATAAGAATTTTTTCATTATCCATTAACGTGATCAAATTATCATTAGGAAAAATATCTTTGATTTTATGTAAATTGACCATAGAGTTACGATGAGTTTGAATAAAATAGGAAGGTAGAACCTGCGTAATTTTTTTTAAACTCATTTTTATAAAATAATTGTTTTGTTGATAAACAACTTTACAATAACCATCTTCTATCTGTATATATGAAATATTGCTAATTTCAATTTTAGTAATTCGATCTTTATTTTTTACAAAAAGATACTGATCTCCTAAAACAGTAGGAGCTTTTTCTTCAGAAAATGCATGAAATTGATTGAAAAACTTTTCGATGGCTAACTCCATAGTAAACATCAATTCCAATTCGTTAAAAGGTTTTAGTAAATAGCTAATAGGGTTTGTTAATTTAGCCTTGTTAAACACCATTTTATCTTTAGAGCTGGTAAGAAATAGAAAGGGAATGTTTAGCATTGAAACTTTTTGAGCTAATGCTATTCCCCCCATTTCTTTACCCAAAAAAATATCAAGAATACAGAGGTCTACAGAAGTTTTAGCAAGTACTTTTTCGGCTTCATTTACATTTGTACATATAGTGATGTTGTCATAGGCATTTTTAGTTAGTATTTTTTGAATGCTATCTGCCTCTTTTGGGTTATCTTCTAATATCAGGATATTGATATTTTCCATTTGGTCAATATTATTTATGTGCTATATTTTTTGTCAAAAAAACAATCTCGACCGTTGTGCCAACGTTTTTTTTACTTTTTATTGTTAAATCCCCACCATTGTTACGAAGTAATGATTTACAAAGTCTAAGCCCAAAACCGCTAATAGAATTTTGGTTTGTGTTTTTAGAATCGTTATCCAGAGTTATATTTTTGAGCTTTTCTTTAGAAATACCAATACCCGAATCGATGATCTGTAAATGCACGAAATTGTCATTATTGTGGGTGATATCAAAAATTATAGATCCATTGTTATGAGAATATTTGATGGCATTATCAAGTAAGTTTCTAAGTACTACTTTGGTGGATTCTATATCAGAATATACGATGGTTTGAGCGGGGATATTGTTTTTTAGTTGTATTTTTTTTGAGTTAAGAATACTCTCATAATCATAAATGATTTGCGATATAATGGGTTTAAGCATAAAAGACTCTAAGTTTGTAAATAGTTGCCCTGATTCTAGAAGGGACCAGTTAAGAACCTTGTCGAGTAGTAAATGTACTCCGTTGGTTATCTGTACACCTTCATTAATTTTAGCAATCAATTCTGTTTGATTGCTGTTTTCTACGGCTTCGATTACTAAGGTATTGTTATGACGTATACTATTTATAGGAGTTCTTAGATCATGAGAAACAATAGAAAATAACTTGTTTTTCATTTCGTTTAGGTGTTGTAATTTATTCTTTTGAGCAGTAATGATCTTGTTTTTATGAATTCTTTGTTTTAAGAAGAACCCAATAACACCTATAAAAACCAACAATGATATGATCCCTGCGTATAAAAAGCTTTGTCGTGTTTTTTGTACTTCTATTTGTTTTTCTTGTAACTCAATTTCCTTTTCCTTTTGTGCAACGGCAAATGCTTTTTCTTGTTTAGAGAGTTCCCATATTTTATCTCGATTCCAGATAGAGTCTTTCCATTTTTCATATTCTTTTCTATAGGCAATACTGGCTTTTAATTCATTTCGGTTTTCTTCTACTACCGACATATTAAGTGCAGCGTTTTGCTTTATTTCTATATTCGATATAGATTTTGATAATAAATATGCTTCTTTAAATAGTGGAATTGCTTTATCATCCATGTATTGCTCATAAAACAAATTTGCAATATCCATGGTAGCGTAGATAATGCTTATTGTGTCTTTATCTTGTATTGCCAAATTTCGTTCTTTATATAAATAATGAGCTGCCTTTTTATTGTTTTTAAGATGTAAATGACAAATTCCTATATTGTGATAAATTTGTTTTAAATGGATATTACTTTTTTCTTTTCCATACGTAGATTCCCATTGCTCATAAAATGATAGTGCTTCTTTGTATTTTTTTTGATGTAAGCATATAACACCTAATTTTAATTTTTTTAAGTAGTTATAATCAAAGGTGTCAGAAATTTTACTCATACTTTCTTTTGCCTGCCCCCAAAGTTTCTTTTTTATGGCACATGCACCTTGTAAGTAATGTGCATAATCAAAAAGTGTATTCTCTTCGGTTTGTAATAAATATTTACTAATATTTATATAAGTAGAATCGACATTGTTGTTAAAAAAATAGTCAATAGAATTATGAAAGAGTTTTGAATGGTTTGATACCTGACATATCATTCGAATAGATTTATCAAATTCCTTAACATCACTTTGCGAATAGAAGTTAAAGGTTGAAGTAAAGTATATTAATGCTATAAATATTTTGGTTTTCATGTATAGAGTAAAGCATAGTTTTTCGAATTGATGAAATCTAAGTATTGTATAAACAAAATGAGATAGAAACTACCTAATTGCTATGAAGATTTTGTTTCACTAATATCTCTCACTGTGGTAACTGTACCTCTGGTAGTTTCGGGATCACCATATTGATAATTAACAAGTATGTTTTTGGCAGCATCTCTTTCATTAGTACTATAGCTTAATTGAACCATGTAAAGATCAAATTTTATATAGTTAGAATTGGATAATAAAGCTTTTAATTTTTTTTGATTAAAACCTAACATTCTTATGGTCATTTCTCGGTAAATAGAATCTTGATCATTTTCTTGTAGTTGAGAAATATACTCGTTGTTTTCCCATTTTAAGATTTGTATACCTTCAATGTCATGCGGCAAATAGAGTGCAATATCAATTTGATATAGGTATTTAGAGAGATACAAACATGATGCAGAGACCATGGGTTTTGAAGGAGCTTTGTCGATTAGAAAAAGTTTTTGTGAAACTACCTCTACAGATATAGGGTCACAACTGATAGCTTGGTCTGAAGATACTAGGTTGTTCATGGTTTTAAGAGTTTTAATATTTATACAAAAGGTTCTTCACCTAAAGATAAAGAACAATAAGGGAAAATTCCCGGTTATTTACTGTTTAGTTGTTGAAATGTTAACAAATTGTATAATAGATTGATTCTTATAACCAGATAAAAAAGTGTTTTATAGTAAATGTTTTTTTGTATTTGATTGAATTTCAGAAGCATGTGATTAAGATGTGAAACTTGATTTTTACTTTGTAGCTATGTACTTTTGTTTTGTGGTATTCTAACCTAGTATTGCTCGTTTACTAGCTTAAAAACAGAATTATCTAAGGTTTTATTCAAAACTATCTGGCAAGCGAGTCTGTATCGAGGTGTATTTTTACAGGCAATTTTTAAGGTGTGATTTTCTTGATCACTTTTATTACAAATGATTTCTCCTGTTATAATTTCTACGATACAAGTGCCACATAGTCCTCTGCCTTTACATTCTCCTATTTCTGTATAAAACGTATTTACAATGAGCTCCATCAAATTAGGGTATTCTAACCTAGAATAGTTGATAAGATGTATTTCGTTATCAAAATCAATGATAGTAAGTTTCATTAGTATTTAAGTAATTTTTTATAGTATGGGTTGTTTTAAAATAGAATCATTAAAAAAAACAAGGTTCTGCCCAGTTAGTAAGTTCTTCTTGACTCCAAACTGTTGGAAAGAAAATACGACGTTGATACTTGGGATCGAGATATTTTTTCCATTCAGAACCTCCCGTGGCTGCTTTGCTTTTCTCATTGGTTTCTAAATAATGTGAAGCCGTTGCAAGATGAACTCTGGGCCATTTGATATTGTATAAATAATCAAAAGCACGCATTTGTTGTAGGAGGGTCGCAGAAGGGGTTGATAAGTTTTGAAATATATCATTAAGAGTATGGCCTCTTCTTTCTTTTGCTAATTGTAAAAGGTTCGAGGCGTACTTTTCTTCAAACTGCTGTAGAGTTAAGCTCTTCTTTCCTGTTTTTGGGTTATATCCTGCAGCTTTCCAGTATAGAAGTTCCATGAGATCTTCGATCGTATGATGTTCTGAAATTTTGTCTTTAAAAGTAATTAGGTTTTCGAGTGAAGTGCAATATAATTCGATGCATCGAAACTGAACACTTTGAAAACCACTGGCAGGAGCTAGTGCACTTCTAAAAGTATTGTAATCTTCATAATTCATACCTTCTTGCATGATGCCAAATGAATTTATGAGTAATTCGATATAACGAATAATTCTTGGTAGCTTGGCGGTAAGAAGTGATGCCGATACTTGCTCCTCTCTAGTAATTTGCTTGATTTCATTCAGAACTAGTTTTAGTACTAATTCTGTTATTTGATGGTAGATAATAAAGACTTCTTCATCTTCAAAGTGTGTTTTTGGGTTTTGTAGGGATAGTAGTGTTTCCAGTTGTATATAGCTCCAATAATTAACTTCTTTGGCATGAAGTAAACCTTTGAGATGAGTTCTGGAGGGGCTACCTAGTTTTAGATATTTCTCTTCAATAGATTGGTATATGTCAGAATTAGATGTTTGCATTTTGTAAAGATTTATGAGATAGCATAATGAGAATGGTTGTTTTAAGTACTTCTATTAGCACATAATATAAGTGCATAGAGGAAGATTGAGGAGTAGTTTTGTTTAAAATCTGTTCTATTCTTAGATCTAATATGGGGATTAGATAAAAGGTTTGCATGACGAGTATGAGTACTAGAAAAAAAAGAAGGTATTTAGAGGCTTTGTGTTTTTTTATAGGTGAGTTTATAAATACACATAAGAGTAAAGTAATAAGAAAAAATAACTCTACTTTATTAAGAACTCCAAATACCAATTTGCCAATACTTAATCCTATGGCTTGTGTAACGCCTTCTGCCTGAAATTTTAGCCAGGCTTCCATAAAGGATATAGATAGTACAAAACCTAACCATAGAATCGGTATTACAATAAAAATTCTTTTGGCAGTAAACATAGTTCGTCTAGTTGGTGGTTATATTTTTAACACGTTCTACTTTGTCTTTTATAGATAAGGATAATAGTACAATACTATTTTCTGTAGCAGTAAGGTTATGTATAACGTTACCTTCTAATGCAATTAAGTCTCCTGATTTTAGATGTTGTATACTACCGTTTACACCAAAATCAATGGCACCTTCAAAAACTTGTACTACGATGGGAAATGGTGTTTTATGGTCCTTCATAAGTTGTCCTTTTTTAAAAACAATGCGTATTTCTTTTGAGGCTGACGTGTCAATCAAAACGTTGATCGAGGGTTTTTTGTCGTTATAAACAATATCTTGAGTTAGAGAGGCAGTTTTCATTGGTATTAAGTTTATAGGTTATATAAAGATCTTTTTATCTTCTAATAAAGTTTCTTGACAAAGATAATTGTTTTTTTTATAAGGGATAAAAATATCCTTTATGAAAATAATAGGTTCTTGTTCTTTTATATAATGTTGTTAAAAACTAACATTATTGATTGTTTTTGGTGATAATGATAGCATAATTAGACATTGTAAATCTAGAATTGTTATTTTTTTACTATATTTATGTTGTTATTTAACAACATAAGTGTTTAAAAACGTATTTAATGATAGTAAAAACCAACATTAATTGGGTGGCGATGACAGATGATGCTATTCTAAAACAAATAGGACATTTTTTAAAGAGCCAACGTATTTTGAAGAATAAAACACAAGCTCAGATAGCAGAAGCAGCGGGTGTTAATAGGTATACTATTGGTAAAATTGAAAAAGGAGATTCTATAACATTAGGCACATTAATACAGGTCTTGCGTACATTGGATCTATTGTATGTATTAGAACATTTTAATACAGTACAACAAATAAGCCCTTTGGAAGCAGTGAAGTTGCAAGAAAAAAAGAGAAAACGCGCAACGGGCACAAGAAAAGAAGATAAAAATAATAGTGATTGGTAATGGTAAATAGTGCAAGAATAAAAATTTGGGGAGTAACAGTAGGTGCTGTACTATGGGATGAAGCAAATCAACTGGCAAGTTTTCAATACGAACCTTCTTTCATTACAAGAGGTTATGAATTAGCCCCCTTAAAGATGCCATTAGATGGTACTATTATTTATAACTTTCCGGATTTGCGATCTAATCCATTGTCTACAGAGAATACTTTTAGCGGGTTACCAGGGCTATTAGCAGATGTACTTCCTGATCGCTATGGAAATCGATTAATAAACACCTGGCTTGCACAACAAGGAAGACCAGAAAATAGTATGAACCCGGTAGAAAAACTATGTTTTATAGGAACCCGAGGTATGGGGGCATTAGAGTTTGAGCCTGCCACCAATAAACGTACAGATGCATTTGATTTAGAGATGGATAATCTTGTCGAAGTAGCGGCTGCGATGCTTAATAAACGTGAACGTTTTACAACCAATATTAATAAGAGCGAGTTGCAAGCAATGCAGGATATTCTTACCATAGGAACCTCTGCAGGAGGAGCAAGGGCAAAAGCCATTATTGCATATAATGAAAAAACAGGAGAAGTAAAATCAGGACAAACAAAAACTCCCAAGGGGTTTAAGCATTATCTCATAAAACTAGATGGTGTAGATGATGCTCAATTTGGAACATCCAAGGGGTATGGCCGTATAGAAATGGCCTATTATTATATGGCGATCGATTGTGGGATTACTATGATGCCCTGCAACTTGTTAGAAGAAAATGGCCGAGCACATTTTATGACACAGCGCTTTGACCGAGAAGAAGGAAACATTAAACACCATATACAAACACTATGCGCTATGAAACACTATGACTATAATCAGGTAGGTCAGTATAGCTATGAGCAATTATTTGAGACCATGCGAGAGCTTAGATTACCCTATCCACAAGCAGAGCAGATGTTTAGAAGGATGGTGTTTAATGTTATTTCTAAAAATTGTGATGACCATACCAAAAATTTTGCATTTAGATTAAAACAAGATGGGGAGTGGGAGCTTAGTCCTGCATATGATATATGCTATGCATATCGCCCAGGAAGCCAGTGGGTAAGTAGTCATGCGCTTTCTATTAATGGGAAAAGAGAAAATATTACTCTTCAGGATTTTCTTATCGTAGCAAAATCTATGAACATCAAAAACCCCAAAGAAATTATCCAACAGATTAATACCATTATACAACAATGGGAAACTTATGCAAAAAAAGTAAATGTAGGCGATGCTCATATCAAAAGCATAAAAAAAACACTCCTTAATTATGATTAACATATTAAGGAATTTTCCGAATCCAAAATACCATCAATAGTTTATGGTAATGCCGCTGAAATATTATGAAATATTTTTTCCTACAAGGGTGCTTTATATTTACATAGATAAAAAATACTACTTAAAAGAATCTATAGAATAGAGAGATTACTTTTTAAGAAAACATCTCTTTTTTATAACCATAATAGATTTTTTAAATTCTAAAGGAGAATGAATATTTTTCTTTAATAAGTACACATTCTTTACGGATACTTTACCCCGATATTCATTTTAATTACAGATTCCGTATACGTCAAAATACTTTTGATAAACATACGCAGGTATTGTTAATAGAGGTGTTATAGAAACAATTTCCAATATACAATACGATGTACAATAATCTGATAAGTAATTAACCAAAATGAATATAACATGAAAAAAAGACTACTTTTTTTAATTTTTACATTATGTGTGGCTATGACCAATGTGGCCCAAAACACTGGAGTGTCGGTACAGGGAATAGCAAGAGATGCTAGTAAGGCAGCCCTGGCAAATAAAAATTTGAATTTCGTTTTTGATGTACAAACCCCTAACGGAACTTCTAAATATTTAGAAACCCAAAACCTGACTACAGATGCTTTTGGAGTGTTCTCGCATATTATAGGAACAGGTACCCCGCAAGGGACTTCGTTCAACGAGGTGGATTTTAGCACAAAACATTTAAAGTTGGTCATCAGTCTGGACGGGACAGTGATTTCTGATCAACCTTTTCAATACATTCCTTATGCATATCATGCCAATAATGGAGCACCCACAGGATCAGTAATGCCGTATTTGGGACCAACAGCTCCCAAGGGATGGTTACTATGTAACGGAGACCCTATCCCTAACCCTACTACATCAGGGGCAGCATTGGTCGCATTAATAGGAAATAATACACCCGACCTGAAAGGAATGTTTTTGAGAGGTACAGGAGTTAGTTCTGAAAATCAGAAAAGCGGTCCTGAATTAAGAACAACTCAGAATGAAGATTTTAAAAGCCACAATCATGAAGGTAAAACAGGAAATCATGACAATAAAAATGCACAGATAAAAAGTGTTTCCAGAGCAGACATAGATAAATTTCTTGGATCGATTCTTATTCCTCAACCTACTATAGTTATAGAGGAAGTGCCACTTGCAGATCATACACATACTATCCCACCTAGTGGAGGTGCAGAAACAAGACCTGTAAATTATGGGGTAAACTATATTGTTAAATTATAAAAGTAATTCTTGTATGAAAAGAATACTTTTATCCATTTGCTTGGGGTTAATGGCTAATTGGCTTTGGGCACAAAGTAATCCGCAAGTGGTTACGGGCGCTACAACATTACAAGAGAAAGACTATAACAACGATGGTGACAATGTCACTTTACAAGTAGGTACAAGTCAATATTATTTTGATTACAGTTTACCTATTTCGGGAGAATTAGATGGGCATTTATCAAGTCGTTTCCCTTGGGATGTATTATACATGAATGATACTTTTACAGAACAAACATTTGATGTTTCGAAAGGTTACTACGGCGACAAAATTCAATTAGATTGGTCTATTGGCGCTAATAAAGAGGAGATCGAAAATATTCTCATTTATCGCCGGCCTTATGTGGGGACTACTTCAGAGTATTTTCAATTTGAAGATGGAGAATATATCCCGCATGAATCATTTGGAGCTCCAATTACTACCTTAAGTAATGATGACTTTCAATATATAGATTATTATGTAGAAGGAGGACTTTTGTACGAATATTTGGTATATGCCAAAGGAGTATCTGCATTGGCAGAGCGATACACTTCTTACATTACCGGGGTAGGGTATAGAAATCCAACTGCAGTGGTTTCTGGTAATATTAGTTTTGAAGGAGGAAACCCAGTAAAAGATGTAGTGGTACGAGCAGAACCGCAAGGTGCAGAACTCAATATAGGAAGTAGTATTGTCATTTCTGATCAGGGAAAACTAAATGTTAGGTATTTAAATAAAAAGATCACTACAGAAACTACTTTTCAATCCTGGATAAGAATACAGGACCCCTCTGATTTTAACTGGCTAACATTACAATACCGAGATTTGGTTAACGGAGATATATTGTCTTCAAAGGTCAAGGCCAATGTGGTATTAGATGAGGAGAATGGAGAAAAAACGTTGAAGATTAAAGTTAGCGGAGTTAATGCTGGTAGTGGAGAATATTCAGTTACTCTCAAAAAGTACTATCCAACGGGTGATGTAGATGGTAGAGGAGATGATATTCTAAAACCAATATCAGAAATTACTTCAAATTTTATTCATCTTTCTTTGATACTAACAGCAGGTAATACGCCAAAATTATTCTTAAATGGCCGTCAATTAAATAATGAACTCATTGGTACAATAGCCGAGGCACAAGAAAAGGAACTGGATAGTACCCAAAGAAAGATTCCTGAACTTAGTATTATAGGAAATTATACATACCCATCAGACAAAGAGTTTAATAGCTTATTGATAGCAGATCAAATGGATGGCGTTATTGATGAAATCCGTCTGTGGCAAAGACCTTTGGATGAAAGAACCATACGACAGGATTTTAAAAGGTATCTAAACGGAACCGAAACAGGTTTATTAATGTATTTGCGTGCTAATGAAGGACAAGGTGAGTATGTGTATGACCTATCTGCAAAAGGATATGATTTTAATAAAAATAATGCATTGCTGGTTCATGCAAACTGGACATCAAATGCAACAGACAGGCCAACGACCAATCAATTAGGGGTACTGGGAGTCACCGATGAGAACGGAAATTATGTGATTGCCGCTATTCCTTATAGCGGGGCAGGAGAATCCTATACTATAACACCAGCTTATGGGGTACATCAATTCAAGCCCAATCAACAATTGATATTTTTGGGAGAGAGTGCCCAGATAGTTAATAAAATAGATTTTAAGGATGTTTCTTCTTTTATATTTAGAGGAAGAGCACGCATGGATGTGTATGGTACTTTTGAACCTATTAAAAATAATGATGGAAAGATTGAATTACCTAATGTTACACAAGTAAAAGAGTCTGGCTACAATGAATATAGTGTTACCATTAATAATACTGAACGTACCTATCAAAAAGGGGATTATCAGGAAGGAAAAAATCCAAATACGATTGTAGATATGCCCAATGTAGGGATCGAAGGAGCCAATATTTATATCGATGGTAATATTGTAATAGGAAGTGATAATCGTCCTGTAACAACCGATAAAGATGGTGGGTTTGTAATTAATGTACCTATAGGTAATCACTATATAGAAGTAAAAAAAGACAGGCATCATTTTACCTATGGAGGTCGTTTTCCTATGACCGTAGAAGATGCTTTAGCTCAGGAAGAACGAATAAATGGGGCGCCTTTAACTACTGCAGAAATAACGTATATTAGAGATAATCATAACATCGAATTCGATTTTTTCGAACATCAGGAGCAATCGGTCACATTTTTGGATCAGACAAAGGTCACTCTGGTAGGTAAAGTAGTAGGTGGGTCGATAGAAGCAGAAAAACCCATTGGTTTTGGTAGTGATGGTTATGTAGAACACGTATTTAATCCTCAAACTCCAGAAGAACGAACAGAGGCGGTAAGTGCAAAAAATAATATAGGAGTTGCTACGATCAAGTTAAGTCATGAAGCAGGAGATTTACTTATAAATACTAATGAAACCTCTGGTGAGTATCGAATAGCAATAGCCCCATTACAATATACGATCGAAAAAACAAGTACCAGCGATGGAGTTAGTATTGTTAATGATACCGATAATATTAGTAATACATTCTTGAATGCAAATGAAATATTGGACTTACGAACTGTTCCTGTTACCAAAACATCGACATTTTCATTGGGAGAAGGAGTAGATCCATTAGTATCAGGACCCTATCATTTTGAAAAGAGTTTTGTATATCGTTCTGCTCCACAATTATATGTGACTCGACAAACTTCGACAGAACAGGTTCCTGTCGATGGAGATTTATACAGTACAAAAGGGGTACAATTAAATGGTAAAGACTTATTTATATATGAACAATTTCAAAAATATTTTATAGATTTTGAAACCTATGAGCTGTATAAAAATTATGATAAAGGCATTACTGGTGTTGAGTCTAAAGTCGCTATAACAGATGGAGATTTTATCATTACCAATAATTTGGCTTTGGATGGAAGTGAGAAAATAACCATCAATCAAAATGATAAAAGTAAATCAACCTATAGTTTTGAAGCAGGTATTCCTAGTATCTCGAAACCGTTTTTAAGAACACTATCAATTAACTATAGAGTAAATGGGATTGATACCCCTGCAAATAATTATAATGATGAAGGGTTAATTTTGGGAGGAAAATCAGACGGAAGCCAAACTTTTGTAACTGCTGCCCCTGATGTACCCGATATTATTCTTAGGGATCCACCAGGGTCTAATAGTTTTGCCTCAATAGAAAAGGGAGAAAGTATTTCATATACGGCAGAAAGTAGTTTTAATAGTACAGGAGGAGTTTCTTCCAGTTTGCAATGGAAAATAGGATGTACATTCTCTGTTGGAGGAGGATTAGCTGGACCAGTGATAGAAACAGAAACAACCAATAGCCTTACAGGAGGAATTTCTGTTACAACTTCTTCTTCGGTAGGTACAAGTCTCAATAAAACATATACTTTTAATGAAACAATATCGACAAGTGATGATCCAGAATATGTTGGTGCAGATGGGGATTTATTTATCGGGAATTCCAAAAACTATTTTTACGGATCTTATGATAATATACAAGTTAATACATCAAAGTTGCCGGATTCTAATTCACTCGAATTACATTTTAAAGATATCAAGGGAAATGATGTTCCCTTGTTTATTAGTAAGCAAAAAGCCATGTATTTTGTAGAAAAGCCTTCAGAGACATTTTTTGTGTACAGCCAAAAGCATATTATAGAGACTTTGATTCCTGAATTGGAAGCCATTGTTTATAGTATCGAAAATAATACGTTTGACCCCAAAAATCCACCAAAATTATCGAAAGATGAATATGAAAGACAAATAAACTTGTGGAAAGAAACAGTACTTAATAATGAAATTACAAAGTATAGAACTTTAAAAGAAAGAGGTAAATATAAAGAGGGACTAACCGCTACTTTAGAAGCACAAGAATCAATTTTGGAAAGAGAAATTGAAAAAAGTGATTTGGCTCCTGGAGGAGAGTTGAATGGGGAAAAACAACTTAAAGAAAAGCTTGAAGATCTTAGCCAGCTAAAAACATTACTTGAAAATCGTTTTGAAGAAAATATTTCTTTTGATGCAGGAGTAGGAGAGTTGTCGAAGCATATAGAATCTACAACAATAGTAGGAAAAACAACAGAATATAACATAACTATAGATGAATCGTTAGCATTAGAGTTGGGGTTTACCATTAACAAGGCTGGATTTATTTCAACAATTTCTGCTATTGCAACTCAAGAAATAAACGGAGGTGTGAAAGCAGAAAAAACAAATACTTCAATAATTTCTTATACTTTAAAAGATAATGACGAGGCAAATATGTTAAGTGTTGATGTAGTCAATGCATTTGATGGTGATGGCCCGGTTTTCAGTACTATTGGAGGAAGGACATCTTGTCCATATGAAGGTATCAGCAGTTCTTTGTTTTTTGATGAAAAGGAGTATAAGAAAATCCCAGAAAAATATCATGAGGAGATGAGAGAATACAACGATTATGTAAAAAGTAAGAGTGCGTATGAAATTTGCGAATTAAACAAAGAAAATGGAGCGACTACGGATTGTACAGAACCAGATGTGGTCAATAAACCTGATTTTTATAAGGTCGATTTTTCAAAATTTAAGGGAGGCTTTGAATTAAATTATGCCACCCAAAGAGTCGAAATACCACTTATTAGTGTAAAGAAAGCTAATATGACAAATATTCCTGAAACTGGTATTGCCGAATTTGAACTCATTTTAGAGAATAATAGTGTAAGTGAAACAGACGCAGATTTTAAATTAAAAATAGATAATACTACCAATCCTTATAACGCAAAAATGAATGTTGGGTTTGGAGGAGAAATAGTCCATGTACCTTATGGGCAAAAAGTACCTTTTTTATTAACCCTTGAAAAATCGGCATCAGATCAATTCGATTATCATGATATCGATATTATATTAGAATCCTTATGTGATAAGTATAATGTAAATGATCGCGTTTCAATTTCAGCATCCTTTGTGCCTTCGTGCTCAAAAGTAGTGGTTGCAAAGCCTTTTGATAACTGGGTGGTAAACAATGCAGATATTTTTAATCTGGATGGATCTACAAACGCTGTAACCGTAGAACTATCAGAATTTAACACCAGCTTTAATAGTTTCAAAAAGATAGAACTACAGTATAGAAAATCGACTGCTTCTTCATGGAATCGCTTGCATACCTATTATAAATCACCTTTTACTACGGTAGAAGGAGATGCGGTAGATTATTTGGCCACAGCTATAGAAAATGGTGAAGATAAAAATTCGAGCATAACAGAAGCTACATTATCGTATGCATTTGATATTGCAGGATTAGAACTGTCTGATGGCAGGTACGAAATACGCGCGATTACCAGTTGTACCGATGGTACTCAATATATTTCAGAAACGATTTTGGGTACAGTAGATTTACAACGTCCACAACAGTTTGGAACTCCATCACCTACCGATGGTATTTTGCATGCTGGTGAAGACCTAAGATTGCAATTTAGCGAACCTATTTATTACAATCCCGCAATAAGTAAAATAGAGATTGTTGCAGAAACCAATGACCTGCCGGTTTCTCATGGCGTATCTGCTTATTTTAATGGATCAGAAAATACGGTAGTTATTGATAAAACCAATGTTGTGAGTGGGGATTATAGTATCGAATTCTGGATGAACAATAGTACAATAGGTGATGCAACCATTATGCACCAGGAAAATGGTTTTGACCTACGACTTGTCAACGGAGAATTAGTCTGGACATTGGGAGGACAAACCATACAACAAGGAATTATCAGTGATGATTTGTTTCATCATTATACATTAAGTTATCATTCAGAAAAAGGAGAGTTACGTATCTATGAAGATAGTAACGAGCTTATCGTTAAAACAGTGGGAGCTTTAGAGTTTACCAACAAAGAGAAATTAACGATAGGAGGAAATAATTTTTCTGGAAACCTGCACGATTTACGAATGTGGACAAAATCTATATCCTTATCAGAATCTGCTGCTAATATGTATACAAAGTTTTCTGGTTCAGAACGTAACTTAGTAGGATATTGGCTATTAAATGAAGGGCAAGGAACCATCGCCAAAGATTTGGCAAGATATATTCATGCAACTATGAATGCTTCCTGGGATATCAAGCCAAAAACCAATGCATATGGTTTCAATAATGATCAGTATATCGAACTAAATCTAAGTGATTTCTCAGAGTACGGAGCAGCAAAACAAATCCATGACGAAATGGATATTACGCTCTCTTTTTGGGTGAAAACTGATAAAAAGAAGGTGGCTACTATATTTTCTAATGGTAGAGGGACTACAGAGGATTTTGTACAGTCTAATGGTAAGCGTAATAAATGGGCGATAGAATTGGATACAGAGGGGCTTTTAGTTTTCAAAAATGAAGGGTTGTCTTACCAACTTAGTAATAGGAGTATTGCAGATAACTCCTGGCATCATATTGCCATGGTCGTGAATCGTATCGGAGCATTAAAAACATATATCGATACAGCGTTAGTAAGCTCATATCCCACCAAAGATATCGGAGGGATTTCTGGAAATACATTCTGGATAGGTGCTCGTGGTTTTACACACCCTAACAGTACAACTACTGTAGATCAGTTTTTTACAGGAAAAATTGATGAGGTAAGATTATGGAATACCGCCAGATCTATCGAACAAATACGAAGAGATAGCGGTTATGAGATTTCTCCAACTACATTAGGGTTAATTCTTTATGCAAATATGAACCGTCCAGAGTTGCCCAATGGTAAAGGTCCCAGGTATTATCATGCTTTATCTAACAATACCACTCCTGCTGTAAATTCGGTTTTAAGTACTGGTTTACCAAATTATTCAGAAGATGCGCCCAAGTTAAAACCAAAACGTGATTTGTTAAGTTTTGATGTTCGTCATGTGATTAATGGAGATGAAATGATTATTACTCCAGAGATTAGTAATTGGGCAGTTCTCGAAGGGCAAATTTTAGATATTACGGTAGATAGAATGTTTGATACCGTAGAAAATAGGCAGGCATCGCCGGTTACCTGGACTGCATTTGTCGAGCGTAATGAAGTAAGCTGGTATGTAGCAGAAAATGAGGATGTGTTGGATATAGAAAAGTTTGTAGGTGATAGCTATCAATTCGACATAACATTGATCAATAGAGGTGGCAAAAACCAAACATTTAAGATTAACAATATACCTGGCTGGTTAACATTAAGTGTTGATTCTGGTACATTAGAACCCAATAGTAAAATGACTATTAATGCAAGTGTAGATCCAGAATTTACAATTGGTGACTATATCGAAAACTTATATTTAGAAACTGATTTTGGGTTGGATCAAAAGCTACAATTAAATCTTAGGGTGTTAGAAACAGAACCTAACTGGTCTGTTGATCCTAATGCTTTCGATTTTAGCATGAATATTATCGGAAAATTAAAAGTAAGTGGTACCATTTCGAGAGACCACTATGATAAAGTAGGTGCTTTTTTTAACGGAATCCCACGAGGTGAAACGCGTCTGGTATATGATCCCGCCTATGATGAGTATTTTGTGTACTTAACCATATTTAGTAATACTGCGTATGGCGAAACTATCGAATTTAGAGCATGGGATGCTTCTCAGGGTAAAATTCTCGAAGTAGATTTAAATGATGTCACCACGACTACTTTTATGGAAAACGAGATAATAGGCACAAAATCGAATGCAGCTATATTCGAGAATACAGAAGTGGTAGAGCAAAAATTAGCATTAAATGCCGGATGGACATGGGTGTCTTTTGATGTAAGTGCCCCTGACTTTAGTAATCTTAATAAGTTAACCAGCGAATTGGATTTGTATACCAACGATAGAATATTAAGCTTAAATCCAGGACGTTTAGAAACGTATTTCAAACACCCAACAGACCCATATAAAAGTGGTTGGTCTGGTACAATAAGTGCCAATGGAGGGTTAACTACTTCAAAAATGTATAAACTTAAATTAGAAAAAGAGAATAATTTAAGTATTAAAGGTATAAAAGTTAATCTGGATGAATGGTTCTATGAGCTACATGAAAACTGGAACTGGTTGCCCTTTGTTGTGGGTAATAATACTCCGATCAATGATGCACTTGCTTTTTTTGAACCCGAAGATGGAGATGTGATCAAATCACAAAATCTATTTTCGATATACGACCCTTTAAATGGTTGGACGGGTACCTTAAATTATTTAATTGCTGGAAATGGGTATATGATACGATCGGGCAAGACACAAACATTTAGATATCCAAGATATCTAAGTACAGCTGCAAAAGGAAAGAGCGTACTAAAGTCTCAGTCAGAAATTTCCAAAGAGTATACAAAATATGCAGAAAATATGAATGTAATTCTTCGATTACCTAAAGGGTATTCTAAAGTTATGGTATATGATACTCAAGGTATATTGAGAGGTAGTGCAGAAAACCAGTGGGTAGAAGATGAATCGCTTAGTTTCTTGACCATTTATGGTGACATAGGCGAAAATATGAGGTTTTATATATCTAATGGGGTTACAGAAGAAGAAACCACAAAGACTATTGTTTTTAATGCTAATGATGTTCTTGGTACGGTACAGGAACCTATCGTGTTAAAAGTACCTTCAAAAATTATAGAGGTTTATCCCAACCCTTTTGAAAAAGAGCTTAAAATACGTGTTGTCGTAGAAAGTAACCAAAAAGTACAACTTACATTGGATGCTATGTCTGGACAAACAATTTATCAGAAAGAGATAGACGTTAACACTGGAGAAAACTGGTTATCGATTCAACCAGAAATTTCTTCGGGGAGCTATTACCTGAAAGCCATCGTAAATGGTGTAACAGTAAGTAAAAAAGTAATTAAAAAATAAGTCCAATAAGTACCACTGTTAACATAGAAACGTTAACAGTGGTTTTTAAATCATAAGAAGATGAAAATAGGTAACTATAAAAATTGGATGTTCCTTTTATTAATGGGTGTCCAAGTATATGCTCAGAATCCAGAATGGATCGTAAATGAAAATGATTTTCAATACACCATGTCGTTTGTAGCATTTTTAAACATTGATAGCAACGATTTAGAAAATTCTAATGATAAGGTAGCAGCTTTTGTAGATAATGAATGCAGGGGAGTTAGTGAGCTCACTTATATTGTTTCAGAAAATAGGTACTATGCATATTTAACGGTTTTTGCCAATAGAAATGATGAAACGATCAACTTTAAGATTTACGATTCGTCTAATGATAAGGTGGTAAGTATTAGTAAAACAGAAAATTTTGAAATCAATAAACATTATGGTGATGTTTTTCAGGCATATAGTATTGCAGAGCCAGCGTTAAATAATGAAGCGAATATTGTAGATTTTGATTTAGCAGATGTTTTTGTAAAAGATAAGATCTTCAATGAAAATGAGATCACATTGATAGTAGATAATAGCGATGATATTAGTAACCTTAATTCAATGTTTACAATGAGCCCAGGTGCAAAATTATACGTGGGTACAACAGAGCAAAAATCGGGAGAAAGCTTAATGGACTTTAGTACACCAGTAGCGTTTAGAGTAGTATCAGAAGATCAATCTGTTCTAAAAGAATGGACAGTAAATGTGAAGCAAACTTCTGGCGATATTGTTTACTATAAAAAAGACGCTGTTTGTTATCAAGGCGGTGCTATTAAGCTTGTATCTACCCGTAACAATGAAGAGGTATCATTATTAAAAGATGGCATAGCTTTTTCTAAACAAACCATTACTAATGGAGAAACAATATTTAGTAATCTTGAGACCGCAACTTATTTGGTGCAAATAGGGAATATTAGTAAAGAAATAATAATCAATAAAAAAGAGGAATGATGAATATTCGAGTATGTATA
This sequence comes from Aquimarina discodermiae, assembly GCF_040786235.1. Taxonomy (NCBI): domain Bacteria; kingdom Pseudomonadati; phylum Bacteroidota; class Flavobacteriia; order Flavobacteriales; family Flavobacteriaceae; genus Aquimarina; species Aquimarina discodermiae. The sequence goes on from NZ_JBFMKP010000021.1 coordinate 82,165, forward strand.
TATGCAATAGCTATTCTCACAATGTTTAGCAGTTGCTCTAAAGATGATGACCCATCAAATACTATCATAAAGGCAACCAGTATAAGTATTATAAAAGAAGATGGTACTTTTATTTCTGTGTTTGATTGTGTTAATCCAAGTGAGAAGTATTCGGTATTAATAAAAGTAGAAGGTGAGGGTAGTGGCACTGTAAAAGAATCTGTTGTTCCATATACCATAAATGGCGAATTGTACAGTATGACTTTTGATAGGTTAGAAGATCAGCAAAATCAGATTAATTTAATAGAAGGCGAAAATGTTGTCCAGCTAGTTGAAACTGGTTTTGTAGCCAAAGTTTCTTATATCGCTCAAGATGACTTTGAACTGTTAGAATAGTTTATAAAGCTTATAAAATCACGATACTAATTAACGTAAATCGGGATAACCATTAAATGAAAAAAGCCGTCGAATTGAGTGATTTTCATAGCGACCTCTCGACTGTGCCTGTCTTGAGTTTATCGAAGGGCTCGAGATGATACGGAGAAAGATTGTATCGAAATTAGACTTTTACTCGAAAATTTACTTTGCCTGCCTAGCTGAAAACAAGGTCTTCGATAGTTCTTCTGAGCTATGTTGAAGTACAATTTTCTATCGAAAATCACTCTGACCGACGTAAATTTTCTTATCTCGAACTTACTTTAATTGAGGTTCTGATATTAAAAAAATCATTCATGTTTACTGAATGATTTTTTTATTCTACAGCCAGCGCGAAGCCCACGGTTGCCAGCGCGAAGCCCACGGTTGCCAGCGCGAAGCCCACGGTTGCCAGCGCGAAGCCCACGGTTGCCAGCGCGAAGCCCACGGTTGCCAGCGCGAAGCCCACGGTTGCCAGCGCGAAGCCCACGGTTGCCAGTGCGAAGCCCACGGTTGCAAACGCGATACTATGGCAGTTCTCCATTTCATTAAGAAAACTACTCTAATATTATGGTCTCAGGTTACAAAGAAGTAGCTAGATGTTGATTTTCTAATTGTTTTTTTAATGCTGCTCTCTTCTTTTTATATCCGCCTTGTTGATATTTAATCGTATTACTTTTGGTATCTGCCCAAACCAGAGTGATCATTTCTTGGTTTGAACACATTGCTATTGGACTATCAGGAGCTAGTGTAAGAGCTGTCATTTCTTGTTCTTTTGTCCATCCCGCTTGATCGAGAGTTCCGAACCCGTTAGATAGTTCATTGATAGCAGTATATATGCCAGTTAATCCAAATATTTCGGTAAACGCATTAGGAGTATCACTATATCCTCCTCGATGTACCAAATGCATTTCGCCAGATGCTGTTACCATGGCCATCTGCCCAAGATTTTGATATTCATTAGCCAGGGCAGCCATCTTTTTTGAAAAATGCCCTACTGTAAAATCCATAACAGACCATTGATGTATAGAAGTATTATTTTCTGGTGCTGGATTGTCTTGAAAATCAACCGCATCAAAAGCGTTAAAAGCTCCTGTGTTATATGAAGTCATTCGCATTTTTCTTGTATTTCTTTCCTTATAAACTAAGAAAAGAGAGGCACCTAATTGTTCGATAGTCATAGGCCCATCTGTAAGTTGGTTTACAGGGACTACAGTGTTAGAAAAACCGGTAGCAGTCCCTTGCATAGATTGTATAAAATGATCAGAAGATACCCAGCATAACATAAATTTATGTTCACAACTTTTCATATCATAATATGCAGTTAAGGCAAGACTTCCTGAAGTGTTTTGCTGTAAAGATGTGACTTGCGTCCATTCCTTTTTTGAAGCACTATACGAACTGGTTAGTAACTCTCCTTCTTTACCCTGAAAGACCAATAGATTGATGTCTCCAATAGATGCCATGGCTATAGCTCCTGTAGTGATGAAGCCTAATTCATTAGGTTGTTCCCAACCAGAATCGGTATGTAAGCAATCGTATAACTGACCATTTTGATCAGAAAAAACCATGTGTAATCCTGCCGTACCTTGTGTAATGGCTAATGCTTTTCCGGCCTGAAGATTAGTGTTTATAGGTTTTTCCCATTCAAAAGATTCCTCCCAAAGAAAGCGAAACCAATTGGCACCATAATCGTTTTTGTAAAGCGATTCTAATTGATAATTTTTTTCGATGGTTTTGATGAGGTTATAATGATTATAAGGAGTAGAAATTACAGTGCCAGGCGTTATCATATCTCCTAAAAGTACGGTGTATATTTGATTGGGACCGTCATAATTCGTATCATAACCTGTTGCATTAAAATCTGCTTCATCAAAAGTAATTACCAGTAGTGTTCCTTTAGGAATGTTAGATTGTGCCCATGCCTTTGCCGGATCGGTTAATAATAAATCAATATCCAAATTTAGTCCTATAGTGGTTTCTCCTGCAGCGACTCCTCCTTCGAGCTTATCACTCTCTATGTTACCAAGAAATACATGCTCTAACCAGGCCGATAGTTGAGGTACTAACTGTGTACGGGGATTGGTGTCGATATGAGTATTATACAGATAGTGCCCATCGTTCCAAATATCAGGCGTAAACCAACTATACTCTGGTAAAGATTGATTGGCGACATCTTTCCAGAAATTGATATCACTTACAATTTTATTCCACCGGTTTTTATCTTTTTGAATGGTATGAAAGGATGCAAAAGCATTGTGTTTTCTATAGTATCGGGATAGATTTTTAGAATTTTTAGGAGGGTATTGATTTATGGGTTGATCTGAAGTGGGATAGGTTTCTTTTTCCCATATTTCCTTCCAGGGATCTCCGGGATATGCTTCCATATAAGCTTTCCAGCTTACGTTTTTTGCTTCTAACAAATCTACTAACGTCTCTTGTGGTAGTGGAGCTGCTGGAGGCGTGTCATTGGTAACTCCGCAAATTTCACCTGCCAAAGAAGCCAGATAATTGGTTTGTGAAGGGTGAAATGCACCGAAATAGTTGGTCATATCGGCACCTGCGGCAGCAAGTTTCTTTAAAAAAGGATCCTGAATCACATAGTTTCTATATTGATTCTCAAACATAACGGTAATAATGCGATCGAATGGTTTTTTCATAATAGATGGATTATTGTATGTTTAATTAAAATGTATAAATATTTAGGTTTTAAGTTTTTTTAGATCCGATCTCTTATTTCGAGGTTAATTCTTTAGCCAACCAGTCAAATTGCTTTCGCTCTGCCAAAGGGATATACTCGAATGGTGGCCCAGCTACTTTTCCTTCCTCATTTCCGGGGATGTTACAACTTAATAATTCTGCCGCAAGTTGTTTCATCTGGTACATCATTGCTATTGCTTTATCAAGTAAAGAAGATTGCCCATTAAACGTAAGGTGTAATAACTGTAAAAAGTGAGAGTACAACTGGTTAAATTCATCTGCTTTTGTTCTGGCCATCGAGTTTGCAGGAAAATCACTTGCCTTTGGGTTTGCTATCATGTCTATTGCAGCATTCCAATTAATAGAAATCTTTTTACCTGTGGGTTTTTTTGTTGGATGATCTCCTTCTCGGTATTGTTGTTCGACATAGACTTCATAAAATCTATAGTAATGCGCTACTTCTTTATCCTGACCAAAATAGGTGTTGTCACCATCGTAAATAGAATCAGAAATCCCCTCACCCTGATCGACAATAACATCTATAGCAAAAAGAGCCGTTTTCAGGTTTTCTACAACAATTACTTCGCCACTATTACTAGTATATTCTTTGGGAGTGATTTGCAGGTTTTTCTCACCATCAAAAATTGCTTCTTCACCATATTCTTTTACCAAATAGACTAGTTGTTTTTTGATAGTGTCATAAAACTCACCAATAGTTTTGCTATTTATGTCTATTGGATGCAGAAAACTATTGATATGTTCTCCTGTAACATTAAGTTGTTCTTGAGAGGGTTTTTCAATTTCTAAAAATGCTTCAATCGCAGGTTTAGAGAATTTTATAATCCCAACGTCAAATTTGCGATCTGCAAAATTAAATTCTGCGGGATATTCTGGGATAAATTTTGGGTTATCTATAAGAGGAGTTCCTCCTACCGCATTCAAAATATTACAGGCCAATGTCATATGTAGCATTTCTTCCATTACTACACTGCGTATTACCCCATAAGCAAAAGCATTTGTATCTTGATTGATGGTAAAAAGTGTAGCTAAATATGGAGGGATGGTAGAATGTTCGAGCTCTATCGCCGTTTGTAAATTATTGAATAATTCTGCTTTATATGTGGTCAACATATTTAATTTAATTAAGTCATTAGTACTGTTATTTGCAGTGTAAACTATAAGCGAAGTTTGAAATATTTCTAGTTTGTAACTTCCTGCATCTTATCAAAAATAGCATTTATAAGATGGCACTACTAACCTTTTTTATGTGATTCTTTTAGCAACTAATAGTGGTGGTTTTATAAACGATTGATGGTGTAGTTTTTAAGATAAAATAACTACTTTTAAATGCGTATATAAGTTAAAAAAAATATAGCACTTATCTCTTGATAGAGAACAAATTTATTTTACGAATTGCGGTAGTAGAAATAAAAAAATAAATATCTGTAAATACCTTAAAAGGTAGCAAAATAGAAAAGCTGTTTTTTGTACACATAACCAAAGATATTTTAGGTTGAGGAATGAATGGAGTTATCGATATAAATTTTGTGAATTTTAGAACCCCTTCTCTATGAAATGACGCGTCATTAAATCATTTCATAACTTAAATTAACCGCTTTATATGAGATCTGTTTTGCACAAAAAATAACCCAGATCATCAATTGACAACTCCACCATTCCGATTTTGATACTACAAATTTACGAGAGTGTTATCTGAAATAATATTTCAGCATATTTCATAAGTGGTGTTCGCCTATGTAGGATACTATGAGAAACGAGGTAAGCTGAAGGTTGTTTTTTAGCAATTTTAAAGTAAATAGAATGGATCACTTATACTGCAAGACTTTTTCTTAATTTTGCATTTTTAAAAATCAAAATAGTATGATTTCTATAGATGCGTTAGCAGTAGAATTTAGTGGCCAAACTTTATTTAGTGATGTTTCTTTTGTTATCAATGAAAATGACAAAATAGCTTTGATGGGTAAGAACGGTGCAGGTAAATCCACAATGATGAAAATTATTGCAGGTGCTCAAAAATCAACCAGAGGAGGTGTTAGATGTCCCAAAGACACGGTAATTGCATACCTGCCACAACATTTGCTTACAGAAGATAATTGTACTGTTTTTGAAGAAACGTCAAAAGCCTTTGCTAGCATTCTAGCCATGCGTGATGAGATAGACAGCTTAAATAAAGCGTTAGAAACCAGAACAGATTATGAGTCTGATGAGTATATGTCTATCATAGAAAAAGTCTCAGATTTAGGAGAGAAATTTTATGCACTCGAAGACATTAATTATGATGCAGAAATAGAAAAAGCATTAAAAGGTCTAGGATTTAAGCAAGAAGATTTTACCAAACTTACCAAAGAGTTTAGCGGGGGTTGGCGAATGCGAATAGAGTTGGCAAAAATATTATTGCAAAAGCCTGATTTAATTTTGTTAGATGAGCCCACAAACCACATCGATATCGAGTCTGTAATTTGGCTAGAAGATTTTTTGGTAAACAAAGCAAATGCTGTTGTTGTTATTTCTCATGATAAAGCTTTTATCGATAATATTACTAATAGAACTATAGAGGTAACTATGGGAAGAATTTATGATTATAAAGCTAATTATTCTCATTATTTGCAATTGCGTAAGGATCGATTAGAGCACCAGATGAAAGCCTATAAAGAACAGCAAAAATTTATTGCAGATAACAGAGCATTTATAGAACGATTTAAAGGCACATATTCTAAAACGAATCAAGTGACATCCAGAGAACGAATGCTCGAAAAGTTACAAATCATAGAAGTTGATGAGATGGATACTTCATCTCTTAAATTGCGATTTCCGGCAGCTCCCAGATCAGGAGATTATCCTGTAACCGTAAAAAACCTAACAAAAAAATATGGTGATCACACGGTATTTAGAGAAGCGAATATGTCAATCTCTAGGGGAGAAAAAGTTTCTTTTGTAGGGCGTAACGGAGAAGGTAAATCAACCATGATTAAAGCCATTATGAATGAAATTGATGTTGAAGGAGATTGCCATTTGGGGCATAATGTAAAAGTGGGATATTTTGCTCAAAATCAAGCAGCACTATTAGATCCCGAATTAACCGTTTTTCAAACTGTAGATGAGGTTGCCAAAGGTGATATAAGAACTCAAATAAAGAATATTTTAGGAGGATTTATGTTTGGAGGTGATGATATCGAGAAAAAAGTGGGAGTACTTTCTGGAGGTGAAAGAACTAGATTGGCAATGGTAAAATTACTTTTAGAGCCCGTTAATCTATTGATTCTTGATGAACCAACGAACCATTTAGATATTAAATCCAAAGATGTACTTAAAGAAGCATTACTGTCTTTTGAAGGAACACTTATTTTAGTATCCCATGATCGTGATTTTTTACAAGGATTATCTCAAAAAGTTTTTGAATTTAAAGAACAACGTGTTATAGAGCATTTTGAGACTATTGATGATTTTCTAGAACGAAATAGGATTAAAAACCTGAAGGAGATAGATTTAAAGAGTTAGAAGTACTTAGTTATATTATACTTGTTTAAAAAAATCGAGGATAAAGAATCCGTTTGTTTTTTCTGAGAACTTCAAAACGTAGAAAAAATTCATACGAACCTGTATTAAACTCGGTATTTCCTAATGCTGTTGTTTCCCAGTCATAGGAGAACCCTAACATGAGATCTTCTGAAATTTGAAACCCGGTAAGTGCGCTGATCGCAGCATCCCATCGATATCCAATACCTAGAGTAAGTTTTTCTCTGAATAAAAAGTTCGCAGACAGATCTACCTGAAGCGGGGCTCCCGAAACAGCCTTGACCAGTACTGCGGGTTTCCATTTTAGAAATCGGTTAACATCAAAAACACATCCACCAATAAGGTAGTAGCTCATCCTTTCTTTGGCCAAAAAAGAAGCAGACATGTCTTGATCTCCGGATTCATTAAAATGTTGTGTTTCTAACAGATTGGGTACAGAAGCTCCCAAATATAGTTTTTCTGTATGATAATAAATTCCAACGCCAACATTAGGAGAGAATTTATTATCTATATTGGTCTCTAATGACAGATCAGAGTTGGTATATTGATTAAGCTTATCAAAATTAACATCTAATAAATGACCACCTCCTTTTACTCCAAATGCTAATTGTTTATCAAGAGTCAGATTAATGGTATACGAAAAATCAATATCGAAATACGTTTCTTGTGTGGGTCCTATTTTATCATTCACTATAGACAATCCTAATCCAACCTGATTATGTGAACCAATAGGTGAGTTTATGCTTATCGTTTGTGTAACAGGCGCTCCACCAATACCTACCCATTGATTTCTATATAAACCAATAATACTCATTGCATCTCTTGAGCCTGCATATGCAGGGTTAACGCTTATGGTATTGTACATGTATTGCGTATATTGAGCATCTTGTTGAGCAAAAAATGTTTGGGTGAAGAGCAGTAATAGAACTCCCCATATGAAATAGGTTCGATTCATTTTTTAAGGTTTATTTATTTTTAAGACTTCGGACTATGCTCACACAGGTATAGTTGCTTTACCTATTGATGTAGAGATAATCAGATCTTTTTTTTGTTTTACCATCTTTGGTTGTATACGTAAGAATATAGAAATAGGTTCCTACAGGTAACTGTTTTTCTTTATTCAGTGTAACTCTTCCCATAGATTGACCTCTAAAGAAATTATTGTTTTTTCCATACCCTTGCACTTCATAAACCAATACTCCCCATCTGTTAAATATTTTGATTTCGTTTTCAGGAAAGTTTTGAATATTTCTAATCAGTAGCATATCATGATCTCCATCTCCATTAGGAGTGACCACATTATATATTTCTACATCATCTTCTGCATTAGGATCAAATAAGTTGGGATCCAGATAATCTGGGGTTCCATCTGCATCTGTATCAAAAGCATCTTCGGGAATTCCGTTGCCATTTGGGTCTGGGTTTTCATTTTCGGTTAAAAGACCGTCATCATCATCGTCGATATCCTGAAAATCGTGTTTACTATCATTATCAGTATCTTGTATTTGGTAATTCACCTCTCCCGAATAAGGATTGTCTTGTACGCTGTCAGAAATTCCATCACTACCATAAGGACCATCTATGGTTCCGTCGATTTCAGAATCTATGGCATTATGCCCCGCCTCTACAAAATCATAAATACCATCGCCATCAGAATCAAGGTCTAGACGATCGATTATACCATCATCATCTGTGTCAAGAAACAGATCTCCGTTTTGCTCTTCAATATCAGTTATTCCATCATTGTCATCATCAAAATCTTCTATGTTGGGTATGTTATCTTCATCTTTATCATAATAACTTACCGTAGGATCTTCCGGATCTTCATCGTTATCAATGTCGATATCGGTACGATCATTGGGATCATCAGAATCTTCAAAGATGATAGCCGTTCCATTCGGAAACAAAGCTTTGACAATTGCTGTATTGCTAACCATTTCGTTAGTAATATCTTGTTTATCAATGATATGATATCCCGTTACAGTAAATGATTCGTTGGGGGCGATTTCTAAAAGAGTATTAGGAGATGTAAAGCTAATATTGGGATCATTTACAATAACATCATGAAGCGTTATGTTACTTGTGTTTGTTATTAAAATGGTATATGATAGTATATCTCCTATTTGACTGTATATTTTTTTGTCAACTATTTTAGTTACTTCCAACATTGTACTTTGAATCGTACTAACCACGGTTGGATCATCAGGAATACCATCTGCATTAAGATCAATATTTGTATTGTCATTAGGATCGTCTGATATGTCAGTAATTATATTTCCTATTAAATCTTCGGCATCTACATAGGCACTATTAGTAACACTTCCATGATCCAAATCAGATTGGGTAATTGTATGTGCTGCAGTGATATTAATCTGATCACCAGGTTGAATGGTTGCTATAAATGAAGGAATAAGACTTCCGCTATCTGCATTGGCATCAGTAATTATCACGTTTTGAAGAGGGATGTTTCCTGTATTTGTTACTACCAGAGCATATGTTATTACTTCATTGACTTCATCCCAGGCTCCGTCTGGAGCGATATCTGCCGTTTTTAACAATTGTAAAGCAGGATTTTGATCCAGAGTTACTACGGTTGGATCATTAGGAATACTGGTATTAGGATCATCAGAAATATCGGTTACTATTGTGTTACATGTATCAGTACCCTCGACGGTAACAACATTAGTTACTGTTCCATTATTTAAATCTTCTTGGGTAATGGTGTGCCTTGCAGTTATTGTAATTGAAGTGTTAGCATGTATTGTTGGAATATTAGTCATACTAATATAATCAGCATTGTTATCTGTAATAGTGACATTATTAATATCTACACTTTTCGAATTTCGAATGATTATTTGATAGTTTATTGATTCTCCAACTGTATCATAAGACCCATCTGGTGCGGGAAGGGCTTCTTTGGTTACTATCAGCTCTGGTGTAGGAGTGACTAATACTGTTAATGTATATGGATTTCCTGAGCACCCATCTGCACTTATAGGTGTAATTGTATAAGTTATAGTTTCTACTGAAGGAGAGTTATTTATTAAAGTATCGGTAATATTTGATGTAGTAGTTATCGTGGTAGTTTCTCCTGTAACATTAACATTATCCATTGCAAACCAACTAAAACTTACTCCTGATAGATTTACATCATTGGTAAGGTCATGACTTAAAGCTACATTATTACACACAGTAATAGAAGGGGGAGAAGTAACAAAAGGCTTGGGATTAATGGTTACTGTATATGTATATGAATCACCCACACAACCGTTTGAGCCAGTAGGAGTAATGGTATACGTTACGATTTGCGTTGCGCCAGAGGTATTGATTAATGTATCGGTAATAGTATCTGTCGTGCTGGTAGCGGTTGTTTCGCCAATAATATTAGGGTTTTCTGTAGCCGCCCAGCTAAATGTTACTCCGGTAAGATTTACGTCATTGTTTAGGTTATGATTCAAAGTTACATCACTACAGATGGTATCCGTAGGAGGTGTTGCTACAAATGGTTCTGGGTTAATGGTGACCACATAGGTATAGGAGTTTCCTTCACATCCATCAGCGCTAGTAGGAGTAATAGTATAGGTTACAGTTTGTACGATTCCTGAAGTATTGGTTAATGAATCGGTGATACTGGTAGTTGTACTCGTTGCGGTTGTTTCGCCAGTAACATTAGGATTTTCTGCTGCTACCCAGCTAAATGTTACTCCGGTAAGATTTACATCATTATTTAAATTATGATTAAGAGCTGTATCACTACAGATAATGTCTGTAGGTGATGTTATCACAAGAGGTTTTGGGCTAATAGTTATGGTGTATGTATAGGAATTACCAATACAACCATCGGCACTAGTAGGAGTGATGGTATAAATGACGGTTTGAGTTGTTGTTGAGGTGTTAATTAATGTATCTGTAATACTAGTGACAGTGCTTATAGTGGTAGTTTCTCCTGTTATATTAGGGTTCTCTGCAGCTACCCAGCTAAATATTACTCCGGTAAGATTTACATCATCGTTTAGGTTATGATTAAGTGTTGTATCACTACAAAAGATATCTGTAGGAGGTGTTGCTACAAATGGTTCTGGGTTAATCGTAACCACATAGGTATAGGAGTCTCCTTGACATCCATCAGTACTAGTAGGAGTGATGGTATATGTAATGGTTTGTACTGTTCCTGAATCATTAGTTAATGTATCTGTAATACTAGTGGCAGTGCTTGTAGCCGTAGTTTCTCCAGTTACATTAGGATTTTCTGCAGCCGCCCAGCTAAATGTTACTCCAGTAAGGTCTACATCATCGTTTAGGTTATGATTAAGTGTTGTATCACTACAAATGGTATCTGTAGGAGGTGTTACATTAAAGGGTTCTGGGTTAATCGTAACCACATAGGTATAGGAGTCTCCTTGACATCCATCAGCACTAGTAGGAGTGATGGTATAGGTTACAGTTTGTATAGTTCCTGAAGCATTGGTTAATGTATCTGTAATACTAGTGGATGTACTTGTTGTGGTAGTTTCTCCAGTTACATTAGAATTTTCTACTGCCGACCAGCTAAAACTTGTTCCTGTAAGATTTACATCATTATTTAGATTATGATTGAGTGTTGTACCACTGCAAATAGTATCTGTAGGTGGTGTTATAACAATGGGTTCGGGATTAATGGTGACCACATAGGTATAGGAGTCTCCTTGACATCCATCAGCACTAGTAGGGGTGATGGTATAGGTTACAGTCTGCACTATTCCTGAAATGTTGGTTAATGTATCTGTAATACTAGTGGCAGTGCTTATAGTGGTAGTTTCTCCTGTTATATTAGGGTTCTCTGCTGCTACCCAGCTAAATGTTACTCCGGTAAGATTTACGTCATTGTTTAGGTTATGATTCAAAGTTGTATCACTACAAATGGTATCTGTAGGAGGTGTTACTACAAAGGGTTCTGGGTTAATCGTAACCACATAGGTATAGGAGTCTCCTTGACATCCATCAGCGCTAGTAGGAGTGATGGTATAGGTTACAGTTTGTATAGTTCCTGAAGCATTGGTTAATGTATTTGTAATACTAGTGGATGTACTTGTTGTGATAGTTTCTCCAGTTACATTAGGATTTTCTGCAGCTGCCCAGCTAAATGTTACTCCGGTAAGATTTACGTCATTGTTTAGGTTATGATTAAGCATTACATCACTACAGATAATGTCTGTAGGAGGAGAAGCTACATAAGGTTTTGGGTTAATAGTCACCACATAATTATACGAGTCACCAACACAACTACCAGTACTGGTGGGAGTGATGGTATAGGTTACTGTTTGAGTTACTGTTGAGGTATTAATTAGTGTATCAGTTATAATACCATTTACACTAGTGGTTGTAGTTTCACCAGTTACATTAGGATTTTCTACAGCTGCCCAGCTAAATGTTACTCCTGTCAGGTCTACATCATTGTTTAGATTATGGTTCAAAGTTGCATCACTACAAATGGTGTCTGTAGGTGGTGTTACTACAAATGGTTCTGGGTTAATAGTGACTACATAGGTATAGGAGCTTCCTTGACATCCATCAGCACTAGTAGGAGTGATGGTATAGGTTACAGTTTGTATAGTTCCTGAAGCATTGGTTAATGTATCTGTAATACTAGTGGCTGTACTGGTAGTTGTAGTTTCTCCTGTTACGTCTGGGTTTTCTGCAGCCGCCCAGCTAAATGTTACTCCAGTAAGGTCTACATCATCGTTTAGGTTATGATTAAGCGTTACATCACTACAAATGGTGTCAATTGGAGGTGTTACTACAAATGGTTCAGGGTTAACAGTTACTACATAAGTATAAGAGTCTCCTTGACATCCATCAGCACTAGTAGGAGTGATGGTATAGATTACAGTCTGCACGGTTCCCGAAATGTTGATTAATGTATCTGTAATACTAGTGGAATTGCTTGTTGTGGTAGTTTCTCCAGCCACATTAGGGTTTTCTGCTGCCGACCAGCTAAATGTTCCTACTGTCAGGTCTACATCATTGTTTAGGTTATGATTAAGTGCTACATCACTACAAATGGTATCTGTAGGAGGTGTTAACACAAAAGGTTCAGGATTAATGGTGACCACATAGGTATAGGAGTCTCCTTGACATCCATCAGAACTAGTAGGAGTGATGGTATAGGTTACAGTTTGTACTGTTCCCGAAGTGTTGGTTAATGTATCTGTAATACTAGTGGCAGTACTTATTGTGGCTGTTTCGCCAGTTACATTAGGGTTTTCTGCAGCTGCCCAGCTAAATGTTCCTCCAGTAAGGTCTACATCATTGTTTAGGTTATGATTCAGAGCTACATCACTACAAATGGTATCTGTAGGTGGTGTTACTACAAATGGTTCTGGGTTAATAGTGACTACATAGGTATAGAAGCTTCCTTGACATCCATCAGCACTAGTAGGAGTGATGGTATAGGTTACAGTTTGTATAGTTCCTGAAGCATTGGTTAATGTATCTGTAATACTAGTGGCAGTACTTATAGTTGTAGTTTCACCAGTTACATTAGGGTTTTCTGCAGCCGCCCAGCTAAATGTTCCTCCCGTCAGGTCTACATCATCGTTTAGGTTATGATTAAGAGTTACATCACTACAAATGGTATCCGTAGGAGGTGTTACTACAAATGGTTCAGGGTTAACAGTTACTACATAAGTATAAGAGTCTCCTTGACATCCATCAGCACTAGTAGGAGTGATGCTATAGATTACAGTTTGCACGGTTCCCGAAATGTTGATTAATGTATCTGTAATACTAGTGGAATTGCTTGTTGTGGTAGTTTCTCCAGCCACATTAGGGTTTTCTACTGCCGACCAGCTAAAACTTGTTCCTGTAAGATTTACATCATTATTTAGATTATGATTGAGTGTTGTACCACTGCAAATAGTATCTGTAGGAGGTGTTATAACAATGGGTTCGGGATTAATGGTGACCACATAGGTATAGGAGTCTCCTTGACATCCATCAGCACTAGTAGGAGTAATGGTATAAGTTACAGTTTGTACTGATCCTGAAATGTTGGTCAGTGTATCGGTAATACTACTAGCTGTACTTATAGTTGTAGTTTCTCCTGTTACGTCTGGGTTTTCTGCAGCCGCCCAGCTAAATGTTACTCCGATAAGATTTACGTCATTGTTTAGGTTATGATTCAAAGTTGTATCACTACAAATGGTATCGGTAGGAGGTGTTACTACAAAGGGTTCTGGATTAATCGTAACCACATAGGTATAGGAGTCTCCTTGGCATCCATCGGCACTGGTAGGAATAATGGTATAGATTACAGTCTGCACGGTTCCTGAAATGTTGGTCAATATATCTGTAATACTAGTGGCAGTGCTTGTAGTAGTAGTTTCTCCAGTTACATTAGGATTTTCTGCAGCTGCCCAGCTAAAACTTACTCCAGTAAGATCTACATCATTGTTTAAATCATGGTTTAATGCTACATCACTACAAATAGTATCTGTAGGTGGTGTTACTACAAAAGGCTCCGGATTAATGGTGACCACATAGGTATAGGAGTCTCCTTCACATCCATTAGCACTAGTAGGAGTAATGGTATAGGTTACAGTTTGTATAGTTCCTGAAGTGTTGGTTAATGTATCAGTAATACTAGTAGCGGTACTTGTTGTGGTAGTTTCACCAGTTACATTAGGATTTTCTGCAGCCGTCCAACTAAATGTTCCTCCTGTCAGGTCTACATCATCGTTTAAGTTATGATTAAGTGCGGCTTCACTACAAATGGTATCTGTAGGTGGTGTTACTACAAAAGGTTCTGGGTTAATAGTTACCACATAAGTATAAGAGTCTCCCTGACATCCATCAGCACTAGTAGGAGTGATGATATAGGTTACAATTTGTACTGTTCTCGAAATGTTGGTTAATGTATCTGTAATACTAGTGGATGTACTTGTTGTGGTAGTTTCACCGGTTACATTAGGATTTTCTACTGCTGCCCAGCTAAATGTTACTCCGGTAAGATTTACATCATCGTTTAGGTTATGATTCAAAGTTGCATCACTACAAATGGTATCTATAGGTGGTGTTACTACAAATGGTTCTGGGTTAATCGTAACCACATAGGTATAGGAGTCTCCTTGACATCCATTAGCACTAGTAGGAGTGATGGTATAAGTTACAGTTTGTACTGATCCTGAAATGTTGGTCAGTGTATCGGTAATACTACTAGCTGTACTTGTAGTGGTAGTTTCACCAGTTACATTAGGGTTTTCTGCCGCCGACCAGCTAAAACTTACTCCAGTAAGATCTACATCATTGTTTAAATCATGGTTTAATGCTACATCACTACAAATAGTATCTGTAGGTGGTGTTACTACAAAAGGCTCCGGATTAATAGTGACCACATAGGTATAGGAGTCACCTTCACATCCATCAGCACTAGTAGGAGTGATGGTATAGGTTACCGTTTGTACAGTTCCTGAAGTATTGGTTAATGTGTCAGTAATACTGGTGTCCGTAATTGTTACAGTGGTTTCTCCTGTTACGTCTGGATTTTCTACTGCCGACCAACTAAAGCTTACTCCGGTAAGATCTACATCGTTGTTTAGATCATGGTTAAGCGTTGCATCACTACAAATAGTATCTGTAGGAGATGTTACCACAAATGGTTCTGGATTAATAGTGACCACATGGGTATAAGAATCTCCTTCACATCCATCAGCACTTGTAGGAGTGATGGTATAGGTTATAGTTTGTACTGTTCCCGAAGTATTAGTTAATGTATCTGTGATGCTGGTCGCTGTACTTGTTGAGGTAGTTTCTCCTGTTACGTCTGGGTTTTCTGCTGCCGACCAGCTAAAGGTTACTCCGGTAAGATCCACATCATCATTTAGATTATGGTTAAGTGTTGCATCACTACAAATAGTATCAATTGGTGGCGTAATGATAACTGGTTTTGGATTCACTGTCACTTCATAAGTATATGTGTCTCCCTCACATCCATCGGCGGTTGTAGGAATGATGGTATAGGTTACAATTTGGGGTGTTCCCGAAGTACTGGTCAATGTATCTGTGATACTGGTAGCTGTACTTGTAGTTGTGGTTTCTCCTGTTACATCAGGGTTTTCTGCTGCCGACCAGCTAAAAGTAGTTCCGGGAATATTTATATCAGCAATTAAATCATGATTTAACGTTGTTCCAGTACAAATAACATCAGTAGGAGGAGTATTTACAAACGCTTTAGGACTTACTCTTACAGTGTAAGAATATACAAATGGACTTCCAACACAACCACTAGCACTTACCGGAAGGACTGTATAAATTACATCCTGTACAACCCCCGAAGTATTGATTAATGTATCAGTAATACTTGAAGTATTAGTAGTGGTTATCGTTTCTCCTGTAACATTAGGGTTGTCGATTGCCACCCATAAAAAAATTACACCAGTGAGGTTAACATCATTGCTTAAGTCATGGTTTAAAGCTTCATCACTACAAATTTCTTCTATAGGGGGAATAGTTACAAAAGGCTCTGGGTTAATAAAGAGAGTAAGATTATAGGCATCTCCTTCGCATCCATCTGAACTAGTAGGAGTAATGGTGTAGATAACCATTTGAGTGGTGTCTGATGTATTACTTAGTGTATCTGTGATATTAGAATCAGTACTCGATGTAGTTGTCTCACCGGTAATATTAGGATTGTCCGTTGCAAACCAGCTAAAGGTTGTTCCAGGAAGGTTTACGTCTTCTGTAAGGTCATGATCCAAAGCAATATTACTACATGCGACATCAAAAGGGGGAGCAGCTACAAAAGGTTCTGGGTTAATGGTAACCACATAGGTATAGGAGTCTCCTTCACAACCATTGGCACTAGTAGGAGTGATGGTATAGGTTACAGTTTGTATTGTTCCTGAAATATTCGTTAATATATCAGTAATATTGGTATCTGTACTAGTGGTTATGGTTTCACCGGTCACATCAGGGTTATCAGCAGCTAACCAACTAAAGGTTACACCAGTTAAATTTACATCATTGTTAAGATCATGATTTAATGAGATATCACTACAAACTGTATCCGTAGGAAGAGAAGAAACAGAAGGTTCTGGATTAATAGTAACCACATAGGTATAGGAGTCTCCTTGACATCCATCAGCACTAGTAGGAGTGATAGTATAGGTTACTGTTTGTATTGTTCCCGAAGTATTGGTTAATGTATCAGTGATATCGATATCTGTACTTGTGATTATGGTTTCACCGGTCACATCTGGGTTATCTGCCGCCGACCAACTAAAACTTACCCCTATAAGATCTATATCATTGTTTAGGTTATGATTTAATGTTTCATCATTACATATAGTATCAGAAGGGGGTGTTGTCACAAAAGGTTCTGGGTTAACAGTAACTACATAAGTATAGGAATCTCCTTCGCATCCATCTACACTGGTAGGAGTAATGGTATAGGTTACAATTTGTACTGTTCCCGAAATATTGGTTAAAGTATCTGTGATACTATTATCGGTGCTTGCAGCCGTAGTTTCTCCTGTTACATTAGAGTTCTCTGCTGCCGACCAGCTAAAAGTTCCGGATGCAAGATCAATATCACTATTTAAGTCATGATTTAAAGAAACATCACTACAAATGGTATCTGTAGGAGATGTTATCACAGAAGGTTTAGGATTAACCGTTATTGTTATGGTATAGATAGTGCCAATACAACCGGTTGTCGAATCAGAAGGTGTTATGGTATACACTACATCCTGAGGCGTTGTGGTAGTATTGATGAGCGTATCTGTGATGTTAGCAGCCGTATTAGAAGTGGTAGTTTCTCCAGTAACGTTAGGATTTTCAGCAGCTAACCAGCTAAAAGTGACCCCATCATTGTAGTTGTCAATATCATTAATTAATTTTTCATTTAAAGATGTTTCTGAACATGTGTTTTTTGTTTTATTAATAGAACCTGTTACCGTCGGAATAGGTTGAACTGTTACTGTATATGTATATACATCTTGTATTACTCCTCCTGAATCAAAACCGGTGATTGTGTAAATAATATCTTGAGCAGAAGTAACCCCATTAACCAATGTGTCTGTAATTTCAGAAGAAGTGTTGGTAGTAGTGGTTTCTCCAAATAGTAAAGGATTATCTGTTGCAGACCAGCTAAAGGATACAATAGATGTATCAACATCATTCGTTAAATCGTGTGATAAAGTAACCCCTCCGCAAATCGTTTCAATGGGATTTACAGTAACAATTTCTGCTACCACGGGATCTGTTATACTTCCTGTTTTAGGTGTTCCCGTTGCGGTTACGGTGTTGGTAATATCTACCTGATCTGTAATGTCAGCTGATGTAACAATATATTCCAATGTCCATGTTGCTATTTGACCAGGAGCTAAGCTGTCTACATCATTATCCAGAGTATCATCGGTTCCTGTAGTACTCTGTAAAGAAGGAGTATTTATAACTCCATTTCCAGAGTGAACATCATTTATAGTTACCTCATCTATGGTTACATTTCCAGTATTGGTCACCACATACGTATAGATAATGATTTGTCCTTCTGATACATTACTGTCATCATCGGCTGTTTTTGTAACGGTCATAGAAGGAGTTGAGGTCATCGCAACAATGGTTGGGTCTTCTGTTGTTGTCGTAGAGTCATTGGGGTCATCAGAAATATCTGTAATACTTCCTCCAAAGTATTGTGCGCCTGCTGTAGCGGTGTTTATTACTTCGCCTGTATCTAAGTCATCTTGAGTGATAATATGTGTTGCTGTAAATGTAGCTGTTTCTAAGGGAGCTAGATTATCTACTATCAAGTCTAACCCATCATCGGTTCCTGTGGTACTATCTAAAATAAGAGTATCTGCATTTGGATCTACTAGATTGATATCTGTGAGAGCAACCGTTCCTGTGTTGGTAGCCACAAGAGTGTAAGTGATTGTTTCACCAACAGTATCAAAATCTCCATCTGCAGGAGGACTGGCAGCCTTAGTAACTTCAATTCTTCCTATTTGAGGAATAGTGACTACTGTGGCATCATCTAAAACTATAGTGGTAGGGTCGTCAGAAGTATCTGTGATTAAAGTACCTTCTACTACTTCTGTACCCGATACTGTAGCTATATTTGTTACATTTCCAGCGGTAAAATCTGCTGAAACAATGGTATGTTGGGCAGTAAATACAGCAGAAGCTCCAACAGGTAAATTGGTGATAAATGCAGGACTGATACTTCCTAGATCCGCATTAGAATCTGTGATAGTAATATTATTTAAGCTTACATTACCTGTATTGTAAACAGTAAGTTCGTAGGTGATTATTTCACCTAATTGATTATATAAACTATCTCCATCGCCACCGGTTGATGGTTGTGCAATTTTTTCTAATATCAGAGCACCTATTTGCTCAATCGGTGTAATAGTAGGATCATGAGTCGAAGTTGTAGGATCGTCAGGATCATCAGAAATATCAGAAATCACAAAACCATTGGATAATGTACCTTCAGCGGTGGCAGAGTTTATTACTTGTCCAGCTTCTATATCTTCTTGAGTAATGGTATGGGTTGCTGTAAAAGTAGCAGAACCTCCTATTGCAAGATTAGAAACCGAAGCAGGTGATAAACTTCCTGGATCGATATCGGGATCAGAAATAGTAACAGAAGGTATGATTTGATCTCCAGTATTGGTTACAACAAAATCATAGGTAATTGTTTCGCCAACTGTGTCATAGCTACCATCGGGTGCAGGTCGGTCCGTTTTTGTACTTGTTAGTTCATTGTTAATAATGGTGACATCTTCTGTGGGGTCATCTGGCAAAAAGTTTCCCTCAACTTCTGTTTGTGTGTTACTAATCGTATTTGTAACCACTCCGGGTGTTGCAACTTCATTTACTATTGCCTCTATGGTAAGTGTATGAACCTCGCCACTAAACATATCTCCAATAGTCCAATTTGGAGCTGACCATGTTCCATAGCTAGGGGTTACCGTTCCAAAAGTGAGCTCTGGAGGTAAAAGGTCGTTGATAACCAGATTCGTGACAGGGTTTATTCCCAATTGCTCTACTTCTATAGTAAAAGTGACCGTATCTCCTTCAATAGCAGTAGTATTATCTACCGTTTTTGTTAATACAATTTCGGGGTCACAATTAAAAACAGATAAAATAGCAGAGTCATAAGTACAAGGTCCTCTTGTGACTCGAACAAAAAAATCACCTGGTTCGCTTGGAGTATATACGCTGGTGGTTTCTCCGGGAATTAGTGCTCCATTTTCGAACCATTGATATGCATCAAAATTACCAGAAACTTCGAAGACATCCGATCCTGGAAGACACCCATCTCCTGTTACATCCAATTCTACTACAGGAACCGTGTCGAAGCCAGAATAGTATCCTGCTAACCCGGCATTACCGCTCGCGCCAAAAAATCCTACTGCTATAGGGCCTGTTGACTGTACGCTAACATCACCTGTAAGTCCTAGTGCTGTAATTGTCTTCCAATCAGAGCTTCCTGTAACGGGTATAGAAGCTGGTAGGGTTACCGCGCCATTATCATCAGTGACGGTAATATTTGCATCTGGTGTACTCGTAGAAGCGGTAATGGTAACTCCACCCGTAAAATTTAATCCGGCAACATTTCTTATATCTGGAAGATTATCAAAAAAATCAGGTAATAAACAATTGGTAGGAGCAATAAAGTTTAATCCTCCCGTTTGTATTGCACTAGAACCAGCAATATTTTGATATGCATATACTTCCTTACTAGCCGTGACATACATATTTGCACCCATTGACCCTGAAGAATAATTGGTTCCCGGAATCATAAAGTAATCTCCATCATTAATAGTAGCTATAGGAGTAGTAGCACCATTTACAAAAATATCTGTACCATTTTGCGTACCTATAATAATTGGTGTTTCATTCAAGTCTGTACCTCCCGCTCTTACAAATACATACTCTCTGCCTAATACGTTTTCTGGCACAGCCTGATCAATACCTGCATCTCTACTATTCGAAGTTGGAGAAGGAGCTCCATTTAGATTACCATTCGAAATAACTATATTTTTATTCGATTGTATCGAAGCCCCCAACCAGCAGTCAATATTTGCTGCTCCATTGTTTCTTGGGGCTTCTAATACATATGATTGACCAGCATTTAGTGTAATTGTTATATTATCTGCAGTTATACCCGCGGCACTATTACCATTTCTAAAAGTACAATCTGAGTCATAACCAAAAATATTTACAGTTGTATTGTCTTGTGTTGCCATAATACCTACTACGGCATTCAACGTATTATGACTATTCCCATAATTTGGTCGACCTCCCCATTTAAATGAGGTTCCAAATGCTTGCCTTCCCTTAGAAGTTAAGGAAGCTGCTTGAGCGTTTGATCTTCCTCGATAGTTTACATAAAATTCTTCACCTCCTGCAGATTCGAATCGTAATCCTGCATTACTAAGTACAATTCCGGTATTTGCTGTGCTAACAAGAGTTAAACCATTGTTTCCATTCGCTAGATTGTAAGTTTGAGAACTTGTATTAGATAAGCCTGTGATGGTTGCAATTGCAGTAGGATTTGTTCCGTTATATATCTGTACGTCAAAAGCAGTAGTTTCTGGAGTAGAAAGATAAATTCTTTGTTGACTTATAGAGCCTGATCCTCCATTTCCTTGCTTTAAGGGTGGTAAATAGTGGATATTACTTAACTGCCCCCTAACATTAGCACCACCGATAATTAATGCAATAATTAGAATGTAAAGTTTAGCCATGCGAAATTAGTTCGATGTAAAATCAATGATTAATATTCAATATTTGTTAGGGGTTTTTTTGATAGGATGATCTGGGTATGTCGTTAAAAAGCAATAAATATCTTTAAAACGTATAGAATCGATCTTACTCAAATATAGCTAAAAGCACAGTATTTTGTATGTGGTATTACCACAAATCATTGATTGTAAATAAGTAAAACTGTTTTTTGCTTCGGTTTTAAGGAATGTTTATAACGATGATATGTAAGACTATGATTGAATTTGTTAATTTTTTTGTAAGAAATTATACTTTTAGGAACAAGTCATTTAGAACTTTTATTCTGTATTATATTATTTAAAAGTACTAGTATGTTTTGACGTTTTTCGTATAAACAAGCCTTTCTATAGTTATTTCTTGATGCGTTTTTTAGGAGGAATAAGTGTTAACAATAAGATACCATTTTTTCATAATTCAATATACTAATCATAAATTTAATATTGATATTTCAAATTTTATAGTAAAACAATTTGAATGTCCGAAATGCATAATAACTCATTATTATAGACTTGTTTCAGGTTCTTGTTATAAGTTAGTACATATGAATGTAATAAGATTTCGAAATAAATTCGGAATGACATTGAATATCATTATCATACAAAACGGATAATCATATAAAACAAAGGGTATAGACTATTAAATGAATTGGTTTAAACTTTATTCAATTCACCAAAGAATCATCATTTTTCGCATGAATCAAAAAAGTTTGAACAAGTTCAATATAAACCAATCAATAATTAATAGTGTTAAGGTAATCATTAAATTTATTTAATGATTACCTTAACCAATAACGTTTTGTTTATACAATTACCGATTACATTTTATTTTTTTGATCGTTTATTTTAATAATATAATACTCCATATGGGTTTAAACCAGAATCGTATTGTGAGATTTTTTGTAAGGTACCGTTGCGTTTTACTTTATAAAAAACTACTTGGGTCGCATTTGGATCTGAATGAGATACAAATAAACGGTTTCCATTACTATTTACAGCAAGATTGTGAGGTCTGCCATAAGCAGTGTTTTTTCGTGATATGATCCTATTGTTTTTCCTATCGATCACGGCTAATTTATTGTTTTTAATACCAGTAGTAAATATATAATCATCGCTACTAGCGATACCATGAGCTGATTTAAAAGGGATATTACTTATTAAGTTTAAATTTTGATTTCTAAATACACTTAATTTATTGTCTTCTTTGGATGAGACATATAATTTGCTCTTAACAGATAATAAACGGGCACCACCACCAACTACTTTATGATCTATATACTTAAAAGTTTTAGTATCATATGCTACGATATAACTTTTATTAAGACCATCTAATATTGATATATAGGCTTTTTTTCCAACTGGGTTAATGGTTATGTCGTGTTGTACAGCGTTAGTCGTCAATCTTTTTATTTTGTCAAAAGGAAGCTTAATGTTTTTAATAACAGAATTACTGTTCAAATCAATTATCGTAGTTTTTTTTGAAATAATATTATTAACCCATAATTGATTTGCCTGTTTATTTAATGCCATATGTAATGCTCCTTTTTTTATTTTTATTTCGCCTTTTAGCCTAAAGTTTTTTGCATTAAAGTATAGTATTTTTTTGTTGGCAAAATCACCAACATATAATCTGTTATGCGTTTTACTATGTGCTAAATAAGTAGGTTCAGCATTAGAGTCCGGTAGTTTAATATTTCTGATAAATCGAGTAGTTTTTGCATCAAAAACACTAATAGTACCAGATCCACGGTTAGCTACAAGAAAATACTCTTTAGAATAACTATTTTGTTTGTCTATGATTTCTATTGACTCTTCGGGATTCAAAAGTTCTTCGTTCTGACACGAATTTTGTAAGGCAGCTATAAAGCCAATTGCGATAAATAAAATGAATTTTTTCATTTGCGTAAGGGATTTAATAATTGTGAATGGTTAATATTTGTAATCGGTATGTTGTTATTATATTGTTTTATGTATAATCAATTGCTTATAAAACCTTAAGACTATAAATAGGTTTAAATCAAATAAGAAAATATGATATCTGCGATATACTCTTAATGGGGGAAGAATAAGAAAGAGTACTTAACTAATCAAAAAATGATTTTGATGATAATGATTGATAATTGTAGTACTAATATAATATGTAAATAATTGTTTTTGTGTTAATTAGTGTAAATTTTTATTGAAAATTAAGTTAATTACTTTTGATTTGTTATATTTCCAAAACAAAATGTAATGAACTTGTATTAAGAATAGTAATTAATATAATCTGATATTTATAGAGAATTCATAAGATATTTAGTTCTAAAACGTTACATTTAATACCCTTAACCTACATTTTAAACTTTTTGAACCTTTATATAACAACTATACTATTAGTAGAAGAAGCCCCCTCGAATTCGATACTTCAAACAGTATTAGGAGTTTTTGTTACTGTGGGTATTGTATCGATTTGTGTGTACTATGTATTGCGATATTTAGAATCGGTTTATGTAAAATATAAAGGAAAACCTTATTATGTACATTGTTATCCAATTCTTAAAAAATTACCATCACATTTGCAGTTGTTTTTAGATGAGAATGCTTTTTATAAAATTTTGGATAAAAAGCAAAAAAAATACTTTGCCCATAGAGCTGCAAAATTTATAGAACGTACAAGATTTGTGGGTAGAGATGGACTTGTAATAGACGATTTTATGCGTATGCAGGTAACTATTATGGTTACGCAACTAACTTTTGGGATGAGACATTATCAGTTAGGATATCTATATACTATTATTTTATACCCGTCATCTTTTTATTCTATATTAAATAAAACGGAAAACCTAGGAGAGTTTAACCCCAGGTCAAAAGCATTGGCTTTATCTTGGAAACATTTTCAAAAAGGAAATTTGCATCAAGATAAAGGGAAAAGTCTTGGTATTCATGAAATTACTCATGCTATTCATTATAATTCAATTAAGAATAATGATATAAGCTCAGAGATTTTTTATGACACTTTTTTGTTGTTAGAAAAGCATTTGGGCTCTGTAGAGCTTAGAAAAAAAATTGTAGATACCAAAATTTTAAGAGAATATGCATATACCGATAAATTCGAGTTTATAGCGGTTCTTGTTGAAGTTTTTATGGAATCACCAATGAAATTAAAAAACGAATTTCCTGACATCTATTATTATGTATCAAGAATGCTTAATTTTAGATACTTTGAAAGTAACTCCAATCAGTTAAATTAATTTTTTAAATTTTCGAATAGTTGTATTATTTATTAATTGAAACTACAGAAGATAATTTATAAGCAATATCAAAAAGTGATGTCACTTTAGTATATTTATTGCCGGAAACAATTTTAATTTATAAAGTTATATGGAAGAATTTCAGCAAGTAGCTCCTGTAAGTACACTTACGGACGAAAAAAGAGTTGCTTTTTATAAAAAGACCTATACACACCTAGCGATGGCTGTTCTACTTTTTGTTATTGTAGAGTGGATATTTTTTCAGATAGAGCCTATTGTAAATTTTGCTTTTTCTATGACGCAAGGTTGGAGATGGCTAATTATGTTAGGAGGTTTTATGCTGGCTACAAATTATGCAGAAAAGATGGCATTTAGAAACCATAATATCAATCAGCAATACTTAGGTTTATTATTGTATGTGGTTGCAGAAGCTTTTATTTTTATTCCGCTTATAGGCATGGCCATGATGATTGCAGAAAGTGGAGGTGCAAACATACTTAATCAAGCTGCAATTTTAACCCTATCATTGTTTACTGGGTTATCGGCTATTGTTCTTTTGACAAAAAAGGACTTTTCATTTCTTAAGTCTATTTTGGCAATTGGCTTTTTTATTGCAATTGGACTTATTGTAGCCGGAATGTTATTTGGATTTAATTTGGGATTATGGTTTAGTGTAGGTATGGTAGTATTGGCTTCAGGGTCTATATTATATCAAACTTCTAACATGGTTCATAAGTATTCAGAAGATCAATACGTAGGAGCCTCACTTGGATTATTTGCCTCTTTGATGCTGTTGTTTTGGTATATATTAAGTATTCTATCTAGAGAATAGGCTAGGCAGTATATGGTATAATTCCTTGTAGACAGGAATTTATAATAAAGACTCATTTAGAGATATTAGTATGTCTAAATGAGTCTTTTTATGTTTATTGTTTTTTAAGAATAGATTTTAGGATTGTTGTAGCATGGATTCTAGAGTTTTCAATAAACCAGAGGTGCGTGTCCATTCCTCCGCAAATAACACCTGCTAGGTATAGATTTTCAATATTTGTTTCCATGGTATCCTCATTGTATTGTGGATAGAGTTTTTGATCCTCAGAAAGTTGAATTCCTATATTCTTTAAAAATTCAAAATTAGGTTTGTACCCTGTCAAGGCTAAAACATAGTCATTATCAATCGATATCTTTCTATCTGCTGTTTTAAAATTAATTTTATCGGGTAAGATTTCATCAATAGTTACATTGTAGAAAGCTTTAATACTACCTTCATCAATTCGATTAAGAATATCAGGTCTTACCCAATATTTTACACGTTTCCCTATTTCTGGACCACGTACTAACATGGTAACTTCGGCACCTTTTCGATAGCACTCTAAGGCTGCATCTACAGCAGAGTTACTTGCTCCAATCACCGCTAACTTTTGCTTGGCAAAAAAATGTGGATCTTTGTAGTAATGAGATACTTTTTCCAAATTTTCACCAGGTACGTTTATAGTATTGGGCAAATCATAAAAGCCTGTAGCAACGATTAGGTAGGTAGCCGTATAGTTGTTTTTGTTGGTTTCTACTTGAAATAGCTGACTATTTTTCTTAACGCTACTAACTTTTTCAAACAAATTAATATTTAAATCATTAGAGGTTACAATCCTTCGGTAATACTCTAATGCTTCATTACGTTTAGGTTTTGCTTCTTTACTAATAAACGGAATGTTATCTATTTCAAGTTTTTCTGAGGAAGAAAAGAATTGCATATTTATGGGGTAATTGTATAGAGAATTAACAATTGTCCCTTTTTCTATAATAAGATAGTTTAATCCTTTTTTTTTGGCTTCTAAACCACAAGCGATACCGATAGGTCCACCTCCTATTACAATTAAATCTATATGCTTCATTAGTAATCATGTGTTTCTGGTGTAAAGCTAATAATTTAATATATAGTTCGGTAAGCTGAGTAAATAAAAAAAGACTGCCTTTTTAGACAGCCTCGTTTTATGTGAGCTTAAAATAAAACTTAAAAAGAACCCTAATGAACTTACGATAAGGAAAATTGATGTCCAGGTATCAAAAGAAGGAATAGGGGTTTGTTCCATTTTAAGGGTTATTCATTTACAATCTCTTTTAGTTCTTTGATGGTTTGAGTTGGGTTATCACTTTTAAAAACAAAACTACCAGCCACCAATACATCAGCTCCAGCTTCAACAAGTTGTTTTGCATTTTTACTCGTTACTCCTCCGTCAATTTCTATCAAAGTGCTGGCATTATTTCTAGAAATAATATCTCGAAGCTGCTGTACTTTTTTATAGGTGTTTTCTATAAATGATTGTCCTCCAAATCCTGGATTTACACTCATAATACATACCAAATCAATATCTTTAATAACATCTTCTAATAAACTAACGTTGGTATGGGGATTAATAGCAACACCAGCTTTCATGCCTTCTGCTTTAATAGCCTGTAATGTTCTATGAAGATGCGTGCAGGCCTCATAATGTACTGTCAAAATATTGCTCCCCAGATCAGCGAATGTTTTTATATACCTATCAGGGTCTACAATCATTAAGTGTACATCGATAGTTTTATTTGCATGTTTTACAATATCCCTTAAAACTGGCATTCCAAACGAGATATTAGGAACAAATACACCATCCATAATATCTATATGAAACCAATCTGCATCACTTTGGTTAATCATTTCTACATCACGCTGTAAATTAGCAAAGTCTGCTGCCAGTACGGAAGGTGCTATACGTTTTAAAGCCATAAAATTGTGTTGTTTTCGGCAAAAATACTATTTAAGTTTTAAAATTAATAGGAAATAAACCAAAAGGATGCTAAAGATTTACCCGTGTAAACTCACTAGGTAACTTTCAATATTTTTTTAGCAAGGTAAGAAGTACTCTTAAAATGAGCAGGTTTGTTACCGGCTTCATTTTTTAAGAATCGCTGTATTTCACATTGATTATGATGATCTGATAAGACTGTATACGAAGAATGGTACTCAGAAAAAGGAGGTCCTTCTATCTCCTGATCTAACATTTTAATAATATTATGATGTCGAGTGTCTTTTTTGATTTTTTCAAACATCTCTTGGATAACGCTTTTTGAACCTTCTAGAACCTGGAAAAAATTTCCGTCAGAATATATTAATATTCCTATAATACCTTTAGCATTGTTATAAGTATTAACATAATCCATAAGTTTGGTAATATCAGAATTTGATAGGGTAGGGTTTACTGTGCTTACATAACTAATGGCATATCTCATGATAACTCTATTAGAATGACTGACTATAAACATAAGTTACAAATAACTAGGTATTTATACTATTGTTTAGGAAGGAAGTATTTAATGAGAAAATGACTTTAACATTAAATTGAGTTATAATTATGATTTTCCGTAATTTTTGTTATGGTTTTCCGTAAAAAAAACCTCCGGTAATCAGCCGGAGGTCATTCATCAATCAAAAAACGAACAGTTATGTTATAAAACTGTTTGTAGCCGCAATTTAAGAATTTATCCTAAATAAGTTTTTAATATTTTACTTCTCGAAGTATGTTTTAATCTTCGAATTGCTTTTTCTTTAATTTGACGTACACGTTCTCTTGTTAGATCAAATGTTTCACCTATTTCTTCTAGTGTCATAGGATGCTGATCACCAAGGCCAAAATATAAGCGAATAACATCTGCTTCTCTTGGAGTTAACGTTTCTAAAGCACGTTCTATTTCTGTTCGAAGAGATTCGTGCAACAATGTTCTGTCTGGATTTGGTGATTCTCCCGAGTTTAATACATCGTATAGGTTAGAATCTTCTCCTTCTACAAGAGGAGCATCCATACTTACATGACGACCAGAATTTTTCATAGATTCTTTTACGTCATTAATTGTCATATCCAATTCTTTTGCAATTTCTTCTGCACTGGGTGGGCGCTCATGAGATTGCTCTAAGAAAGCATATGTTTTATTTATTTTATTAATCGAACCAATTTTGTTTAGTGGCAAACGTACAATACGAGATTGTTCTGCTAATGCTTGAAGAATAGATTGACGAATCCACCACACCGCATACGATATAAATTTAAAACCACGAGTTTCATCAAATCGCTTTGCAGCTTTAATAAGTCCCAAGTTTCCTTCATTAATTAAATCAGGAAGGGTAAGTCCTTGATTTTGGTATTGCTTTGCAACCGATACAACAAACCTTAAGTTGGCCTTTGTTAATTTTTCAAGGGCTCTCTCATCACCAGCTTTTATACGCTGTGCTAATTCTACTTCTTCATCCGCAGTAATAAGGTCTACCTTACCGATCTCTTGCAAATACTTATCTAGCGAGGCAGTTTCACGATTTGTTACTTGCTTCGTAATTTTAAGTTGTCTCATCTATTATTCTCCTTGAAATTTATTATGTGAATCTTTTAGGGCGTCTGTTTATTATATATACGTAATATGTTATCAAAATGTTACAAAAATGTTGTGTTTTTATTTTAAAAAAGTCATTTTGTTTCTTTTGTCATAAACGGTTAGGCATTACTAACACTGGGTTTTGTTAAACTTTACTACTTTATTTTTTTGAAGTGCTTTTTATTAAAAAAAACTCTTTTTTATCATATTATTCGTCCTGTATATGTCAAATAGAGTAGGAGAGAAAAAGAAATAATACGAGTGTTTTTACTTTTTATGTAGTAGGACGCATGAAAAATTAATTTTTAAAATTTATAAGAAAGCCCTGTTTGAATAGTAAAATATAAACTTTTATAGATTTCTGAGTCTTTGCTGGTATCATTTATTTGATAATTAATCAAAGGCTCTACATTCAAAAATATGTTTTTTGAAAGTTTGTATTGAAAATTTGACCCCACAATCATAGTGAAACCTACTTTTTGTAGATTACTACTACCTTGAACCGTGAAACTGTTTGATGGAGCATTTATCTTAATACTGTTTTTTCCGGGGAAAATAAAATTTGTTCCACCTATTAATGAAGTGCTTATTTGCATATCAGTAATTTGATATTGAAATCCAAATGAGATTTCATTATAAGTTACTTTTTGTATAAGATCTACTTCTTCCGAATTTCCAATTATTTGATCTCCAGATAACAATATTCCTGAATTGCTTAACGCAGATTTAAGTCGATTACCTCTAATGTTTTTTACTGTGTGGTTTATTTTTAATCGATTATATCCTATTCTTATTGCTGCTTTTTTGGTATTAAATGTTTTGAATATTATGCCATAGCCAAGGCTTAGCCTGTCTAGGTTATTGTGTTTTGCGTTATTGCCA
Source organism: Aquimarina discodermiae (assembly GCF_040786235.1). Taxonomy (NCBI): domain Bacteria; kingdom Pseudomonadati; phylum Bacteroidota; class Flavobacteriia; order Flavobacteriales; family Flavobacteriaceae; genus Aquimarina; species Aquimarina discodermiae. The sequence continues at coordinate 112,070 of NZ_JBFMKP010000021.1, forward strand.
ACTTCTTTTAAAAGGTTACTGATCAAAGATATGTTAGAAGGAATTGTATATGTAGGAGTAATGTGTAGTGCTATACTATATTTTTGAAAAAGTTCTTTTTGTTCTCTGTACATATAAATTAATGACTTCTTTTTACGGTTGGTGAGTGGCTCGTCTTTTTTTAGAGTCGATTGTGCTTTTATAGAATCTTCTTTATGTTCTAATTTATCTTTAGAAGCGGTTTGTGATAAAGATGCTTTTATATTTTGATTGGCAATAAGATTTGAGTTGTTTTTTACTTCATCGGTATGTTTTTTTGAAGTTTTTTCTACCAAAGAACCTTTGTTTTCTTCTATAGATATTGCTTTCTTAGTGTTAGATGTAGAAAATGTAACATCTGTATTCGAACCCTTTAATTTTGAGCTAGTAGAATTACTGTTAGATTGTATTGTATTACTGCTAGATTGTATTGTATTACTAGTAGAATTTCTATGATATGATGATTGTTTATTTTTTATTGAGCTTGCAGCATCGATATTGGGTTTTGATGGTGTTGACAAAGAGGTTGTTTCTTTGGTATTTCCATTATATACTATAACCGTTCTATTATTTTTTTCTAAATCTATTTTTTCCTCTTCGCAATCATCTGTTATCGTTGTATTTTCTATAGTTGTAGGGTTAGATGTTTTTAAGGTCAAAGAATTTTTGTAGGCATTATATGTAGGAAAAATCAAAAGTAATAGTAATAAAGTTATACCAGTTACCTTTATCCAATACAAAAAGGGACGCCTTTCTTTAGGTAAATGAGGTTCTATATCTTCCCATGTTAATGAGCTAGGGAAACTATCAAAACCTTTTAGCTTATCTTTAAAAGCTTCTCCTATGTCTTTTTGATCAGCCATTACTTATTGCGCTTTTTTTAAATGTTTGTTGTTTAATACTATTCTCTTTTTCAAAAGGCTTTTTGCTCTGTGCAAGTTTGACTTAGAGGTTCCTTCAGAAATATGTAGCATTGCGGCTATTTCTTTATGCGAATACTCGTCTAGTTGGTATAAATTAAATACTAACCTATATCTGTCTGGTAATTCTTGTATATGCATTAATAGTTCATCTAATGAAATATTTAGTACTTCTGGATCAACTATAATATCTGCTATTTTCTCTTCGCTTATGTTGTCTTTTAGAAAAGTGGTTTTTTTGTATTTATCAATGGCTTCATTAATTGTTATTCTTTTCATCCACCCTTCAAAAGAACCTTTAAACTTGTATTGGTTGATTTTTTTAAAAATAGTAATAAAGGAGTCCTGTAAGTTATCTTCTGCTTCACTATAATTTCTGCAATATTTTAGACTCAAAGAAAAAAGTACATCTTTATATTGATGAAACAGTTCGCTCTGTGCTTTACGATTATTTTTTTGGCACTTCTTAATTAATTTATTTGTGTCCAATTGGTTTTATGCTTTGTAAAGACTAATTATTTATTGAATTTTCTGCTTTGTGATACTTAGGAATAACCTGTGTTATCATAAGTTCTATGTCCATCAGACTGTATTATTTAAAAAGGTTGCGTGATTTTTTTTAAAATAGTAATTTTTAACAAAGTTAAGAGATGAGATGTTTGTATTATAATTAAAGCAACCTTTCCTGAAAACAGGAAAGATTGCTAACAATACAATTAGTTTTCATTATTATCTGTACAGGTTTCAGCAAATAAAATGATCCTAATTATTTGGGGTTCTTCAATATCTTCATTTTTTACACGAACATAAACTAATTGTGGATTTGAGGTGTTTAGATAGGGTGTGGTTACGTCTAGCATATTTGTTTCTTGTTTTGCATGTTCTAAGGTTTCATAAAATGATAATGTAGGATTGGTTACGTTCTCTTGAAGAGAAATTATACAATCTTTATAGTTGTCAAAAACAAATTCTGCTTTGTCATCAGAACCTCCTATAATACATTCTTTGAATTCTACATAATCACATGAATTTTCGACACCACATTGTTTTTTGATGGTGTATTTTTGATCGTCATTAGTTATTTCCATAACATTGTCATCTATAATTACTGCACTCCAGTCAAAATTCCAATCTTCTGTAACTTCAGAATCTCCTTCTAAGTGAATATTAACATGTAGTTCGTTTTCAATAAATAACGAAACCCAAGAGGTTCTATATGCATTACCATTATCATAAAATACACCAGTACCATCATTGTAAAAGTCTAGTAAAGAAGAATTGTATCTTTGGTTATCTGTTAATGAAGTTATTTGCCAGATACAGTTTTTTTCTTCTAAGATGTCTTCACAAATACCAATAATTTCTGTTTCGATACAAGCTTCGATAACAGATTTTAGTTCGGCATTATTGTGAATAATAAATTCATTGCCGTCTTCGAGAGTACTTGTAATAGGATAACTCAATCCAACACCTCCGTTATTACCTTCAGTATTGGCTAGAAGTTCTATAAATTCAAGGTTGTTATTAATTATTTTACTATCCACAATTTCTGCTTCACTATTAAATAGGTATATATTAAACGGGTAAACAAAAATGACACAAACAGGTTCGGTATCTTTGCTTTTATTTGTTGAAATATTTTTGATCGAATTGAATAGTTCCGAATCCTTATTAATTTCTTCGATATTGTCTGGGAATCGATCAAAAGAATCGTATTCACAAGATGATATGAATGTTAATAGGGCAATAAACAACAAGAAAGAAGTTAGTTTTTTCATGATCATTTTATTTAAGTTTATGTCTTATAGACTGATCACTTCTAAAAGGTTGCGTGATTGCCAAAAAGTTTTAAGTAAAGTGTTTGTTAAACAAAGTGTTAGAGTTTGTAACACGAAAGATCACATTTGTCTTGTCAAATTTTAGCACTAGAATAAACGCACAAAAAAAATCTCAGATAAAACATACAAAATGTCTTATCTGAGATTTAACTATTTTTGATCCTATAAAAACTGTAACGTTTTTTTAGAACAGTTTTAAAAGAAAATTAATTTTCTTTTTTCTCTCTACGAGGAGGTCTTCTATCTCCTTTTGGTTTATCACCACCTTCTGGTCTAGGAGGTCTTGGTAGAAGTGCTTTTCTAGATACTTTTTCTTTACGTGTTCTGGAGTCGATACCAAAATATTTTACGTCAAAAACATCACCCATGTTAACAACATCGCTAACATTTTCTGTGCGTTCCCAGGCAAGTTCTGATACATGTAATAAAACTTCATTTCCTGGTGCTTCTAGGTATTCTACCACAGCTCCAAAATCCAGCATTTTAATTACTTTCACTTCATAAACACTACCTACTTGAGGTTTGAAAGTAATCGCATCTATTTTTGCAAGTACTGCGTCGATTCCTTCTTGATCAGTACCTAAAATTTCAACATTTCCTTCTTCTGTTACTGGGTCTTCGTTAATAACGATAGTAGTACCAGTTTCTTTTTGTAATTCCTGAATCACTTTTCCTCCTGGACCAATAAGAGCTCCTATGTAATCTCCAGGAATGGTTCTGGTAACCATTTTTGGAGCATGTGCTTTTACGTCTGCATTTGGATTGGCAATAGTATCTGTTAGCTTTTCTAAGATATGTAAACGACCATCTGCAGCTTGTTTTAGTGCATTTACCAAAATTTCGTAAGAAAGTCCTTTTACTTTAATATCCATTTGGCAAGCGGTAATTCCGTCTGCAGTACCTGTTACTTTAAAGTCCATATCTCCAAGGTGATCCTCATCTCCAAGAATATCAGATAAAACTGCATATTTTCCTGTTTCACCATCAGAGATTAATCCCATAGCAATACCAGAAACAGGTTTTTTAAGTTGTACCCCTGCATCCATCAACGCCATAGTACCAGAACATACGGTTGCCATAGATGACGATCCATTTGATTCTAATACTTCTGATACAACACGTACGGTGTATGGACAATCAGAAGGAATCATACCTTTTAATGCTCTTTGCGCCAAATTACCATGTCCTACTTCTCTTCGTGAGGTACCTCTAATAGGTCTTGCTTCACCAGTAGAGAAAGGAGGGAAGTTGTAATGTAAGTAAAATGTTTCTTCTCCTTCATACGATGGCATATCGATCTGATTTGCTTCTCTAGAAGTTCCTAGGGTAACTGTTGCTAGTGCTTGAGTTTCTCCTCTTGTAAATATAGAAGAACCATGAGTAGATGGTAAATAATCAACTTCACACCATATAGGTCTTATTTCTGTCGTTTTTCTACCATCAAGTCTAAGACCTTCGTTTAATGTTAGATCACGCACAGCAGCCTTTTCTGCTTTTGCATAATACTTAGAAACTAAGTCACCAAAATCTTCAAGTTCTTCTTCAGAAAAAGTACCTTCGATTTCTTCTTTAATAGCAGCAAATGCAGCACCTCTTTCATGTTTAGATGAACCTGCTTTTGCAACGGCATATACTTTGTCATATGCCATTTCGTGAATTTTAGCAGCTAATTCTTCATCAGCTCTTTCTGGATCATATTCACGAGTTTCTTTTTTTCCGAAAGCTTCAGCTAATTTAAGTTGGGCTGCACATTGCACTTTTATGGCTTCGTGCGCAAACTTAATAGCTTCTACCATTTCTTCTTCTGAAATTTCATCCATTTCACCTTCAACCATCATAACAGAATCTGCAGAAGCACCGATTACCATATCGATATCTGATTCGTCTAATTGGGTTCTGGTTGGATTGATGATAAATTCACCGTTTATCCTACCTACACGTACTTCTGATATAGCACACTCAAAAGGAAAATCTGATAATTGGATGGCAGCAGAAGCTGCTAGTCCTGCCATGGCATCAGGCATCACATCTTCGTCATGAGACATTAACTGAATCATAACTTGTGTTTCGGCATGATAGTCTTTAGGGAAAAGAGGACGTAGTACACGATCCACTAGTCTCATTGTTAAAACCTCACCGTCACTAGGTCTAGCTTCTCTCTTGAAAAAACCTCCTGGATAACGACCTGCTGCAGCAAATTTTTCACGGTAATCTACCGTCAAGGGAAGAAAATCTACATCACTTTGTTTGTAGTTTGAAACAACCGTACATAATAACATACACTTGCCAGATTGAACAACAACAGAACCGTGTGCCTGTTTTGCTAATTTTCCGGTTTCGATAGAAATTTCTCTACCATCACCTAGGTCAATGACCTCTCTATAAACTTTTGGAATCATATTATTTTTTGATTCTAACCTATCTGCTTTATATAGTAAAGCGATACGTTTTATTAAACATTGGTTTCCGTCTTACTCGGGCGGACAAGGTTGTGTTGTTGTTGTGGTTGTTGTGCGACCAATGAAAAACTAAGGCATGCATCCTTATTTTATACAAATAAGAATGTTTTTATTTTAAAAATTAAGAGGTTACCTAAATTAAAAAGAGAGGCATAAAGCCTCTCTTTTTTGATTATTTTCTTAATCCTAATTCTTTTACAATTGCACGATATCTCAAAATATCTTTCTTTTTAAGATAATCTAGTAAATCTCTACGCTTACCTACTAATTTTACCAAAGAACGCTCTGTATTATAATCTTTACGATTCTTTTTTAAGTGTTCAGTAAGATGTGTAATTCTGTGCGTAAATAATGCAATCTGACCTTCTGCAGAACCACTGTCATTTTTTCCTTTACCGTGTTTTGCGAAGATTTCTTCTTTAATCTCTTTTGTTAAATACATTCCAATATTATTTAAATGATTTTTATGTACATGATATGCGCTTTGCTATCAGCCTGCAAATATACTGTTTTTTGATTAAGAATCACTTTTTATTAGAAAAATAAACTTTTTGGTTAAACCTTTTGAAAAAAAATGAATCCAAGTAAGATAACGTTAAAATTTAACACTATGAAAAACTACATTTTAAGAATTAGTACAACAATGTTTCTTATCCTTATTTTAATAGCTTGTAATAAGGATGAAACGAATGAAAGTTTGACAGATGCCATTGATCTGGATGAAGCTAATTTTACTGCAAAAGTAGATACTGCCACAGAAGTACTTAGTGATACGTTTTTGCAAGTTTATGAATCTGAGGAAAATCTTGCGAAAAGCCCTGTTCATCCTTACTTGCCAGATTGTGCAACAATAATTGTTGAGATTACTAATGCCTCTAAAGAAGTTACTATTGATTTTGGGTCAGAAGGATGTGATGTAAGAGGTCATTTAATCAAAGGAAAACTCAATATGTCATATGTAGCAAGCTTTGAAGCAGAGACCTTGGTTATAAATTATGATTTGGAAGATTTTTTTATTGATGATATTCAGTTTTCGGGATCTAAAACGGTAACACGTCAAAAAATGAATGATAACGGTAATCCACAATATACTATGGAGTTGGATTTGAACATAACCTTTGAAGATGGAACGGTGGCATCAAGAAAAGGAACTAAAACCCGCGAATGGATAGAAGGAGCCCTAAATGGTAATTGGGGGGATAATGTTTTTCTTATTTCAGGATCTTGGGAAACCAATTTTGTAAACGGAAATACGCATAGTACAACTATTATAACACCATTGCGCAGGGAAGCTAGTTGTAGATTCTTGGTGAGTGGAGTAGTAGATCTGGTAAGAACCAATTATACAGGGACATTAAATTATGGCGATGGAATGTGTGATAATATAGCATTGTTTATAAATGAAGAAGGGGAGGAAAGAGAAATTAAGTTGTAGTTCTTTGTTGAGTTATTATTCAATAAAAAAGAGGCTGTCTAAAAAGGCAGTCTTTTTTTTGTAGATTTTTGAGTTATTTTTTAATTTTAAGAATGAGTAGAAAAGTAGTTTTTAAGACCTATGATCAAGATCAGTTAAGTTTATTAC
>NZ_JBFMKP010000022.1:0-118411 GCF_040786235.1 Aquimarina discodermiae
AGGTAATAAACTTAACTGATCTTGATCATAGGTCTTAAAAACTACTTTTCTACTCATTCTTAAAGTTAAAAAATAACTCAAAAATCTACAAAAAAAAGACTGCCTTTTTAGACAGCCTCTTATTATAACCCTCGAATATGATCAAAGGTTAATCAAATTTTATTATTTTGATACAGACTCCTCAGGTTTTGATATAGGAGATAATTCTACATCACTTCCTAGCCAACTTTGTAGTTTGTCGTATATTTTTTTCTGATCTTCTTGAGAAAAATGTTTAATTCGGGTTTTATGACTTCCTCCTTTTAAAACCATTTTTAAGGCATCAACGTTGGGTTTAGGAGTTGGAGCACATGCTCCCCAGGTATCATATTCTCCATTTATGTATAAAATGTGATTTCCTTTGTTCTCTACATAATCTCGTACATTTTTGATATACTCTGGATTATAAGTCATTTCGACATCTTTTGGAGCAAATCTCAAATTAGTAGGTTCAAATACGATTTTAATTAAATCTTTTACAGGAGTGGTGTCAAATCCATAATATCCTAACTCTAGCATATGTTGGTAATACGATGGGAGAAGATCGTGATATGTTTTGTCACTATAAAAGCTAATACCTACAATTTTGTCTACATATTTAAAAAGTTCTTCTGCAGAAGCTGATTCTTCTGGAATATCTTCACACTTTCCTCCCCATTGCCAAAATGAAAATGGAAACTCAAGAGCAGCATACTCCAAAGCTTCTTCTTGAGATACTTTCGTAAAGCCCATTTTCTTTTCAGTAGCGTGCTTTTCTATTTCTGCTAAGACTGCTTTTCTGTTAGATAATAATAGGCGTTGAAATTTTGTAACCTTTGCACGACATTCTTCGGTTCCCACACTGTTGATATGCTCTTCTGTTCTTGCATCTTCACGCCCATTAATTAAAGGAGCTACATATGGGACAGCGACATCAATATCTTCTGGATATTTAGATTTGTAGATTAGCACAGTTTCTCCTCCTTTACTAATACCTGTAGAAATCCATTTTTTAGAGTATAAAGATTTTAACTTGGTAACCAATCCATGATAATCTTCAATAGCTTGGTCATTGGTCAGATATTTCCAAGGCATTGGTTCTGGTCTCGATTTACCATAAAAACGATATTCTACAATTACCTGATTTGACTTTAGTATTTTGCTTAGTTCATTGGTTCTCTGTTTTGCAGAGTACCCTTCTGTTACAATTACGGTTGGTTTATTGTAATCCACATGAGATAAGTAAACATAATGATCAAAACTACCCGCAGTCGGATTACTATGGTCCAAAGGTTCTTTTAAGATCATTTGGTATACTTCTGCAAAATGATCACTTTTTTCTAAAGCTGTTATTTCTGCTGTAGGGAAAAGTTCTTTGATTTTTTGTAGAAAACTAACTTCTGTAACAGTTTGATCCGTCTCTTTCGATGCATGCTTAGAATCTTTACAGGATGTTACAGAAAGAATAGTTAAAAGAAAAATAAATAAGTATTTTGTTTGCTTCATTGCATATAAATTTTTAATGCTCCTAAGGTAGTTTAAGACACTTTTATTAGGTAATACTATATTATCTATATGTAATATGATTTTGACCCAAAGGAATGTTAAATTGTATTGAAAAATTAGATTTGATTACTTTTATCCTATGGATAAAATACTACAAATAGACTCGGACTATATAGAGAACAATACTAATTTTGTTGAGCTCATTACAGAACTTAAAAATAAATTTTCTTCTAATTCTACTCAGGTTCCGATGCGGCATCATCATGACTTCCCTAACCCGGTTGTTAAAGAGGATTCGACATTGTTACTAATGCCAGCTTGGAACCCTGGTCAGGAAGCAGGAGTGAAAATTGTAACTGTTAGTCCAGAAAATGGACAATTTGACCTACCGTCGATTCAAGGTACTTATTTATATCTTGATGCAGTAAAAGGAAGTATAAGAGCCATTATGGAAGCAAAAAGCCTAACGGCTAAACGAACGGCTTCTGCATCAGCATTGGCTTCTTCGTACTTATCTAGAATAGATGCTTCTTCTTTATTGATGATTGGTACAGGTGCACTTTCTGTAAATTTGATTAAAGCTCATGCAAGTGTACGCCCAATAAAGAAAGTTTATATATGGGGAAGAAGTGTTGATAAAGCCAAAAAGATTGCAGAAGACTTAAAAAGTGAAGATTTTATTATCGAACCTGTAGAAACAATAGAAGAGAAAATTCGACAAGTCGATATTATTTCTTGTGCTACTTTGTCTAGAACTCCATTGGTTTTTGGCGAGTATTTACAAGAAGGGCAACACCTCGATTTGGTAGGAGCTTATAAAAAGGATACCAGAGAAGCCGATAATAATTGTGTAAAGAAATCCTCGGTATTTATAGATACGTATCAAGGAGGACTTAAAGAAAGTGGGGATATTGTTTTGCCTTTGAAAGAAGGAGTTTTAAAAGAAGAAGATATTAAAGCAGATTTATTTGAATTGTGCTCTGGAGTAAAAAAAGGAAGAACAGATGCCCAAGAAATAACATTTTTTAAGTCTGTAGGACATGCCCTTGAAGATTTGGCTGCAGCAACATACTACTATAATAAATATACAAATGAGTAAAGTGTATCAAAACATTCTTAAGCACACCAAGTTTCAACCAAAAGAAAATTGGTTACAAATTAGGACTATTGATATGCATACAGGTGGAGAACCGTTAAGAGTAATCATCGATGGTTTTCCGGCACTAAAAGGCAATTCCGTATTAGATTATAGAAGGTATTGTAAAGAGAGATATGATCATCTTCGTACAGCATTACTCTTTGAGCCAAGAGGTCATGCAGATATGTACGGTTGTATTTTATTACCGCCAAATGACGATGATGGAGATTTTGGAGTTATATTTTTGCATAATGAAGGTTATAGTACTATGTGTGGTCATGCGATCATTGCAATCTCGACCCTGGCCGTAGAAATGAATTGGATCGATTTTTCTGAAGGAGAGAATATGATAAAAATAGATGCTCCTTGTGGTCGTATAATTTCTTATGTAAATGATAATGAAGTTAGTGGAGTACGCTTTTATTGCGTACCCAGTTTTGTAGTGGCATTAGATAAAAAAGTGGATGTAGATGGAATAGGAGAGGTGGTTTATGATTTGGCCTATGGTGGGGCTTTTTATGCATATATAGATATGTCCAAAAATAATTTTGATTTTGACCTTACACCAGGTTCATACAGGAAGTTGATCACAGCAGGTATGAATATTAAACAAGAGATTATGAAGGTTGATAACGAAATTATACATCCTTTTGAAGAAGATCTTAGTTTTTTATACGGAACCATATTCATTGGTGAAGCATTACATGAAGGAATCAATAGTCGAAATGTATGCGTATTTGCAGAAGGAGAGGTAGATCGTAGTCCTACAGGATCTGGAATTTCTGGTCGTATGGCAATTCATAAAAAAAGAGGTGAGATCGACTTTGGACAAACCATGACTATTGAAAGTATCACCAATTCTATTTTTAAGGGATCAGTGGTGTCGGAAGAAGATTATGGCCCTTTTAAAGCAGTAATCCCACAGGTAGAAGGAACTGCACACATTACAGGAAAACATACCTTTGTAATAGATCCCGATGACCCTATGAAAGATGGATTTATTTTGAGGTAAAAAATAAAATCATCCAAACTTATATAAATTTGGATGATTTTAAGTTGATATACTTTTGTTTGGTTTAGGATACAGAAACTCCTACACCAAAAGGATCTTCGATAGAATGAGCTGGTTCTGTAAACCATTTTGGCCCTTCTTCTGTCATGTAAATATGGTCTTCTAATCGAATTCCAAATTCGTCCGGTACACATATCATTGGTTCATTACTAAAACACATTCCTGATGTAAGAACTGCATCCTCGTGTCTGGCTATATATGGCCATTCATGAATGTCTAATCCAATTCCGTGCCCGGTACGATGTGGTAGACCTGGTAATTCATAATCTGGTCCTAGTCCATTAGCTTCTAATGTTTTTCTAGAAGCATTGTCAATTACAGCACAGGGTTTTCCTAATTGAGCAGCTTCAAAAGCAGCATGCTGTGTCTCTTTTTCAAGATTCCATATTTTTCTTTGTAAATCATTTATTTCACCATATACATAGGTTCTGGTAATATCAGAAATATAGTCGTGTAATACGCACCCTGTATCAATCAATACAATTTCATTTTCCTCTAGGTTTTTTGGTGTTTTTACCCCGTGAGGAAAAGAAGAATCTACTCCAAATAATACAATACAAAAATAAGATCCAGCTGTTGCACCATACCTTTTATGAGCTTCATGGATAAAGTTTGTAACCTCTTTAGAACTAATGCCTGGGCGCAAGATTCTTGCGGCCGCCTTTTGCACCTCCATGGTAATATCCATAGCAACTTGCATGATAGCAATTTCTGCTTTGGATTTGATCATTCTGCATCCTGCAGTTATTGGTTTTGCATTTACAAGCTGATATGATGTTTGTACTTTTAAGATACCATCTATAATAAAGAAAGGAGTAGCCTCGTCCATGGCGATGTTGCCGCTAGTAATATTCTTCTTTTTAAGGATGTCAACAAATAAAGTAAATGGACTTTCATGCTCCTCCCAACAGTGTACAGGCCCTTCTATAAGCATAAAATCTAAAATAGTACCTTCTTCAAATCGTGGGCCAATATAATGCACTTCTCCGTCAGGAAATAATAACGCACCTACCATTCTTTCGCTAGAGTTCCAGCGCGTTCCTGTAAAGTAGTACAAGTTAGTACCTGCATGAAGATAAACGGCAGGGATATTTTGCTCTTTCATAAGCTTACAAGCCTTACTTACTCTTGCTTCGAATTCTTCTTTTTCGATTGGTTTTGCAAGATGAGCTTTTGGTTGTATAGCATTTAATTCTTTCTCGATGGTAGAACCACCTATTCCTAATGTATTCATGATGTTTTTTGTATATAATGCGATGCCTCCATTAGTGTTTCAATTTCATCTATTTCGATGGGCATTGCATGTGTTAGATTTATGTTTCCTGTTTTGGTAATTAGATAGTCATTTTCTAAGCGACATCCTATGCCTTCTTCTGGGATGTAAATTCCAGGTTCGCAGGTGAGTACCATGCCGGCTTCAATAGTTCTGTAAAGCCCGACATCATGCACATCTAACCCAAGGTGATGGGCAGTACCGTGCATAAAATATTTTTTATACAAAGGTTGGTCAGGATTTTGAGTCGCTACATCAGAAGTCTTTAATAATCCAAGTTTGATGAGTTGCTCTTCTACCAATGTAGCCATTTGCTTCTCATACTCTGTAAAATGTACTCCAGGTTTTAAAAGCTTACTACCTTCTTTTAAGCAATGTAATACCGCTGAATAAATTGCTCTTTGTCTATCAGAAAATTTTCCGTTTACAGGGATGCAACGAGTTGTATCACTATTATAATTGGCATAACAGACTCCAAAATCCAATAAAATCATGTCCCCATCTTTACAAACATTATCGTTTGTATTATAATGTAGGGCACAAGCATTTTTTCCCGATGCTACAATGGGTTTAAAAGCGTGCCGAGTACCTCCATTTTTAACCAATGTATAGGTGAGCTCTGCTTCTAACTCATATTCTTTACAGTTAGGTTTTACAGTTTTTAATACTCTATGAAACCCTTCAACACTAATATCCGCTGCTTTTTGAACAAGTTTAACTTCCTGGTCGGACTTAACAGGACGTAACACTCGAGTTATTTTTGCAACCCTATGGTATTGGTGTAAAGGGTACTTTTCTTTACACCAATGAATCATTCTGTCTTGTTGTGTTTGTTGCAAGTTGGTAACTCTTTTGATGTGTTCATTATGTCCTAGATAAAACCCATCTGCTTCGAATGCCATAAGTTGTAGTACTTTTTCAAAGTCATGTACCCATTCGATTCGTTTAACCCCAGAAATTCGATGTGCTTGTTCTTTGGTTAACTTTTCACCATCCCATATTTTTATATGCTCATTGGTTTCTTTTATAAACAGAATTTCTCTGTTTTCGGGTTTAAATGCATGTGGATAAAGCACTAAAATGGTATCCTCTTGATCTATTCCCGATAAATAAAACAAATCATTGTTTTGTGCAAAGCCCATTACATCATCTGCATTGGTATGTTTTATGTCATTAGATGTAAGAATGGCTACTGTATTCTCTTTCATTTTAGAAGAGAAGTTACTTCTGTTTGCTATAAACAGCGTATTGGGTATTGGATCATAACGCATATTAGAATGTCCTATCTGGATTAAATGGATTAAGGTTTAATGATGTTTTTTTGTCAGAAACAACTTCTGAAACTAATTTACCTGTTACAGGACCTAAACTCCATCCCATCATAGCATGACCTGTAGCAATAGTTAGGTTTTTGTATTTTTTGGTTCTACCAATGTATGGCAACCCATCTGGTGAACAAGGTCTAAGGCCGCAATCTGCGTTTTCTATTTCAGGTTGTTTAATTTCTAAACCATTGTAGTAAGATTTTGCAGCATTGGCAATAGCATTTACACGAGCTGGGTTGATATTGTGATTGATACCACCAATCTCCATAGTTCCTGCAAATCGGGTAAATCCATTCATAGGTGTAACAGCAACTTTTGCTTCTAATAGAATGGCAGGAGTTTCAATTCCTGTAGGTCTGTCAACATTAATTCGATATCCTTTACCTGCTTGTACAGGTACATTAACGCCTAATTTTTTAGTTAATAAAGGACTCCAGGAACCAGCGGCAATAACTACTTCGTCGGCTTTTATAGTTCTATTTGCAGTTTGTACTTCACTAATGTTTTGATTAGAAATAGAGATATCTGTTACTTCTTCGTTGGTGTAAAATGTAACTCCTTTCGATTTAAGATATGCCATCATATCCTTCATAAATTCATGAGGAGTCATATGAGCATCAGAGTCATAATATACAGCTCCTTTGATATTAAGGTCAATGTTAGGTTCGTGTTTTTTAACTTCCTCTCTAGATAGGTTGGTTACATTAAGGCCTTCTACAATACCACGTTGCCCTACTTTCCATTCTTCTTCGCCTGCTTTTTCTGTTTGATACATCATAAGCAGTCCTTTACGCTCATAATGAAAATCAAATTCATTCGATTCTTTTAGATCTTCATACAAAGCTCTTCCTAAAAGATTAATGTCTTTTATAACCGGAATTGCCTTTTCTACTTTGGCTTTTGAAGATGATTTTCTAAAGGCCCAGGACCATTTTATAAAATCTTTATCTAATCTTGGTTTTACGTAAAACGGACTAGAAGAATTAAACATCCATTTAATTCCTTTGGTAATCATTCCCGGAGCCGCTAAAGGAATAAAGTGGCTTGGTGTGATATATCCGGCATTCACAAAAGATGCTCCTTTTGTAATATCAGATTTATCAACAACGGTTACGTTGTGTCCCTCTTTTTGTAGGTAATATGCAGAACTCAAACCAATGATTCCGCCTCCTATAATTGTTACTTCTTTTGCCATAATTGTTAAATTACCTGAAATCCATGTGCATATGGATCGTCTTCATCGTCAATAATAATTGTATTGTAGCCATATACTTTTGCCCAACCTTGAACACTAGGAATGATAGCTTTTTTACCATCTAATTCGGTTTCTTCTTCGATTCTTCCGATAAATTTAGACCCAATAAAGCTTTCGTGCACAAACTCATCTCCCTTTTTCAATTTTCCTTTGGCATATAACTGCGCAATTCGTGCAGAAGTTCCTGTGCCACAAGGAGATCTGTCAATAGCTTTATCTCCATAAAAAACCGCATTTCTACCCGAAGAGGTTGGATCGATAGGATCACCTGTCCACAGCATGTGACTTACGTCTCTAATGGTTTCATTTTCTGGGTGAATGAAATGATCGGGATATTTTTCGTTAATTCTTTCTCGTACTACCTGCGAGTATTGAATTAATTTACTGGCCGTAAAATCATGAACACCACTAAAGTTTTTTTGTGGATCTACAATTGCATAGTAATTTCCTCCATAAGCAACATCAAAAGTGATTTCTCCTAATTCTGGACAATCAACAGTTAATCCTTCTGCTGCCAAATAAGATTTAACGTTTGTTAATTTAACCCAGTCAACTTTATTATTAGTTTGTTGATATTCTATTTCTACCAATCCGGCAGGAGCTTCCATTCTAATCTTACCGGGCACTTTTGGAGTAACAAGTCCTTCTTCTACAGCAATAGTGATGGTTCCTATGGTTCCGTGTCCGCACATAGGTAAACATCCAGAGGTTTCTATAAAAAGGATAGCAAAATCATTTTCTGGATTGTGAGGTTCAAATAAAAAACTCCCACTCATCATATCGTGACCTCTAGGTTCGTACATTAACCCTTTTCTGATCCAATCATATTCTTTTAAGAAATGTTGGCGTTTTTCACTCATTGTATTTCCTTTTAGATCAGGTCTACCTGTAGTAACCACTCTTACAGGGTTCCCGCAAGTATGGGCGTCAATACATTTGTACGTTGTTCTACTCATTCTTATATCTTTTTCTAGTATTTTTCTTTCTTGTAATTTATATATTCAATTATTCTTTTTTCTAATATGGGCAACGTTACAGTACCTTGTTCCAGAATAGTTTCATGAAACTCTCGAATATCGAATTTGTCTTTCAGTTCTTCTTGAGCCAGTACTCTTAGTTCGCGTATTTTTAACTCCCCGATTTTATAAGACAATGCCTGTCCTGGCCATGCAATATATCTATCGGTTTCTGTGTTTATCTCGTGCAAAGATAATGCAGTATTAGTAGATAAAAAATCAATAACTTGATCTCTTGACCAGTCTTTTGCATGAATCCCGGTATCTACAACCAGTCTACATGCTCTCCACATTTCATAGGTTAGTTTCCCAAACTGCTCATACGAGTTTGTATATATTCCCATTTCTTCTGCTAGGTATTCTGTATACAGCGCCCAACCTTCGCCGTACGCAGATAAATAAAGATCTTTTCTGAATTGAGGGATAGAATCTCCTAATTCGTTATTAAGTGATCCTTGTAAATGATGTCCAGGAACGGCTTCATGTACACTAAGAGCTGGGAGAGTATACAATGGTCTACTAGATAAGTTGTGCGTATTTACCCAATAGTATCCTGGTTCTGTATCTTGATCAGAGCCTACATATCGCCCGCTGGTGTATTTGGGGGCAATTGCATCAGGAACCGGGGCTACGCCATATGGTTTTCTGGGTAAAGTTTTGAAAAATCGAGGAAGTTGAGCATCTACCTTTTTACATATGTTTCTGGCTTCCTTTAATAATTCATCACCTGTTTTTGCATAAAATTGTTGATCTGTTCTTAAAAATGATATGAATTCTGAAAAGCTTCCCTTGAAATTAGTTTCTTTTATAATGGCTAGCATTTCTTTTTTGATACGTGCAACTTCGTTTAATCCAATAGAGTGTATCTTTTCTGCATTATATTGTATACTGGTGGTATAGTAGTTAATTCTATTTTGATAATAGGCTGCTCCATTTGGTATTTTAGAAACACCAATTTGTTTTCTGGTATTTGGTAAATACTCGGTTTCAAAAAAAGTTTTTATTTTTTTGAATTGTGGGATAACACTATCTGTTAATATTTGTTTAACAACAAGACGTATAGAATCTTTTTGGGTATTGGTAAGATCGATTGGTAGCTTTTTAAAAGGAGAATAAAAAAAACTATTTTCTATAGTGTCTACAATATGTTTGTTGTATGATGACTCATAACCTTTAAAAATAACTTTGGGTTGTGAGATACCTTTAGAAAGCCCTTCTCTAAGTAATACAATGTGTTGGTCTACAAATTGTGGTATTGCTTGTAAGGTAGTAATGTATTTTTTTACCTGATCTTGATTGGTAAGCGGTTTTACTTGATAAATAAGATCATTATGAAAACCAGCGTCAGATAATAATGGATTTAAATAAGATTCGAATTTATAGTGATCTACTTTTTCCTGAAGTGTAAATAAATGAAGATCAAGAGAAATTTGATCTGATTCTGAAAGTCGATCTTTTTCTATAGCGTTTAGCTCCTTAATTTTTTTTTGAGCAAAATCGGCTTCTTGTTGATAATGTTCTTTGGTAAAAAGACCTAAAGGATACGACTCTTCGTCGTATCCTTTTTGGTCATTAATTTCTGTGGAAATATATGCTAATGTTTCGCTTGGAGTTTTCTCCGTTTTTTTTTGGCAGCTAAAACTTATTACTAGGATTAATATTCCAATGGTATTATAAAGTTTCATGCCTTTTAAGAATCATAATTTATAACAACTCTATGTAGAGAACTCTTTTGATAACGAAAATTAGATATTAGTATTAGATTGTTTACTGTTTACCAATCTATATATTCCATCTGGATTTTCATTTTTAAGCGCATCTGGTAATAATTCATTTGGCCAATTCTGGTAGCTAAAAGGTCTTACCCAACGCTTAATAGAATTAATACCTACTGCAGAGAATCTCGAATCTGATGATGCTGGGTATGGTCCACCATGCGTCATAGAAGGTGCAACTTCTACTCCGGTAGGAACACCATTTAAAATGATACGTCCAACTCTATTTTGAAGAGCATCAACAACACCACCTAAATTTTTGTAATCAGATTCTTCAGCCAAAATCGTTCCTGTTAATTGTCCTTCAAGGCTATCGATAATCTCGATAAGCTCAGCTTCATCTTTGCTTCTAACAACCAGTGAGAACGGTCCAAAAACTTCTTGATGCATTTTTGGGTTGGTTAAAAAGTCTGTGCCAGAAACAGCCGAAATTTGAGTAGGAGCATAATTAGGCTCAATCTCTTCGGATACTGCTGCTACAACTTCAACACCAGATTGAGAGGATACAGAGGCACCGTTCTTAACAAAATCTCTTTTGATATTTGGGTGCAACATACATTGTGGTGCAATGGCTGTTGTTTTTTCTGCTAAATCCTTGATGAAATCTCTTGTGTCTTCACCGTCAATAGTAAGGATTAACCCAGGGTTAGTACAGAACTGTCCTGTTCCCATAGTAATAGAACCAGCATAAGTATCTGCAATTTCTGTTGCTCTGGCAGCGATTGCTGCTGGAGTAACTACTACTGGATTAATACTACCCATCTCTGCAAAAACAGGGATTGGCTCTTCTCTTTCTGCGGCAAGGTTAAATAATGCTCTTCCTCCGGCAATACTTCCTGTAAAACCAACAGCTTTCACATTTGGATGTTTTACCAACGCAGCACCAACAACTCTTCCGCTTCCTGCAATATTAGAAAATACACCGTTTGGCATTCCAGTTTTTTCAGCAGCTTTTATAATTGCAGAAGCTACTAACTCACCTGTACCTGCATGCATAGAATGAGATTTAACTATCACTGGGCAACCTGCAGCTAGTGCACTGGCGGTATCTCCTCCTGCAGTAGAAAATGCTAATGGGAAATTACTTGCAGCGAATACTACTACGGGACCTAAAGGAATATTAGTTTTTCTAAGATCTGGTTTGGGAGCTGGCTCACGTTTTGCATCTGCAGTATCAATTACATTTTCTCTCCATCCTTCGTTAGAAACCAACTCGGCAAAGGCTCTTAGTTGAAATACAGTACGACCTCTTTCTCCATTAGCTCTTCCTTCTGGCAATCCAGATTCTGAAGTGTACATTTGTGTCAACTCATCACCTAATGCTAATATTTCATCAGCTATTGCATTTAAGAATTCAGCTCTTTTAGCACCCGATATATTTCTATATTCTTTAAAAGCTTTATTAGCTAATTCTACAGCTTCTTCTACTTCTTCTAAAGTAGCCTCAAAAAAATCACAATCGTTCTCAATATTGAGTTTTGGATTGAATGTTCTATGGGAAACAGATCCTGTCGCGGATAATTTATTTCCTATATAGTTTTTTCCAGTTATCATGTCGATCAATAGTTTTTAAAGTAATTATGTAATGGTAAAGGTAACTTAAATATAAGCAATATTTTGAGGCTTAATATTTATTTAACCTACTACCGTATTTAACTCTTTGTAATTTGGTAAAGTTGGTCTGTTTTTAACACCAGTTTCGATAATTTCAAGAACTCTCTTACGTCCTTCACCAAGTATGCCTTCTAGAATAATACCAGTAACACCAGCATCTAATTGAGCCTTGATGTTTACCGCGAACATTTCTAAATCTAAAGTGTCATCGTCTTTAAATTTTGTTGTAACTGCGGGCATTACACCTTGCCATACTATTGGCATAATCGTTTGTTTATAAATTTTAGCAAATATACTATGAATTTTGAGGTAATGATACTGAGAAATTATCCAAGAGTGATGTTATATTAACTTCTGTGAAAAAAAATATACTTATTTTAAGTAATATTTATTCAGTATAGCGCTAAATTGTTCTATATGTGGTTTGTGAATAAATCAAATTTCACTTTTGTTTTTTTAAGATTTGAAACGATTTTTTGTTAAAAAAATGTAAAAGAAAAATCCCCTCTTAATACTAATATCAAGAGAGGACTGGCTATATAAATAAACTTTAAAGAAATTCTATAAATTAATTTGCATCCCAGAAAACCTTAGTGGTTAATAAGTCACCACCTATTTTTGAAGCGGCTCCAGATACATTGTTGTTGTTTGTGTTGTATTCTCGTATAGGATAGATAACTCTTCTTGGTACTGGGTTACCTCCTGAAGTATTTGGTAGGTCAGGAAAACCTAATCTTCTGTAAGAAGACCAGCCTTCAAATCCTCGATTGAAAAGAGCAATCCATTTCTGTGTTCCTATTTTTTCTTGCCATGTACCTGATGCAGTAGTATATGCTACGCCTGGATTTGCTAGGTATATGGCTACATCATCTGTATTAGGGTCGTTATCAACATCCGTAGCTTCCCAATATTCAAGTGAAGCAGTAATAGCAGCGTTATAATGCGCTTCGGCATCTGTAGAGGTTCCTGCCAAAGATCGTTCAGCAGCTTCGGCAAGTAGGAACTCTACTTCTGCATAGTCCATTATTACTCCTTCTTGAGATGGGTTTAGTACTGCGCTTCCTATATGAGAGAAATCTTCGTATTCATTGATGCTTCCAAAAGGACCTCCTACAAATGGAGATACATTATCATCTAAATAAATAGAGAGTCTAGGGTCGTTAATTGGGAGCATAGTGTTAACTATAATTTCTGAAGCTACATAGTCCGTTCTTCCTCTATTGATGATTTCAAACCAAGCTGGATTTCGATTTGGGCTGGCTTCTTCATATGCTAATGTGGCATTGTCATCATTCGATGAGAAAACTCCACCATTAACAGCTTCAGATGCCATTGTAGAGGCTTTAGTACCATCTACATCGGCAATTCTTAATGCCAATCTTAATTTTAAAGAATTAGCGAATTTGATCCACTTAGAGATATCTCCTTGATACATTACATCAGCTTCACCAAAAGAACCAAAACCAGAATCAAATAGATTAATTGCATTGTCCAGACGGGCAATAATATCTGTGTAAATATCCTTGGCATCGTCATATTTTGGAGTCAAATTTTCAATATCAATGGCTTCGGAATATGGAATATCTCCATAGGAATCAACCAAAACATGATAAGTGAAAATTTTTAAGACTTCTAAAATACTATTTTTGTTTTGAGTAATTTCAACAGGTTCTCCTGTTATTGGATTGTCTGCTAATGTTTGTGAAGCTAATTCTAAGTCACTTAAAACATTTCTGTTTAGTTCAAGCCAAAAATTAGTAGGGAAACTGTTCAAATTGATGAAATTTGTTTGGTCAGATAAGAAATCTGTTCCAGCAAAATATTGCGAAAACAATCTGAAATGATTCTCAAAAACCCCATGAGTTACTAGTGCATCAAATAAGCTTTTTTGAGCGCTTGTGAGTACAAATTCGGGTGGGGCAATTTTTACTTCTTTGCTGCTATCATTTAGATCGTCAATTTTACAAGACATGATAGTGAACATACCTATGAGTATGTATAATATTTTATTTTTCATTTTTTAGAAATTTACTTTTAAGTTTATACCATATTCTTTAGCAGTTGGATATGCTGATGATTGAAACCCTTGAAGGTTACCAGCACTTAATCCTGCTTCTGGGTCAGAGTAAGGAATGTTTTTATCAATAATCCATAAATTTCTTCCAATTGCCGAAATAGTTGCGCCTGTGATAGGAAGTCTAGTTAGTAAAACTTTGGGTAGTGAATAAGATAAAATTACTTCTCTTAATTTAACGTAAGAAGCATCGTATACATGGTACTCATCAGGGGCAACCCAAGCAGTATAAGGGTTGTTGTCATTATATCTGATGCCATTAGAATCAGTAATTCTATTACCGCCGCCGCCGTAGACAGTTCTTACATTGTTTTTAGTTCCATTCGCTAAAACTCCATCCAGGATAATTCCTCCGCTAGTTGAGTCGTTTGTTAAGGGGTCTCTTATAGGGTTTCCTAGGTCATTTAAGCCAACACTATTGTCAAAAATACCGGTAGAGGCACCATAAGCATGATCTAAAGAATAAACATCTCCACCTTTTTGAATATCAATTAGAAAACTAAGACTTAAATTTTTGTATTTAACGGTATTGTTGATACCTCCATTCCAATCTGGAATGATGTTACCTATAATCACATTTTCATCGATAGCACCGTCCTCGGTTAATTGAAATTCGTAACGCCCCCTTATAGGGTCTATAACATTTTGTCCATTTAATTTTCTAAAGGCGGTACCGCGAATGGTCCCGTAAGGTTCTCCTGCAGCAGCATTTACGGTGATGCCATTTTGTAAGGTTCCGCCGCTAATATTTAAATTCGTTGCGCCTGGAGGTAAGGAAACGACTTCACTCGTGTAAGTACTCCAGTTTATGTTGACGGACCATTCGAAATTTTTTGTCTTTATAGGTGAACCTGTAAGGCTAAGCTCAACACCTTTGTTTTCGATTTCTCCAGCATTCACGACTTTTGTAGAATAGCCTGTTGAATAGGATACTTCGAGTGGAGTAATTTGATCTTCAGAATTGGTTTGGTAAGCACTGACGTCAAATCCTAATCTTTTTTTTAAAAAAAGAGCTTCAAGACCTACTTCATAACTTTTGGTAAGTTCTCTTTTTATTTCTGTGTTATTTCTACGGTTTGGCCTAGATATGGTTGCTTGGTCATTAAAGTTGTTGCCAAAACTAAAGTATTCTTGAAGCCTTAAAGGGTCTGGTGATTTACCAACCTCAGCGTAATTTAACCTTAATTTACCGAAATCTAACCAAGGGGTTTCAAGAACGTTTGAAAAGACAAAACTTGTAGAAATAGAAGGGTACCAATAAACATTATCGTTTTTAGGTAATGTTGAAGACTGGTCTCTTCTTAAAGTTGTATCCAAATACAATAAATTATCATATCCAAAAGAAGCACTAGCGTAATATCCATTAATTCCAGATGCATTTTCTCTTTCTGTTGGTAGTCCTAATGGATCTTTTGAGTTTTCCAAAGCATAATATCTAGGTATTTTAAGCCCTCCGTTTGTTTCAGAAAAGATAGAACTGAAATTCTGTCTAACTAAATTTATTCCTAATAAACCTGTGAAATTAAGTTTTTCAGAAAAATCATAGTTAAAGTTACTGATCAAATCATAGTTCATTTCTCTAAATGCGGCATTGTATCTGTTGTATTCGTCTTGATTAAAACTACCTGTATTTACTCTTTCTTCTCGTAGTTCATCAAAACGATCCATCGTTACTCGAGCAGTAAGATTGAACCAGTTGTTTACTTGGTAATTAAGTACTATGTTACCAAATACGCGATCTCTACCGTCCGTTTGATAGTTTTCATAAAGTGTCCAAAATGGATTATCCCAATATTGAGGTCTATTAGTATACGGGTTGTCAGAAGTAAGTTGAGAAGTACGTAAATTCCAAGAAGCATTCTCTCTTGAGTTAAAATATGCTTCTCTTTGACCTTCAATATCAACATTGGTTTGATACCATTGTCTCAAACCGGGTAAAATACTATTTTCATCATATCCGGTAGCAAACCTGCCTCTACTTTCGTTATTGGTATAGGTGATTTTTGTGCTAGCTGTTAGTTTATCGGTTAACTTATGACTTCCGCTAAAAGTAAATGTTCTTCGTTGTATCTTACTATTGGGTAATATACCTGTTTGGTTAACATCGGTAAACCCTAATCTGAAATTTCCTTTATCAGAACTTCCATCTAAACTTATACTATTCGATAGTAAAACTCCTGTTTGGAAGATAGCAGTGGGATCATTTTTTGCAGCAACCCAAGGAGTAGCTTTTCTGTAATTTTTGTTGTCTGGTAAGAATGCATCCCACTGGAATACCGATAAGTTAGGGTTAAACCTTGGTCCAAAAGACGCATCTCTATTGGTGTAAACTACTATGTCATTTGTGCCGTCTCCATCTGCATCGATAGTTCCCTCTCTAAAGGTTTGATTAGTGCCTCCACCATACTCTTTCTGATAACGAGCAAAAGTGTCAGGATCAAATTTACTAAAGGTGACATTGGAATTGATGGTTACACCAATACCATCTTTGGTAATACCTTTTTTAGTAGTGATAATAATTACACCGTTGGCAGCTCTTGATCCATATAGAGCAGAAGCAGCAGCTCCTTTAAGAACGTTAATACTTTCAATATCATCTGGGTTAATATCAGATGCGGCATTACCATAGTCATAACCTCCACGACCCTCTACAGAGTTGCCGCTGTTGTTTAATTGATTACTAATAGGGGTTCCGTCGATCACAAATAAAGGTTGGTTGTTCCCTGTTAATGAAGTATATCCACGAATAATAACATTGGTAGATCCACCAAAGTTATTGTTTCTTGATATATTAACACCGGCAAGTTTACCTGATAAAGAATTTACGAAATTTACGTCTTTTGCAGTGTTCACTTCTTCTGCTTTGATATCTTGTACAGCATACCCTAAAGATTTTTTAGAACGGCTAATACCCAAAGCAGTTACTACTACTTCGTCTAGTGAAGTTTCGTCTTCTTCCATTTGTACGTTAATGGAGGTTCCAGTTCCTAAGGTTATTTCTGTGGATTGAAAACCGATATAGGAAAAAACAAGAATCTGTCCTTCTTCTGCTTCGATAGAATAGTTTCCTTCAAAATCGGATAAAGCCCCAGTATTTGTGTCTTTGATTAAAATATTTACTCCTGGAAGGGGGATGCCAGAAGCTTCTGTTATTGTACCTGATATTGTTTTTACCTGTGCAAAACTTATAGCACAAAAAAATAACATCAGTATAACTGAAATATTAGTCTTTGTATTCATTAGTTTGTAATGTTAAAGTTTAAAATAATTAATTTGATTTTAATTGCTTTCCTAAAATTTCATTTAATGTTTTTTGAAATAGATGAACGTTTTAAAATTGATGTTTGTCTTTTTTCTAATCCTAGTAGATAATGCACTTTTGTTTAGTGTTCGAATGATAAAAAAACACTACTCCTAAAATTAGTTATAAAATGATTAGGATGTGAAATGGTAACTTTTTTTTTAATTCATATTTAACGATTTATTATTAGTAGACATCTAATTTATTCTAGAGATGTGACACTAGCACCATAAAAGTGAATATAATACTACCCATAGGTATTTTAGTATCATCAAAAAGAGCTAATCTTATTTATAAGGCAAATGTTGATATTATATACACACATTCTTGGAAGAATATTAACATTTGTGCTCATAAGGTTATTATGGTTATTTTGCTAATTTTTTTATTTTCCAATGATAAATATTCTTTATTTTTTGGTTGCTTCAATTATTTTGGGATATTATTGAATTATTGATAAATTACTCGTGATAGTATTTTAACAATTTCTGTAAAGTTACTTTGGTTTAAAAAGGCTGGTTATAAGTACGTTCAATAGGGGCTTTCTATGTTGTAAAGACGGGTTTTGGTGTTTGATATTGTGGTAAGACCTTTTTATTGGTAATAAAGGTAAGTGTAGTCCAGTAAACACAATTGTAAAATTTGTGATATGAAATTTTTTATAAAAGGTCTACAATTCTTTCTAATTTCATTCCTCTTGAGCCTTTAATAAGGATGGTGTTATGTTGTAGTTTTACTTGTTTTTCAATTCTAAGTTCTTCAAACGTTTTGAATTTTTTGATACGTGGATCTGTTGATTTGGTGTTGAAAAATAGATTTCCGATTAAGTAGATTTCTTTTGCAGTCGTATTGCAGATTTGATTAACAATTTTTTGGTGTTCTGTCTGTGCTTCTGTGCCTAATTCAAACATATCTCCTAAAAAAGCAATTTTTGATTCTTCTTTTTGGTTGTTAAAATTATCGATAGCTACCTCCATGCTGGATGGGTTTGCGTTGTATGCATCTAGAATAATAGTGTAGTTTTCTTTTTTTATTATTTGAGAACGGTTATTTGAAGGGGTGTATGATTCTATAGCATCCTTTATTTTATTTGAAGGGATTTTGAAATAATCTCCTATGGTTATTGCTGCTGCAATATTTGAATAGTTGTAAGATCCTACTAGGTTGCTTTTAATAATTTCGTTTTTATAGGTAACCTCTACTTTTGAAGATATACTTTTTAGAGTTATTGTAGTGTCACTGTGTTTTTTTGAAGTAGAGAAGCTATAAGTGTTTAGGTTGCTTGAGGCTTTGGTTAATTTGTTGTCGTCAAGGTTTAGAAATGCTAATTTATGATTCTTTTCTAAGTGTCTGTAGAGTTCAGTTTTTCCCTTTAAAACGCCTTCTATGCTTTTAAATCCTTCCAGATGCGCTTTACCAATGTTAGTGATATAGCCATAATCTGGTAGAGCTATATTGCATAAAAAGTCAATTTCACCTATATGATTTGCTCCCATTTCTATAATGCCAATTTGAGTGTTTTTGTCCATTGATAGGAGTGTTAATGGAACACCAATATGGTTGTTTAGGTTGCCAAAAGTTGCTGTGGTGTTAAATTTTGAGGCTAATACGCAATGGATTAGCTCTTTTGTAGTGGTCTTTCCGTTACTGCCAGTAAGGGCAATTATAGGGGTGTTTAAGTATTTTCTGTGATATTGAGCAAGATCTTGAAGTGTTTTTAACGCGTCTTCAACAAGGATGTGTTTTTTAGAAGTGTTAAATTTTGGTTCGTCTATTATAGAATACATAGCGCCTAGTTCTAACGCTTTATTGGCATATTCATTTCCGTTAAAATTTTCTCCTTTCAAGGCAAAGAAGATGTCGTTAGGTTTAATTTTTCTAGTATCGGTACAGATGCTATTGTTTTCTAAGAACAGTTTGTGAATTTGGCTAATGGTCATTGTGGTCTACAAGTATTAAAAAGCCCTGTCATATTTTGTATGCAGGGCTTTCAGTATTTAATTTATAACGAACTTAAGTTTTTAATACGGTGTTATTTTTTAGGTTTTTGGTGTCTAGGCGTTTTTTGCTTTCTTGCTTTTGTTCCTACTCGCGACATTGCGTTTCTAAATCCAATGTAATCTGTAGACATGTCTTGAGGCATGAATCTTCTTTGAGCCGGATCTAACCAGTAGGCTCTGTCTTTCCAAGACCCTCCTTTATAAACTCTGACATTGTCATCTACGATAGTTGTTCTTTTACTTGACTCATCATAACGACGATCCATTTTTAAACTATCTTCTGCATCTGGTCCCACATAATGTATAGGGGCATTGTACATTCTTTTGTTTGGAAGCGTCCCGTCTTGATAAGCTTCATAGTATCTAGATGAACTTTTGTCTCCATCTCTATAGTTTCTATTGTCACTCTGATCAAAATTAGTTCGCATATATGTTTCATTTTCATCTATAGGGACTTGAAGGATACCTCCAGGTAATACACGTGCTACAATTTTACCATTACTTAAAGTGTCATATACTATAGAGTCTGTCATTACAATTTTTACAGTACCATCTGGGTTAATAGCGTTTTTGGTGTAAACATTTCCTCTGTAGTAATTAAAATCATTATACTCGTCATCTACGATTGGTCTGTATACATCAGCTACCCATTCTGCAACATTTCCAGCCATATCGTATAGCCCATAATCATTAGGGTTGTATGATTTTACAGGTGCTGTGATATCAGCACCGTCATCACTCCATCCGGCAATACCACCATAATCACCGTCACCTTGCTTGAAGTTGGCTAATTGATCTCCTCTTGTTCTTCTTTCGCCAGAACGAGTGTATTTTCCGTTCCATGGATATTTTTTTCTTCCTCGGTAAATGTTGTAACTTCTTATTTCGACCAGACCAAGTGCTGCGTATTCCCATTCAGCTTCAGTTGGAAGTCTGTATTTTGGTAAAAGCAATCCATCTTTTCGTTGGATATATAAGCCTGTAGAATCATTATTTTTTTCGTAACGTTGTGAATTTCTTCCTCCACGAATAGCTTCATCATTACCCCCATATGTTTGTGTAGGCACATTTAGGTAGGTCTCTGTGTCAAAAGTACTTTCTGCAGAAACATCTTCAAAAGGAGCATTCTTTTTAATAACGTCTTCTTCTTCAAGAATTCTTTCATTTACTCGGTTTGTTCTCCAATTACTAAATTCAACTGCCTGAATCCAGTTAACTCCAACAACCGGGTAGTTTGCATATGCGGGATGACGTAAATAGTTATTTGTCATCATTTCATTAAAACCAAGTCGGTTTCTCCATACCAGAGTATCTGGAAGCGCTCCATAGTATATGTTTCTGTATTTTGGCTCTGTGGGAGGGTAAACTCCTTTAAGCCAGTCCAGATATTCCAGGTACATTATATTGGTAACTTCTGTTTCGTCCATATAGAAAGACTGAACATGTTGTTGTGTAGGGGTGTTGTTCCAATCATGCATAACATCGTCTTGTACGCGCCCCATGGTGAATGTACCTCCTTCAATAAAAACCAAACCTGGTCCAGTTTCCTGTTCTTTGTAATTTGTAGCTACCTGAAAACCACCATCTTTCGAGTTGTATTTCCAGCCTGTAGCTCTAGAGCTGTTCCCGTAGTCATTTTTGGAACAACTAATAAGTAAAACGCTAACGCAAAGTGCCATTAGCGACTTAATAATAAACACTTTTTTCATAATCTTAAGTTCGTTAAAGTAGAAATTAGGGCTCGCAATATAAATAATAAACGTTAAAGTTCCCCTAAATATTTCAAAATATTACGGATTCATATGTCTTTATATGAATAATAATGATGGTTTAACGGAATATTTTGGTCTTTATTATGCTTTTTTGAATAAAAGCTGAGTTTTTTATGAAAATAGATTTTGATCTATTTGATTTGAGAAGAATAAATGAATTAGTGAATTGGATGTTCCTTTAAAATCAACAGGTAGAGACATTGATTGGTGAGTAGGTTAACAATTTTTTTGACAGATAATTAGATGGAAATAACTATTGGTGTTAGGTTTTGAAGTAGGGGCAATTGGAATGGCCATTAGTTCATTTTAGAAAAATTTAAAATAGTGATTTTTAGATGTTAATTCTTAATAAAAGTGTGTGTTTGTAATTTTTTAGGAAGTTTTTTTTGATGTAAATAAGGTAAAGTGTTTCTTTGTTGTGAGAAATTATGTACAAATACAAATAGGTATTGGTAAATGAAGCGAAGGAAGATAGTTGAAAGTTTTATGTTAAAAAAATTAGTTAAAACGTATACATGTTAATGTAATATTAGTTTATCTTGCGGCGATATTTTTAACCCAAAAGCGTTGTGTACGCTGAGATTAATGAGGTTGTTTGGATAAAATTTATTTGTATTAGAAGTAGAAGAATGAGGATGTTTTTTAAAAAGTAATTTCAAGAAATTAGAGTAAAATATAAGATATCAATAAAATTAACGTTTATAAACAATCAATAATGATAAAATAAGATAATGCTTATTCTTAAGATAACTAAATAACTATATATTTGTCCAACTCAATTTTTAAATGATATGAAAAGAATATTGACCCTTAGTCTTGTATGTGCGATGTTGACATGCAAAATACAGGCTCAGGAAACTAACAGAGCAATTACAACCGCAGTACCGTTTCTATTAATAGCAGCAGATGCTAGAGCAGCAGGTCTTGCGGATCAGGGAGTTGCTACTTCTCCAGATGCTTTTTCTCAACAATGGAACCCCGCAAAATATGCGTTTATAAAAAATAAGCAAGGGGTTGGGGTGAATTATACTCCTTATCTTAGCAATCTGGTAAATGATATATTTTTGGGAAATGTAAGTTATTATAATCGTATAAATGATCGTAGTGCCGTTGCAGCAAGTTTCAAATATTTTAGTTTAGGAGAAATAGAGTTTAGAGAAAATGCTGCTGATGCAGGGTTGATTCAACAGCCAAATGAATTAACTTTTGATTTAACTTATGCGTTGCAATTAAGTGAAAGAACTTCGATGTCTGTAACAGGACGTTATTTGCGTTCTGATCTTAAATTGCAAACTACCGGAAACGATGACGCAACTGCTGGATCTGGTTTTGGAGTAGATATCGCTGGTTTTTATAGAAGTGATGAAATAGCTTTTAGTTCATTTAATGGTAGAGTTAGAGCTGGAGCTGCAATTTCTAATATTGGTCCAAAAATAACATATGGAGATAGTGGTCAGGAAAACTTTATTCCAACTAATTTTAGATTAGGAGGTGCGTTTGACTTTATTCTTAATGAAGAAAATCGCATTACACCTTCTATTGAAATTAGTAAATTGTTAGTGCCAACCCCATTAGATACTTCTTTAGATAGAAATGGTGATAATGTTGTAGATGATTTAGATGTAGATATCGCTAATCAAAAATACAATGATATAAATCCTATTGGAGCTATTTTCTCTTCTTGGGGAGATGCGCCAGATGGGTTTAGCGAAGAGTTACAAGAAATGACATGGTCTTTGGGAGCAGAATATATGTATCAGGATGTATTTGCTTTTAGAGCAGGTTATTTTAATGAAAGTGAAGAAAAAGGAGCTCGTAAGTTTTTATCTTTAGGAGCAGGATTCAAATATAATATTGTTAATCTTGATATCTCATACTTATTCTCTACTTCTGCAGTAAGAAGCCCGCTAGAAGGAACACTTCGTTTTGGACTGTCTTTCAATTTTGGAGACGAATATTATGACTAAATAAAATATACTAGGTGTAATAAAAATATACCTAAACGTAAAAAGCACTTAATTCTGTAAAAGGTTAAGTGCTTTTTGCATTTTTAACTATTTCGGAATGCAGATTTATCTAAATGTATAACAGGCCTATTGTAGAGGAGATATTCATATGAAATAAGGAATTGATTACTTAAATTTATGTTAGAAGAAGTGATGAAAACAGATAGTTTTATTGGTATTAGTTAGTTTTGTGGATGTTTTATTTCTAATTTAAAGAAAACGGTAAGTGAAAAAAGTAGAAATTACCTCGGTTTTAGAAGTGTATGATTCTTGTGATGAATTAGAAGGAAATGTCCAGCAACTCATGAAAGAAGCAACTTTGATTAGGGATAAAGCATATGCTCCCTATTCTAGTTTTTTGGTAGGAGCCGCTCTTTTATTAGAAAATGGTGAAGTTGTTTTAGGTAATAATCAAGAAAACGCTTGTTATCCTTCGGGATTATGTGCAGAAAGAACGGCGATATATGCAGCGGGTGCCAATTTTCCCAAAGTAGCTATTGTCGCAATGGCAATAACTGCTAAATCGTTACATAATGTGTTATTGACCCCGGTGCCTCCTTGTGGAGCTTGCAGGCAATCTATAGCAGAGTATGAATTAAGACAAAAAAGGCCAATAGCTATTTATTTTATGGGTGAAAAAGGAAAGGTTGTTAAATCTTCATCGCTAGAAAATATTCTTCCTTTTACTTTTGATAATTCATATTTGTAATATTTATAGTCAATCTCCTTTTTCCTTAATTTCTAATATGCTATTTTTGCTTTTCGTTCTTTAAGAATGGAAAAATGGAATTAAATGAAAGTTAGTTGTAAACTAGCTTTTTACTCATACATCAGTACAATTATAAATGAAAAAGATAACCAAAGATGTTTACCTAAATTGGTACGAAGAAATGCTTTTCTGGAGAAAATTCGAGGATAAGCTAGCTCAAGTTTATATTCAGCAAAAAGTAAGAGGTTTTTTACACTTGTATAATGGTCAGGAAGCAATTTTGGCAGGAGCATTGCATGCCATGGATCTTACCAAAGATAAGATGATAACCGCATATCGTAATCATGTACAGCCTATTGGTATGGGAGTAGATCCTAAAAGAGTGATGGCAGAACTTTATGGTAAAGGGACTGGTACTTCTCAAGGTTTAGGAGGTTCGATGCATATTTTTTCTAAAGAACACAGGTTTTATGGAGGTCATGGTATTGTAGGTGGACAAATCCCGTTGGGAGCTGGTCTTGCATTTGCAGATAAATATAAGAAGAATGGTGCTGTTACTTTGACGTTTTTTGGTGATGGAGCTGCTCGTCAGGGGTCGTTACATGAAACGTTTAATTTGGCTATGCTTTGGAATCTACCTGTAGTATTTTGTGTAGAGAATAACGGATATGCCATGGGTACCTCTGTAGAACGAACGGCAAATCACACAGATATCTGGAAACTAGGACAAGGGTATGAAATGCCTTCGGGACCTGTAGATGCAATGAATCCAATCAAAGTTGCAGAGGCTATGGATGAAGCTATTACACGTGCAAGAACAGGTGGTGGACCAACATTTTTAGAATTAAAAACATACCGATATAGAGGACATTCTATGAGTGATGCTCAAAAATATCGTACCAAAGAAGAAGTAGCAGAATATCAAAAAATAGATCCGATAACTCAGGTTTTGGATATTATTAAAGAGAAAGAATATGCTACCGAGAAAGAAATTGAAATAATAGACAAAAGAGTGAAAGATAGGGTGGCAGAATGTCAAAAATTTGCCGAAGAATCCCCATTTCCTGAAAAGAATGTAATGTACGATGTCGTATACGATCAGGAAGATTACCCATTTTTATCACACAAACTTTAATAAATTATGGCTACAGTTATTAATATGCCGCGATTGAGCGATACCATGGAAGAAGGCGTGGTTGCAAAATGGCTTGTTAAAAAAGGAGATAAGGTAAGTGAAGGAGATATTCTTGCCGAAATAGAAACTGATAAAGCTACAATGGAGTTTGAATCTTTTTATGAAGGGATATTACTTCATGTAGGGATTCAAGAAGGAGAAACAGCTCCAGTAGATCAACTACTTGCTATTATAGGAGAAGAAGGAGAAGATATTTCTGGATTATTAAACGGAAATTCAACTTCGGGCGAAGAACCATCTAAAGAAGAAAATAAGGAAGAAGAACTTGCCATTTCTGAAGAAGCAGTAGTAACTCCAGAAGGAGTAGAAGTGATTACGATGCCGAGGCTGAGTGATACTATGGAAGAAGGAACCGTGGCAACATGGCTTAAAAAAGTAGGAGACGCTGTAGAAGAAGGGGATATCCTTGCCGAAATAGAGACCGATAAGGCAACAATGGAGTTTGAGTCTTTTTATAATGGAACCTTGTTGCATATTGGAATTGAAGAAGGACAAACTGCTCCTGTAGATGCTTTGTTGGCAATAATTGGCCCGGCGGGAACGGATGTTTCGAACCTAAAAGGTGGAGTGCCTGCAAAGGCTGAGACAAAATCAGTAGCTTCTCCTGTAAAAGAAGAGAAGCAAGCTGTAACCGAAGTAGCATCTGGTAATAGTGAAGCCAAGGGAGGTAGAATATTTGCCTCTCCATTAGCAAAGAAAATTGCAGCAGATAAAGGGATAGATCTTGCTCAGGTAAAAGGTACTGGTGAAAATGGACGTATTATAAAAAAAGATATAGAATCGTTTACACCATCGGCTGCTGTTAGTACTTCTGCACCAGCCAAAGAAAGTGCGCAAGTAGCATCTCCGGCAGTTCAAAGTTTCGCTCCGGCAGGAGAAGAAAGTTTTGAAGAGGTGAAGAATTCGCAAATGCGTAAAGCCATCGCAAAAAGCTTGTCTGCATCAAAATTCACAGCACCTCATTATTATTTGACTATTGAGGTGGATATGGAGAATGCAATGACTTCAAGAAAAAATATTAATGCTATACCAGATACCAAAGTATCCTTTAATGATATGGTGGTTAAGGCATGTGCAATGGCGTTACGTAAACATCCGCAGGTAAATACGCAATGGACAGATACAGAAATCAGATATGCTAAGCATATTAGTGTTGGGGTTGCGGTTGCAGTGCCTGATGGATTGGTAGTGCCTGTATTGCCCTTTACAGATCAAATGTCATTAACTCAAATAGGTGCAAAAGTTAAGGATTTGGCAGGAAGAGCACGTAATAAGAAATTGACACCGCAAGAAATGAGTGGTAGTACATTTACCGTATCTAACTTAGGTATGTTTGGTATTCAAGAATTTACTTCTATTATCAATCAGCCAAATTCAGCTATTTTATCTGTAGGGGCTATTGTAGAGAAACCAGTAGTTAAAAACGGTCAAATTGTAGTAGGTAACACTATGAAAGTTACTTTAGCATGTGATCATAGAACAGTGGATGGAGCAACTGGAGCACAGTTTTTGCAAACATTACAACAATATCTGGAAAACCCGGTTACAATGCTAGCCTAATCTAGAATTACGATAATATTTATAAAAATCCTGTTTCTTACGAAGCAGGATTTTTTATCTTTAGCAAAAACACATTTCTTATGAAACGAGCCATGATAAATTTTTAATAGGTGTTAAAAATGATTATTTGGTGAGTTATATGTTCGTACTGAGCCACGTCGAAGTACAACATTTAAAACAATAGTATAGACATATGAAAAAGAATATTTTTATCAGTATCGTAATTTTGGCTTTGTTCATTAATTGTAAGCAAAGAACAACTGCACAGCTTGTAACTAATAAAGAAAGTGATAAAGCAGAAAAAATTACAGCTTCAGAAGTAGATGGTGTTATCAGTTTTCTGGCAAGTGACGATTTAGGTGGAAGAGATACAGGAAGTGAAGGGTTGGAGAAAGCAGCAGAATTTATAGAAAAGGAGTTTAAGGAATATGGAATTGCTCCTTATTTTGATTCTTATAGAGATTCTTTTGAGGCAAAAGGAGTAAAAACGTTTAATGTAGTTGGTTTTTTGAAGGGTACAGATGTTGTTTTGCAAAAAGAGCTCGTGATTATAGGAGCTCATTTTGATCATATAGGAAAAGGTGAAGAAGTAGACGGAGATTCTATCGCAAATGGTGCAAACGATAATGCAGCCGGTAGTACGGCCGTAATCTTACTGGCCAAACAATTAGCCAAGCTAAAAAATAATAAACGTAGCGTTCTTTTCGTGTTATTTGGAGCAGAAGAAAAAGGATTATTAGGATCAAAGCATTTGGCAAAGGTGTTAAAAGATAAAGAAGTTAATCTGTATGCCATGGTAAATTTTGAAATGATCGGGGTGCCCTTAAATGATAAATCATATAAGGCATATCTTACCGGTTTTGAAAAATCGAATATGGCAAAGAAAATAAATGAATATGTAGGGGCAGAGTTAATAGGTTATTTGCCAAAAGCAAAAGAGTATCAGCTTTTTATGAGAAGTGATAATTATCCCTTTTTCCAACAATTTAATGTGCCATGTCAGACCATATCAACATTCGATTTCACAAATTATAAGTATTACCATCATGTAGATGATGAAGTTTCTGAAATGAATTTTGAATTTATGGCAGAATTGATAAATGGATGCACTCCTGCAATCACTAAAATGTTAAACACTCCAACCAAAGAAATCAAATTAAATTGATTTTTTTAAACCAATTGGTTAATAGTCTATGAAAAATATTATTATAACAGGGGCAAGCAGAGGTATAGGATATGAGATGGCAAAGTTGTTTGCAGATGACGGTCATCAAGTATTAGCATTATCCAGAAATGAAACTCCTATCAAAGCACTTCAGCATGAAAATATTCATACTTTTTCATTTGACATTTGTGATGTAGACAGTTTGAAAAAGATGATAGACTATATCTCAACTGCCTGGAAGAAAGTAGATATTTTAATTAATAATGCCGGACGGTTACTAAATAAACCTTTTTCAGAAATAACAACTACCGATTTTGAAGAAGTATATAAGGTGAATGTTTTTGGTGTAGCAGAAATTACACGGTTGGTTTTACCTTTTATGTCATCAGGAAGTCATGTGGTTACGGTAAGTAGCATGGGTGGGATTCAAGGTAGTATGAAGTTTCCTGGATTGGCTGCATATAGTTCTAGTAAAGGTGCCGTGATTACCTTAAGTGAGTTATTGGCAGAGGAGTATAAAGAAAGTGGTATCGCTTTTAATGTTTTGGCATTGGGGGCGGTACAGACAGAAATGTTAGAAGAGGCATTTCCTGGGTATCAAGCACCATTAAACGCGATAGAAATGGCAACATACATCAAGGACTTTTCTCTTACACAACATAAATTTTATAACGGGAAAGTGCTTCAGGTATCTAGTAGTACACCATAAATGTTTACCATAGTTTTATATGGTTATATAGGTGTTGTAAAGTGTGTTCTATAAATTGAAATATACATTTTACACCATTTATGTAACAATGGTATTGATGTTATTTTCGAGATTGATTTAGTAAGTAAACACAATGAAGGATTGTTTTATTTTAAATTTATATACCTATAAAATTGATCAACTGTAAGAAACCTTTTAAATTCTTCATTTTGAAAATAAATGATATTGCTTAAGCTTTTTGTTTTTTCTTTTTTTGGTAAACCTGATTGTAAAACTTTATCTGCCTGAATAGAGTATTTTAGAATTGCTTTTTTTACTTGATAACTCGCATGATTATTAAGATTAAGTTCTCTTTGTAGAAAAGACACCCTTTGGTCGGCAAGTTTTTCTAAGCTTTTGCTTTTAGATTTTTGTTTCTTTAGAACTATTTTTAATTCTTTTTTAGAATAGTGATTTTGAGGCTCTGATTGTGCGATACAAAAAGTATGTAAAAGCAGCATGGTCAGTATCATAATTGTCTTCATAGTATCGATAAATTATATTTTTGTTAAAATACGGACTAACAAAAATATAAATAACTGTTAATCAGTCGTTTGTTTGGCTTAAATATTCGATGAAGTTGATGATCTATTCGTTGAAAAGCCTATTTTTGATGGTTTTTTTATTGTTTTTTTGCGGTAAAACCTTGGTTTTTATTGTTTTTTGCAAGCTTTCTGAGGAGATTAATCAGTTCGGGGAGTAACTTTATGCTAGGATTTTAAAAAGGTGTTTTTTAAATATTTCAATGATTAATTAGAAACTATCATTTAGTATAATACACTTAATTTTGTATTTTGCAATCGTGAAAGAAATACTCGCCAAATACATTCCTGAAAGAGCAGTAGAACAAGCATTTGGTCTCATTATAAAATGCAATGTACACCTAAAAATTGTTAATGAACGAGTAACGCGTCATGGAGATTATCGAAAAATGCCTGATGGACGACATCAGATTACTGTAAATGCATCGCTCAATAAATATCGTTTTTTGATTACTTTGATACATGAAATTGCACATCTGGTAGCTTTTGAAAAGTACGGCCGTTTTATAAAACCTCATGGAGTGGAGTGGAAAAGTACCTTTCAGAAATTGATGTTACCGTACATAAATCCTGAAGTTTTTCCTTCGAAAGTGTTGCCAGTAGTAGCACATCATTTTAAAAATCCAAGAGCGAGTAGTGATACCGATGAAAAACTGTCATTAGCACTTAAACAATATGACCCTGCTAATGATAAAAATTATATATTTGAGATACCCTTAGGAAGTGTTTTTCGGTTATATAATGGAAAAATTTTTAAAAAAGGTAATAAGAGAGTAAAGCGCTATGAGTGTGTAGAATTACATTCTGGTAAAGTTTATCTTTTTAACCCCAATGCCGAAGTCGAATTATTAAATTAGAAATAAAAAAATAGTGAAAAGAATATTCTTTTTCTTAGCAATATTAACGATTCTGTCTTGCAAAAAAGTTGATGAAAATAATAATGATGTACAAGCGCATGAAAATACCTTCGATAATGAAGAGGATCAAAATAATATAAGTGAAGAAGAAGATGATACTGTTGTGGTTGATGAATTTATTGAAACTGAAATACGTCAAATAACAGGAATTGCTTTAAAAGAAGAAGCATATGATGAACCTATAATACTTGGAAACCCTAATGTAAAGTCTTACCAAGTTACTGCGACTCCCAACCCTGTAAATGATTTTGTTAGCATTCGCTCTGTTTTTATAGGAAATTATCCACAAATCAGTGATGTTTGGGTTATAAAGGCAGAACTTAAAAAAGTGTCTCAAGATATTGACTTTGAAAAAGAACTAGAAGACACAAACTTTGAAATAAAAAATTTGGATGCTATTGCAGAATTGAAAATTTCTGATTTGAATAAGGATAAAGTGTTGATTGATTTAACAGATTTTGATCCTGGATATTATAAGGTATTTGCTCTAATGGATGGAGAACAGTATTGGGATAATATTTTTATTCAAGATGGGAATACATCAATTAACGACTTAGAGTCTTTTTGGAAATAAACATTATGAACAAAAATTATTATGCCATACTCATGGCCGGAGGTGTAGGATCTAGATTCTGGCCTGTTAGTACTACAGAGTTTCCCAAACAATTTCATGATATGTTAGGAACTGGAGAAACATTGATTCAGCGTACGTTTTCGAGGTTGGCAAAAATTGTCCCCAAAGAAAATATTCTCATTCTTACTAATGAGCGATATAATGACTTGGTTTTAGAGCAATTACCAGAGACGACACAAAAACAGGTCGTGACCGAACCGGCAATGCGCAATACTGCGCCATGTATTCTTTATGCAGCCCTCAAAATACAGAAAGAGAATCCAGATGCTGTTATGGTCGTAGCGCCAAGTGACCATTGGATCGAGGATGAAGATGCTTTTATTACAAATCTAGAGCAAAGCTTTAAAGCGTGTTCAGAAAATGATATTTTAATGACTCTTGGAATCGAACCTACGTTTCCTAATACTGGGTATGGTTACATTCAATATGATAAAAAAGATTCTGGAGAAGGTAAAAAAGTAATTCAATTTACCGAAAAACCAAATTATAATAAGGCCAAGGAATTTCTAAAGGAAGGAAATTACTTATGGAATGCAGGGATATTTATTTGGAGTGTTCGAAGTATTGTAAGTGCGTTTTCAAAATTTCAGAAAGAAATGACTTCATTGTTCGAAAAAGGTTCGTTTGTCTATAATACAGAGCGGGAGAACGATTTTATTCAGATTAATTATCCATTGACAGAGAATATTTCTATCGATTATGCTATTTTAGAAAAAGCAAATAATGTTTATGTATTACCAGCTATTTTCGACTGGAATGACTTAGGAACCTGGGGATCATTGTATGATAAGTTGAATAAGACAGATGCTAATAATGCTATTGTAAATGCCAAGGTTATAGCAAATGAAGCATCTGGTAATATGATAAGAACTTCTAGGGATAAAGTAGTGGTCGTAGATGGATTGAAAGACTATATTGTTGTTGATAAAAATGAAGTGCTATTAATTTATCCAAAAGCCAAAGAGCAGGACATAAAACAAGTGCTTAAAAAGGTAAAAGAAACATACGGAGAACAATACGGATAACTATGTCAGAAAATACTCAAGGGTCTAACGAACCAACTCAGGACCAAAAAGTAGAGCAGCAAAAGGAAGCCATAAAACAAGATGCTAAAGGACTTTTTAAAAGTGCATCAAGATTTTTGAAAGAATTGCTCGATTTTAGAGAAGATACAGATCGAGAAAGTACGATCGAGTTGATTAAAGCAGATATTCCTTTTAAAGGAGCAACTGCTTGGATTTTGATCTGTTCTATTTTTATCGCATCGATTGGACTTAATGCGAATTCTATTCCTGTAGTTATTGGAGCCATGTTAATCTCTCCCCTAATGGGACCAATTCTGGGTATAGGTATGTCAATTGCTGTAAATGATATCGATACACTTAGAAAATCTCTCATTAATTTTGGTGTCATGGTATTGCTAAGTGTGTTTACTGCATGGTTATTCTTTCTTTTGTTTCCGCTTAAAGAAGAATCTTCAGAATTGTTGGCAAGAACCAAACCAGATATTCGGGACGTATTGATTGCATTTTTTGGAGGACTGGCATTGATTATTGCCAGAACTAAAAAAGGAACGATTGCCAGTGTGATTTTTGGGGTAGCGATTGCAACTGCTTTAATGCCTCCGTTGTGTACCGTTGGATTTGGATTAGCAATTTGGAACCCTGGATATGCTTTAGGAGCAATGTACCTTTTTATTATTAATACAATATTCATTGCTTTAGCAACCTTTTTGGTATTAAAATTACTTAAATTCCCAATGCTTCGTTATGCTAATTCTGCCAAACGTAAGCGCACGGCAAGATTGGCATCGTTTGTGGCTTTTATGGTAATGATACCTGCTGTTTATACCTTTTGGGTGACATTGAATGAAAGTAGGGCACAAGGAGATTACGAAAACTTTATGGCACAGGAAATAGAAGCTAATGAAAACCTGTATTTACGTAAAGATATCTATAGCTATGACAATAAGACGCTTAAGTTATTTTTTGATGGTGAAATTAGTGATGCTACAATAAGTGATTTGCAAAATGAAATTTTAAACTATCCAAAAATAAGTGATTTTCAACTGATGGTAAGGGGAAATAAATCAAGAGGTATTGATCAGGTTTCTAAGGCCTATGACCGTGCTATAGAAGAGTTGGATAGATTGCAAAACACCAATGAGGCTTTAAATACCCAGGTGACCGAGTTAAAATCAAAAATTGCAGAATTAGAAGAGCAAATCGAGAAGAATAATATGGTAGCATCTAGTGCATTTTCGTATAAAAACGTGGCTAAAGATGCAAAAATTCGCTTTCCAGATTTAGAAGCATTGGGTTATGGAAAAGTATTAAAATCTAATTTCCTAAAAGTGGATACCGTACAGGTTATTTTTCCGAAATGGAAGTTTAGAGTATCAGATAGCTTACACGGTCTTCGCGAGAGAGCTTTAAGAGAATGGATAACCAAGGAGATCAAAGCAGATACATTGCATGTAGAGTAGCAGGTCTTATAGAAATACATTAAAAGTCATAATTCATGAAACATAGTTTTGTGCCTTTTCCGACATTAGTTACGCAAAGGCTTCAGTTAAGAGAAACCATCGATGAGGATCATAAAGGAATTTTTTTCCTTAGATCTGATGTCGAGGTAAATAAATATATTGATCGACCTGTTCCTAAAAGTATGAAAGATGTCGAAGATTTTGTACAGATGATTAACAAGGGTACTGAGAATGGCGAGAATATCAATTGGACGATCACTTTAAAAGAAGAACCAACCAAAATGATAGGTTCGATTTGTTTGTGGAATTTTTCTGAAGATGGAAAAGTGGCAGAAGTAGGATATGTGTTGCACCCTACATTTCAAAATAGAGGAATCATGACAGAAGCCATGCAAAGTACAATAGAATATGGTTTCAAAAATCTAAAACTAGATAAAATTGAAGCCTATACTCATCGCGACAATGAAAGCTCTAAATACATGCTTCTCAAAAACGGATTTACTCTTGTAGAAAACAAAAAAGATAAAGATTTTCCCGATAATATTATTCTTGAAATACAAAATACAGCTATTTAGCCTGTAGCTATTTATAACGAGGGTAGTAAATTGAATGCTGATGAGATTACATTTTTTAAATAAAGACCATATTGACGAAATGGTTTCTTTGACTAAAGAGTTAAACCCAAATCTATCAATTGATATTCTAAAAGAAAGACATGAAAAAATGTTTAGTTTTCAGAATTACCAATGTTTTGGAATGTATGAAAATGAAAAGCTTATTGCATTATCGAGTGGTTGGATCACCGTGAAGCTCTATTCTGGAAAACAATTAGAAATAGACAATGTTATTGTAGACCCTTCTACCCAATCCAAGGGATACGGAAACATATTTATAGACCTTATTGAAGACTGGGCGCGTAAAGAAGATTGTGAAACCGTAGAACTAAATGCATATTCTGCAAACGGAAGAGCGCACAAGTTTTATTACAAGCGGGATTATCAAATTGTTGGGTTTCATTTTCAGAAAAAAATATGATAATACCAATTATGAGTTTAAAAAAGCTAAAAGACCGAAGTTGCTTTCTTTTATTATATACAACGCTGTGATTGTTTTTCATAGCAGCCTATGAAAAATATGAATAAGACTATTAAGTTCGTTTTAACTTATAATTGAAATAAGACCTTGATCGATCCAAAATAAGGGATCGTAGTATAAATACACACTTTTAACTAATTACTTAAGTCATTACCAATGAAAAAAATACTTTTTATCCTAAGTGTATTGTTATTTCAGATAACGAGCGCTCAAAATTGCGAAGCTATTTCTCCCTATCAACAAGGAATGCTGCTAGAATATACGGATTATAATAAAAAAGGAAAAGTTAAATCTATAGAAGAGTACACCATAGAATCTGTAAAAAATGAAGATGGAGCGTTAAAGATTAAAATCAAAACAGAAGTTAAAAAAGGTAAAAATTCTCAAGCAAGGTATCAAACACTTAAGTGTGTAGATGGTAATTTCTACATTGATATGTCTAATTATATGGCACATCAAAACCAGAATCAAAACAGTGGAACCGAGATTAAGGCAGTAGGGGACTTTTTAGAATTTCCGTCAGACCTAGCAGAAGGAACAATATTACCCGATGGAGCTATAGAAATACAGATGGGAAATAGCGAAGCCTCGTTGGCATTGGCAAATATGACCGTGTCTAATAGAAAAGTATTAGAAAACTCATCACTTACCACCAAAGCTGGTACGTTCGAAGGGTATAAAATAGCTTTTGATTACCTATTCACAATGGGATTTATAAAATTTAGAGGTTCGGGGGTAGAATGGTATGTAAAAGGCATTGGTATTGTAAAAACAGAAAGTTATAATAAGAAAGGGGCTCTGCGATGGACAAGAGAGTTGACAAAAATGAGTAAGTGATAAGATATCATTTGCAATGATGTTACAATTTTATCTTGTATGCCATAAAATTTTTACCGATGTACTTGTTTAACTGTTTAAGACTACTTGTTTATGTAATGATAGTTGTTTTTGTGTCATGTGCTCAAAGAGAAAAACTTTTTTCAGAAGAGGATTTAGAAGCACAACAAGCTTTTATTGATCTTATCGAAGTTACTCTTAATCGAGTAGATAAAACAGTTTTGATAGATTCGATAAAAACATTAAAACTTCCGGCCAAAGAAGTAACTATTAAGTCGTATGAGAAAGGAGGGTATGTAGAGAAACCTATAAAGCTTTCTGAAGAAGATCGTCGAATACATATGTATCATGATGTGATAGCTTTTATACATGTTAATAAAGGAGAATGTTTTTTAGCTTCTGCAGATATAAAATTTAGTTCGGATGATATTATATACAATATAAAACATTGTTTATAAGAGTTATATCCAAAAATGAAAGATGAATTCTGGAGCAAGCTTTCTAATCAATTTTCTTTTAGTGAGGTAGTAAATAGGTTGCTTGCATTATACGAAGCCGAAATGGGTATTGTCGAACTCTATACTGATAGTTATTACTTTGTTTTTTTTGAAAAAAGAAACAAAACCAAGGT
Organism: Aquimarina discodermiae; assembly: GCF_040786235.1. Classification (NCBI taxonomy): domain Bacteria; kingdom Pseudomonadati; phylum Bacteroidota; class Flavobacteriia; order Flavobacteriales; family Flavobacteriaceae; genus Aquimarina; species Aquimarina discodermiae. The sequence continues at coordinate 35,664 of NZ_JBFMKP010000022.1, forward strand.
CTATGCTATTTTTAAACGCTTAGGAATTCAGATAGGTGACCATGCTACCATATTTAAAGAGCATAAACCAGCTTGATACCTCGTGATTTTTTTTGTAATACCAAACAAAAAAAATATTATGTTAATTAAAAACAGAGTTTGTTTTGATATAATTTCTTTACAAAAAAAACTCTGCTATAAAAATTGTGAATTTAGGAACGTTTTTTAATTTAGTTGCAGACAGGATCATTGTTTCCTGCAAGTTCGTATGCCCAATCTATGATATATCTGTCAGTAAGGGTCCATCCTTTATTTCTAGAAGCCCATTGTGCTACTGAGATGTTTTGAGAGGGCCAATTTCCCCAAGGAAGAGCCGAGTTCATAACACTGCCCGCTGGATTGTTTTGATGCCATTGTTGACTTCCTGCGCAGGGTATTGCCACACCACCACCCTGATTAGGGTGTCTAAATCCTAAAGTATGTCCTATTTCATGAATAGTAAGTAATATTTTCCAAGAATTAAAAGTGTTTCTGAAACTAGATTCATTAAAAGATATTCTATTTCCAATATTACCATTTCCAGTAGGGAAAGTAGCAAATGCACCTGAGCCAGAATTATCAACTCGGGCATAGTCGGCGGCGTTAAGAAAAGAAATAGTTAAATCAATCCCATTTGCATTATTAGAAACACGAGTAAAATTAATATTTGGACTCATGTTTTCCCAAGCTTGTGCTGCCTGGTCTATAGCTGCAATATAATTAGCACTATTTACTCCTCTTACGGTGTAGTTGATATTTCTGCTGTTTGCTCTACTAACACGTCTATTGTGCCAATGAGCTTTTTCAATATTTTCATCAGAATTGGTGTCTGCGCTATACAAAATATCACCGTGAGCAATAGCATCAAGGGATTCTATGTAACGTACTTCGTTTGCATCCAAAGATAAATCGGTTAACAATTTTGAAAACTTTTCAGGAATTGTGCTAACTTCTTGTAAATCCTCATTCAGATCTAAACTCTCGTTTGAACATGAGGAGCAAATTAGCAAAGAAAAAATCAAAAGATTAGTGAAAAAAAACGCATTACGAACATTAAATGTTCTTTCTTTTTTTTGTTTCATAATGTTTGAGTTTGTGTTAAAAAATTTTTCGAATATACAAATCAACTTACAAAAAAAATGTTAATTATGGTTAAAACTATGTTTTAAGCGTAATTAAAGTATGGATTTATTGTGTTTTAAGCATGTTTTTAACACATGTTTTGTAAGGTGTGAATTTTTTGAAAAATGATTCAATACAAACCAGCATATCTAGTGTTACAGTCTTTTTTGCCTTTATGGATATAGTGTAAAAGAAACTAACTATATGCGAAAGTTTTATGCGTAAATCGTATTAGCATTCTTAAAGAAAGACATGAAAAAATGTTTAGTTTTTATAATTATAGATGTTTCGGAATTTTTGAAAGCAAAAAACTTGCAGCAATATCCAGTGGTTGAATAACTGTTAAGTTGTATTCTGGCAAACAATTAGAAGTAGATCCTTCTGCGTAACCCAAGGGATACTGAAATATTTTTTTAGACCTTATCGAAGACTGGGCGCATAAAGAAAATTGTGAAACAGTAGAGTTAAACGCATATTCGGCAAACCGAAGAGCGCACAAGTTTTATTTCAAGAGAGACCACCAAATTGTCGGGTTTCATTTTTTGAAAAAAATGAGATAAGATCTTAATCGATCCAAAATACGTGATCGTAGTATGAATACACACTTTTAACTAATTATTTAAGTCATCAACAATGAAAAAAAACTTTTTATCCTATAGCAATTCTTACCATATTTAAAGAGTATAAACCGGCTTGATATCCCATGTTTTTTTGTAATACCAAACCAAAAAAAATATTATGTTAAATAAAACAGAGTTTGTTTTGATATGACTTCTTTACAAAACAAACTCTGTTATAGAAATAGATAAATTTAAGGAGCGTTTTTTTAAGTTTAGTTGCAGGCGGGGTCGTTTTCTCCTGCTAGTTCATATGCCCAATCGATAACATACCTATCGGTAAGTGTCCATCCATTTGCTCCCTCTCTAAACTGTTGTATCGTAGTTGCTTCGTTAGGCCAGTTACAGCCATTAACTGTACTATTCATCAAAGATCCACAAGTATTGTTAGAATGCCATTCTCTTGTTCCTGCACATGGGATATTAGTACCCCCATTATATACTTGATTTGGGTGTGTAAAACCTAGAATATGCCCAACCTCATGAATTACCAAAAGGACTTTTATAACAAAAGGCAGGTTGAACCTTCTTAGTTCTATTTCTCTTATATAAATATTGCTTCCTGGACTGTTGTTTCTAGGAAATGTAGCATAAGCTCCACTACCTATAGCACTTGGGTTCGTGTTGTTAAACGTAGCTGTATTTTGTAAAGTAATAGTGAGATCAGTATCTGCATTTGCATCGTTAACCCTGGTAAAACCAATATTGGGGCTTATATCTTCCCATTCTTGCAAGGCGTGATCTATCAGGTCATCATGTGCGTCAACGTTTAGCCCAACTATTTTATAACTAATGTTTTGTGAGTTTTCCCAACTTACTCTACGGTTGGCCCAGTGTTCTTTTGTGGTATCTTTTGATATTGATGCATCGGCATGATACAAAATATCTCCATGTGCGATTACATCAAGGGATTCGATATAGTGAACACTATTTTGATCCAATGACAAATTGTTTAGCAACTTGTAGAATTTTTTTGGGATTATAGTTACTTCTTCCGAAGTTTCAACTTGTTCTATGTCTTCTTTGGTACATGAAGAGGTGAAGTACATTAGTGACGAACAAAGTAAAACTTTTGCAAAAAAGATTCCCTTACAAGCATTATATGCTCTTTTGTTTTTTGTTTCCATACAATTGAGTTTGTGTTAAAAAAATTTTTCAAATATATAAAAGCCTATTTACTTAAAGTGTTTAATTGTAGGAAGTGAATGATTTATTGTGTAAACGGTATGTTTGAGTGTGTAAACGGTATGTTTTGATGTATAAAATACATTTTAATATATTTATTAAAGCTGTTTTGTAAGATTTTTGTAGTGTTTTATTGATAAAAATATGTTGATAAAATGAAATAATGGTTGCTTTATCGCTTTTGAGTGTTTATTGATTGTAATTCCTACATTGTGATTATAGGACAATTGTTTTTAATCCATATGGTGGGATTTAATTCTCCTATCCTTACCCCGAAATACTAAAAGAGGTTTTTTTTGAATAATTATTTATGATATGGAGATGATTATTCAATTTTACAAATAGTTAATATTTAGGTGTTTTTTTTACAAATGGTTAAAAAGGTGTAGATGATAGCATAACAATGCGGTACTATTTTTATCAAAAACAAATCATCCACATTATGAAAAAAATAGTACTATTTATTACGCTTGTAGCAAACATTGCTTTTGGGCAGGTTTTGACTTCAGAAAATGAAGTCATCTCATTTTATAAACTAGATGGAGATGCAAATGATGCTTCGGGATACCTTAAACATGGCGCAATATCTGGAGTCACATTTAAAAACGATGCCGTAAGAGAACAGGTAGGAGTTTTTAATAATTCGGCTTATATCGATATCCAAACTGGAACGTCTGCATCATCGGGATTACCTAATCAGGACATAACAGTTGCCAGTTGGGTAAAAGTAGATGATTATGATACCTGGGGAGGTTTTATTGGTTGTATACAAGACAACGGATCAGATGAGTCGGGTTGGGCATTAGGTACCCGAGGGCAACGTTTTAGTATAGGGTTGGCTTCTGTAAACAATGGGCAATTAACCTATCTAGAGGATACAGAAGATTTTACTTTGGGACGATGGTATCATGTAGCTGCTACTTATAACGGTTCGTCTCTAAAACTGTTTGTTAACGGAATAGAAAAAGCATCCTCCAATGCACAATCAGGAGCGATAGAATATCCAACAAGTAGTTGGTTTACTATTGGGCGTTATAAAGATGATAATGAAGATAACAGGCATTACGGAGATCTGGATAATGTACTGGTATGGAAAAAAGCGTTAACTGCATCAGATATTCAAAACCTGGCTGCCGAGAGTCCTTCTGGAAGTACTTCTTTACGTGTTTTAACCTATAATACGTATTATGTTTTTAATCAAGGAACAGAAGAAACCAACGGCATCAATTTTGTAAAATCTCAGAATGCCGATGTTGTAGCACTACAGGAACTTACCGATATTTCGCATAGTAAGTTACGAGGATTAGCACAGGGTTGGAGTCATAATTATTCTGAACTGCTTAAGACATCAGGATTTTCTGTTGGTTTGACATCAAAATGGCCTATACAGGTGATCGAAAGAAGAACATCTGGGATGCACCATGGGTATTTACATGCCAAAATCAATAATGTACATTACTTTACGGTGCATTTATCGCCTTTTAAATGGCAAGTGCGTCAAAACGAATTGGAAATTGTGCTATCAAAAGTACGTCCGCTTAGGGATGCAGGAGAGAAGGTGATTGTATTAGGTGATTTTAATGCACATTCTATAGATGATAAAGCATGGATCGATGCACTCCCAACACTGCTTCAAAGTTATAGAAATAGTGATGCTACCCATGGTCACGTGCAGAATTTAAAAAATGGAGCGTTTGATTATGGCGTATTAGATAAGTGTTTTGATGCAGGATTGTCTGATGTAACCATAAAGTTTTTGGGCAATCAGGCCAAAGATAGATTGAGTTATCCTGCTGCTGTATTTGGTGATAAAGTAACTCCTCCTACCCGTGGAGAACGCATTGATTATATACTATGCTCAAAAAACCTTTACAAAGATGTGGTCTCCTCTAGCATTATTACCCAAGGAATTGTAAACAGAACTTCTGATCACTATCCTATTGTGGCTGATTTTGAAATTAACGATACTCCAGGAAGCGGAACAGGGGATGCCACTCATCAATATGCTTTTAACAGAAATGCCGATGATGCTTCATCCTATGCAAATCACGGTACCGATGTTGGAGTTACCTATACTAATGATCCTGTACGTGGGCAAGTGGCTGATTTTAATAATACGGGTTATATAAGTGTAGAGACAGGAACGAATGCAGTACAAAACCTCCCAAGCAATCAACTTACCGTTGCTACATGGGTAAAGGTAAATACTGCCGATACCTGGGGAGGATATATAGGATATGTTCAGGATAATGGAGCCTATGAAAAAGGATGGGTCTTAGGAAACTATAATCGAGAGTTTAGCATTGCGCTTAAGTCAGAAGGAAATAGCAGGCTAACCTTTTTAAAACAAGAGAACACCTTTACTTCAGGAGAGTGGTATCATGTTGCGGCGACTTATGACGGAGCTACACTAAAATTATACATTAATGGAGAAGAGAAGGCTTCGTCGACTGCACAATCGGGTGCTATTGACTATCCAACTACCGGTTGGTTTACCATAGGGCGCTATAAAGATAATGATGAAGACTATAGACATGATGGAGCCCTTGATGATATCATCGTATTAAAAAAAGCAATGACCAGTAACGAAATAGCAGGATTATATACTATGCAGCCAAAAAATAGTAAACTTTCTAATGAAGTCCCGTTTGCAATTTCTCATTATGAGATGCAGATATTTCCTAATCCTGTGTGTCAGGGAGTGATAAATGTAGTACTACCTTCTGCAACAATAGAGAATATATATATATGATAGCAATGGTAAGTTGGTAAAACAACTTTCTAAGCATATGGTTATAGACAGTATGCTAAAAATAGATGTCAATGATTTAGAAAAGGGGGTATACATGATGAGTACAAAAGATCAAAATGGAAATAAGGTTGCTACAAAGTTTGTAGTTGATTAGTACTTTAGTCGCTAGAGTATAAAACTATTGAATCCAAATAATGTACAGAATTTTCTGACGCATCATTTGGATTCAATACTAAAAGTTGAAACTAGTTTTATGAGTGTTAACCTGAGTTCGATTAATCTGAAATGCGTTAGTTTGAGACATCCAATAAAAATTTTATCCAATATTTAAACTGCCATTCGTTGTATTTACAGCCTCTACTTCCTCCTTTGGAGGAGGATTGAGGAGGATGTTTTTAAAGAAACACCCATCTTGTGCATCGCTTCGACTCGCCTACAACTAACGTTGTATCGTCCTCAAGGGAAGGAGTTATAAAGCTTAAATATAATTGTTTATAAAATACGTCAATGGTAGTGAAATCCCAAATGATGTACTGGATTTTCTGATGCATCATTTGGGGTCAATGCTAAAAGTAGAAAGCAGTTTTTTGTATTTGCAGCTTCTTCTTGTATCATTACAAGGGACTGGTTTGTTGTTTAAATTGATTAGGAGTAATGCCTTCATGTTGTTTGAAAACTCTATAAAAAGTAGATTTGGACTTGAAGCCACATTCGAGTGATAATCCAACTAAGTCATAATGCGCGTATTTTTCGTCTTTCACCAGCATTTTGTATTCTTCGATTCTAAGTGTATTTACATAATCGATAAATGATCCTTTATGGGTTAGTTTGAGAAAATCTAAAACTTCTTTTTTGGTAATTCCAAGTTTGCCTGCAAAAGAATCAACCGTTAGATGGGTATCCAAAAACATTTTTTGATCAATCAAATTAACATCAATCAAACTACTCATCATATCAACTTTGTTAACCAAGCTTTTACTTAGAGATGAATTGTTGGGCAATAAGAGTTGCCTTATAAAAGATAATTCTGTTAATGCATATAAGAAAAGAAAGTAACTTGTTAAATAGATGTAAAAGTATATGAGGTTTTCTAGGTGTTGGAAAATAAGTTGATACAGTAAAGGATTGCGTGATGGTATATCATAAACCAGAATTCTAGAATCTACTAATGATTTAATCATATCGTAAATAGGTACTATTAACAAGAAAAAGTAGAAAGAATAAAACAAAAAAGTAAATCGATGATAAACTTTTGGGAGTAAAAACTTCTTCAGGTTGTTTTTTAGTTCTTTACGAGTTATAAAGAAGTAATACCAAAAAATTGCAATAACAGATAAAAAGAAAAAAGGAATCTTTTTGTTTTCGAAAGAAGGCCATGCATCGGGAAAATAAAATCGTATAATTAATGAAGACAAGTAGACAAGAAATGGGATCGCAAGGTGTTTGAGGATATATGTTTTGCTAAGTCTTTCATGAAAAGATTTAAAATAAAAAAGCAAAAAGGCAGATAAGAATAGCGTTTTATCAGGGCCTATTAAAATCGCTAACCCTATGTTATTAATCCAATATTGACGAAATACATAACAAAAATACCAAAGTCCAACAATAGCACAGATAAATGCAAGAGGAATTGCTTTATGGTTAGATTTATGATAAAAATGCAATAATGCAACTGCTACTAGTTGTAATCCAATAAAAAATAATATGCCTTCCAGAAATAATTCCATATCACGGATGAGTAAGCTCGAAAAAAGTGGTAAAGTTAACATATATTAATGAGGAATTTTAACCAAGATGATACAATAGAGACTCTAGTACCTCTTAAAAATGATTCAAAATAGATCGCAACACTGTATAGTTAATTCAATAGTATTTGTCTTGCTGAACTCGATTCAGCATCTTATTTAATATACAAATAACCTCGAAATATGAAATCCCAAATCTAGTTCGGGATGACATGATAAGCTGATTCAGCTATATTTTCAAATTTTACCATAATCCTTCTTCGAATTTAGCATGAACCGCAAAGTAGAAACTTGCAAAGTATCAGGTCTTATGATGCTTTCAATAGTGATGATGAATTTTATTCCATAATCTGGTTTTGTATAGTATAGACAGCAAGTAGTATGGTCCCAAAATTGATTTTGGGACTTGTTTTATCAATTCTGAAACAAAATTTGCAGTAGGTTTGAACCATTCTAATACCATTGTAGATGCAAAATACAACCTGCTTCAAAATAGAACAAAGTAGCTGTATTCATATGGTGAACGATACTCTGGTATTGAAAATAACAGGCCCAAACCTTTTTATGTAATTAAACAAGTAAGAGACATTTGTCTTTTACTACCTATATATTATTTATACAATGAAAAAAGTAATACTAATGCTACTCATAGGAAATATATGTTTTACAGCCTATGTGTTTTTAAGTCTAAGATCCTACAAAGATGTGGGTAAGGATTATTCAAAAGATGTTCTAAAAGTACGGGGAATCGTTGTGGTAGATTCGTTAGGAGTAGAACGCGCTATACTAGGAGCGCATTTACCAGAAGCACAACGAGAGGGAGGTAGAATGTATTCTTCGAGAAGTCAAACTGCTGTTTCTGGTTTGATGTTATACGATAGTGAAGGGATAGAACGAGGAGGGTACGTAACCGACGATGATTATGGAAACATATTTTTTACGCTCGACGGAAAAACAGATCAAACAGTACTGTTTTTGGCAGAACCACAAGGAGCAACAACATTACGCCTATGGTCACAATCAGGTAGTACAGTAAGTTTATCGACTTCAGAAATTGGATCAGATATCGAATTAGTAGACAAGGGGAAAACAATTAAACTTAAAAGTGATGAATAATTTAAAGGAGGTTGTGTTGATGGTGGTTGTGTTGCTATTTGTTTCTTGCAACACAACAAGTAATAAGACACAAAAATTAACTGGGGTAAACCCTATTTCGTATACAGATGTTGCATATATTTCAGAAAAGGATACGGTGATTGTTTCAACATATTCTGGCAGAATTGCAAAGAGAATTAAAGGAGATAAAAAAGAAGAAGTACTTGCGCAAATTAACGATGAAATTTATTCATTGGCGTATTCTGAAAAAACAAACGAAATTATAGCCAGCACATTGGCCTCAGGAATTCTTATTCTGGATGCTAAAAGCCGAAATATAAAAAGGAGATTGGCCACGGGAGAATCCTGGATCAATAATATACAACTATCTAACGACAGAAAATATCTTATGGGATATAATGGTAAAGGAGAGAATTTTGTTTGGGATATTTATACTAACTATGAAAGGATGATCTATCCAGAAAGTTTTACTGGCGGTTTAATTAGATTTGGTAAATCTAATAAGCTATATCATTCATACTATGATAAGATGGTTATATGGAATCTCGAAAATCATACCATTACTACCCAAAAAATTAACCAGGGGAGGTTGGTAGATGTAGATGACGCAAATAATAAGCTACTGATTCATCGCAATAAATTTACAATACAATCTGCTACGGGAGATACGACAAAAACGATGTCTAAAAAGCATCCGGATTGGCCCTATTACCAGTCTGGTAAAGATACGATTTATCGAATTCCTATACAGATGGAATTGACTGTTGGTTGTTTTGCAAAAAATACAATTTGTACCGGTGGTTTTGATCGATCTATACGATTTTGGAATAAAACAACGGGAGACCTCGAAGGAGAATTGCTTACACATCGTGCAACGATCAGTAGTATAAAGGTGTCTAAAGATCAAAATCAAATGGTTTCTGTAGACCTAAAAGGGGGAATACATTTTACAGATATCAACTGATTTGTTTTTGGTGAGGTTGATAAGGATTCTATTTATAAACCTGAGTTCGGTTCATCTGAAATGCGTCAGTTTGAGACATCCGATACAATTTTATCCTGTGCTTTAACTGACGTTTCAAAGCAGAGCTTTGAGCATCTTTTTTCACCAGTATAAGATTTGTTTTGCGTTAAAAAATCTTGAAGCCTTGGAAAGATTTTAGCAAAAGAAATCTGGTTTTCAATAAAATTGAAAAATACCTTGAAAAAAGCGCCTTTTCTTTTGGTTCGTTTTCTTTGGGTGAGCAAAGAAAATGAACAGAAAGCTAAATCAAAGGAAGTTAGGTGAAATTTAATGACATATAAACTTTTGAAAAACAAAGTATTATGAAATACATCAATGACGGTAAAATTCTGTTAAGAATTTTTGCCCTTCGATAGGCTATTAGTTTAGCATTTAATAATTACCGAGAATTCATGGTGTTAAACCCAAATGATGTACTGGATTTTCTAATGCATCATTTGGGTTTAATACTAAAAGTAGAAACCAGTGTTATGACTTATTAGCTATCTGTAGACACTTCTTCTGCTACAGTATTGCTTTTAGAACGATTATCAACGACCTGATTGTATTGCCCGGCAAGAATATCGATTTGACTAAGGATGGTTTGATACGCTTTGGTACGAGTTAGGGTGGCATAAGCTTGCACATGGTCGACAAGCGTTCTGTAACTTTGGGTAGTTTGCTTTCTAAGCTCCAGAATATTTGCTGATGGGTTGGCTGCAGTTTCTCCTACACGAGCCAGGTACTTATCTGCAAAAGCAGTATTGGCATTTTTTAGTTCTAAAACCCATTTGGTCAGTCCCAGCGTCATAATAGAAGATTTTACATTGGGTGCTGTTTCAAAATCTTTAATAATACTATCTAATAGGGCAGTCTCTTCCTGATAACTTGCTCGGTAAATATTATTGCCATGAGCGTTAATGGTTGTAAGCACAGTATTGGCAGCTTCTGCAACGTCCCGTTCAAAATGATAAGTAAAAGCTTCGCTAACCGTTTTAATACCAACTATTGCACGGTCACGGCGCTCATCAAGAGCTGTGATTTCTTTGGTAATATCACTTCCTTGTGCTTGTAAGAATACATCGTTAATAGCATCTACAAGAGGTACAAGTTCATTTTTTTGATGAGTTAGCCGCAATTCTTCTACATCTTGTTTGTTTACTAGTTCCAATATATCTTTCATATATTGTAAATACTCACTATTACGATAGCGATTTAAATAGGGTGTGGTCATACACATAATGTTAAATTAAACGTTTGTTTTATTTGCGATTATGCGATGTGTTTACGTTATGTGGGGTGCTAAGTTTGGTTATAACGAGGTACTTGTAATATTATTTTATTAGCGAAACATTATTTTGAAAAGTTGGCACTCTTTATTGAACACTACCACTAACGAAACCTTCCTGCAGATTGCTGGGCGTTTTCGTTGAGTTGAGAAACCTTCCTGCAAGTTGCATGGCGTTTTCGTCGTGTTGAGAAACCTTCCTGCAGGTTGCATGACGTTTTCGTTGTGTTGAGAAACCTTCCTGCAGGTTGCAGGGCACTTTTGTTATGTTGTGAAACCCTCCTGCAGGTTGCAGGACGTTTTTGTTATGTTGCGAAACCTTCCTGCCTGACGTGGGGTGCTTTTGTTAAATAATACTAACCTAGTTTCTAAGCAATCAGGAAGTTTTTATAAGGTGTATTTAGGGTGAATCGTTAAAAACTACCAAAATGTTTATTTAGATTGTGATGAAAATGATAGATTTATAGTGGATATAATGACAATTGCGATTGCCATTATACTATTGTTGTACGTAATTTAAAAACTCGTATTAAGGATGTCAGTAAGTAGTTATAGAAATAAAGTAAGTCAACTTAATTCTCAAATAGCAGATTTGATGAAAAAACAAACTGCGGAGAGAAAAAAGGAGGTTGATTCGAATTCTAAAATTAATGACTTGACCAAAAGAATGTTGTCTGCCAAAAATTTTTCGACTGCTCAAAGCTATCAAAGGCAGATTGACTCAAAATCAAAAGAATTAATTCGAATAAGTACGAAAGTTGCGGATTTTGAAAAGAAGTTAGCTGATAAACGAAAAGAACTTTCTCGAAATCAGGATTATTTAACTAAAGCACTTGACAGCGAAACAAAGAAAAGGCAAAATCAAGAATTAAGTTTCTTGAAAGAAAAAGAGAGAATAAACAGGTCTGAATTAAATAATATCAGAAACATAAATCACGAAATTCAAAGACAACAGAGTATTTTTCAAGATTACCAAGTACCAGAAAATGAATTAACAAAAAATGACGTTGAATATTCCTTAAAAGAGCTTACCGAATTGCATCAGAGAATTGATTCTGTGTTGGAACGACTAGATAAACTTGGCTTCGGACAAGAAATAATATTTGAGGAAATCAAAGAACTTAAAGGGAAAAGTAAAAAAATTAGTAAGAAGGATTTAAAAATGATGCTTATTGGAAAAATTGTAAGCTTCGGAATGGGAAAAATAGATACTGAATTAGCTGCTCAAATCTTTGAGGAAATTACAAACGTTGACTTAACTAAATTAATTGAATAAAAAGCTACCTATAACAATAGCTATAATTCATTGAGATTTTGCGTCACACCAAAATCATAGCAGAGACTGTTGTTACAACCAATGAAAATAGAAACAAATGACATCAGAAATACTAAATAGAAAGGGAGTAAGAAAGGCTCAGGATATTCCTGCTGAGGTGATGGAGTTACTAAATACGGGACAAATTGAAACCGTAAACTTGACAGAATGGTTGGCAGTCGATCACGTACAGCTCATAAAAGCTACTTTTCTAGCGTTTGGAATTGACGAGAGCCATATAAATTTGATTGTTAAAGAAATAGCAGCACAGAAAAAACCTTCTGCAATGAACACCACCAAATTGGTAGGGTCGGCACTGTACCAGTTGTATGCAGGCACCGATACTCTAGAAGAAATATTCAAAAAAACAAGTACCCATTTGTCTGACTCTATTCGGTGTTATGCGCCTTATCTAATTGGATTAAATGAACAACTGACCATAAAAGAAAAACTAACAACATCACAAAAATTGGTCGCAGACAAACATTTTGGGGTGAGAGAAGTAGTTTGGATGGCACTACGACCAGAAATTAATACCCATTTAGAAGAATCCATCAAGATGTTAACCGACTGGACAGATAACGAAGACGAAAATATAAGACGGTTTACCACAGAAGCGACACGACCAAGAGGAGTCTGGTGTAAGCATATCGAAAGGTTAAAAGAACACCCAGAAATAGCGTTACCTATCTTAGAAAACCTAATCTCTGATCCCTCAAAATATGTTCAGGATAGTGTGGGTAATTGGCTAAATGACGCCAGTAAATCGCAACCAGAGTTTGTTAGCGAGTTTTGTAATACGTGGCAAAAGAAGTCGCCAATAAAAGAAACAGAAAAAATCATCAAAAGAGCACTAAGAACCATTGCAAAAAAGTAATTGCTTGTTTTATCTTGGCAGTTCTACAAAGTTTGTAATTTCGTAGTATAAACCCATAAAAAAGGCTATCTATAAAAACCCAGACAGCCTCGTTTTTTCCTTCAACACTTTCGTTTTTTATTTGATAGGCACTCGAACCCCTTCAGAATGGCTGCGAAATTAAGACGCATACATACATTATGCGGTAGTGATACCGTTAGAGAAATCTCCTTTATTATTTACACAAAAATCATATTCAAAGAACAACACGTTGGAATGTCAATTTTGTCTAAAATCCTTCAAATGGTATTGATAAAAGGGGTGAAATAAGTATAAAAAATTGTCCAATCCAAGATTGAAGAGTTACCTTATTGCTTATAAATCTATACTAATGAAGTGCTATTTATGTGTGCTTATAAAGTTAAGGACTTCTGCGGCAAACCGCTCGGGTTCGCTAAAATTTGGAGAATGCCCCGATCTCTCGAATATTTTGAAGCTTTTAATTTCTGAACCTATAATTTCATAGGCGTTTTGGGCAGAAGCTATAGGTACTCGCAAATCGTATTGCCCAGAGATGAATAGTGCGGGTATCGTTATTTTTGAAAGTTGACTTGTGAAATCTAGAGTAGTAAATTGACCATTATTATAGATAAGTATATCTTCTACTTGATTAAGATTCCAATATCGAGTTAAGCGGTTATATACTAAGAAGCTATTGTTATCTTCTATTCCATTTTCAACCGAATCAATAAAACCATCTTCAACTAATTTTATTTCAGCCTCAAAACCTTTAAAATTAAGCAAATCACCATCTTGTACATTAGGAATTGGATCTACTTGAGCGACAAGTGCTAACGCCGACTCCCAAAAATCTATACTATTTCCTAATGCTATTTGATTGTTTGCAGTAGTTGTTAATGCTTCTTTGTTGAGATTATATAATCCAGCAGGATTATTTGCGCCGCCCACTTCTATCCATCCTTTAAAATCACTTTGATTTTTTAGTAAAGTTGCTGTGCCGAGTGTTCCTCCCCAGCTAGCTCCTAATAAAAAGAAACGCGAATCAATACCAAATTTGTGCCTAATCACTTTCACCAACGCTAAGACATCTTCTGCCATGATATCGATATTCAATTCATTTTTAGAGTAATGTCCTTGTGAATTTCCTGAGCCACGCTGATCAAAATAGACAACGCCATATTTATGTTCAATATCACTAAATGCAGTTCCTAAAAAATCAAATCCAAGACCTCCTGGACCACCATGTAATGTAATTAAGAAAACTTTTTCACTAGCATTTCCTTTAATATATGCAGGCATATCTGCATTTTTATGACGAACAAATATCGTTTCGTTTAGGTTATCAAGATCATAATCATTTGAACAAGCAGTTACTAAACATAGTGTAATTGCAATAGATACTATTTTTAAGAATGACTTATTAAACTGATTCATTGTTTTTTGTTTTTAAAATTAAAGCGGAAACCATATTGTAAAGAAAACGTAGGGAGTGTACCTGTATTGAAATTAAAGCGTGGACTATAGGTGACATTAAAATAACTGCCAGAGCGTACTTTTCCTTTGCGCTGTCTACCTATTCCAACAGAAAGGGAAGGGCTATAATAACCACGTCCAGGCAGAAACACTTTGTCTACATTATCTCCATTTACTTCATATGTTTCAGGTAAGAACGAACGATAGTACCCAAGAGGATTTAACTCAATACTAAACTGCTTTCTTTTTTTGTTGGTTCGTCTCCAAATGATTCCTAAACTCACAAAACCACCAGTATCTGTTTTGGTAGCAAAATTCGTTGCGAAGCCTAGATTTCCGTTAAAAATAAACTGATGCGTATTGGTACGCTGGAGACCTCTTCTTTCTTTTTCTTTTTCTATTTCCTTCCAGAGATATTCAGTCCCAACGGTAATGCCGTTACTCCAAAGAATAGTTCCAGAATATCCTATCTTGAATTCTGTTTTGCTCAAGAATGTTTTAGAAAATCGACTTGTTTGGTTTTTCTCTTCTTCTTGTTCATTTTGCCCGTATCCAACTTTTATAAATAATAGTGTACAAAGCATTAGTAATCGTATTCTAATTCTCATATTAATTACTTAGTAGATGAAACTGGATGATACTATTTTGGGTAGATATTGAAGTGTCTGTAATTAAAAGGTAAAGCCTTTTCAAAAAATGACAAAAATGGATTTGGTAGTTTGTAAAATGTAATAAGGATTGATTCATTTAATATATTTTTTTGATTTAGGTATGTAAAAGTAGTAGGATTAACGCGGTTTGGATATGAATCGATCAGAGTAGAAGTTCTGAAACAGTGGGATTAGACGAATTAGGACATTTATATACAAAAAACATATTTAATTGCGTGAAAGAATTAGTTTTGCTATTACAAGAAGGCATTTTAATATAATTAATTTCACACAGATTGGATAAAACACTACTAGACTTTGCAATGATTGTAAGTGTTCTTATAGGATACTTTGTTAGTATCTCTCTTGTTACGACATCTTTTTATAAAAGTCGTGCCAATAACTACCTGTCGTTATCAATATCCTTGTTAGCCAGTATGATACTTATGGATATGCTAATTACGAAAGTAGACAGTATAGCCTTGGATATTTTAAATCTTTTTATGTTAGATTTTTTGTTTGCGGCTACTTTATTCACCTATTTTTTAATTCAAATTCAGCATAAGTTTCTAGATAGTCCACGATATAAATGGATTTATTTTCCTTTCATTGGTTCTATTATTCTTGAAATATCTTTACTTTTCTTAGACCTTTATGGTTCAATTTACGATATCATAATATATTACCTTAAAGATTTTGCATCCATTATTTTTAATGTCATTTTAATTTTTTTAGGCAGACAATTAATACTAAAATCTAATACAGTTTCACAAGAGAAAAAACCTTGGCTCCTTCGATTAAATCTTTTTATTGTATGCATTATTATAATTTGGATTCTAACTAGGGTAGAGGTTAGCGTATTTAATTCAATGTATACTACGTACATACTATGGGTGCTACTTTCTTTATTCCTTTGGTGGGTTTTGTATCATGGTGTGTTTAAACTACAAATAATTGTTCAAAAAGAAGAAATACATGATTATTTAGTTTTAAAAAAGACAACTAGTAGTCCGATAAAAAGGAAAATAAATAGTACTACTACTACCAAAATCATTACCCAACTTTATACATTAATGGAAGATGAAGAGGTATATAAAAATCCACTTTTGAGCAGGTTGGATTTAGCAATTCGATTAGATACAAGTGAAAGTTACCTATCTCAAATTATTAATCAGGAACTTAATAAAAGTGTTACCCAATTTGTAAATGAGTATCGCATTGAAGCTGCTAAAAACCTATTGAATGATTCGGTTTTTAATAAATATTCTATTGAAGCGATAGGAATGGAAGCTGGTTTTAAGTCCAAGAGTGCGTTCTATAGTGCTTTTAATCAGAGTTTGAAAATGTCGCCCGGCGCTTATAGAAAGCTTCAGAAAAAGTCCTAATTCGTCTACTTTTATTGTTTCAGAACTTCTTCAATACATAAAAAATCGTATTTATTTATGTGAGACTATACTTTTACCTCATTAAATCAAAAAGCATAAATTAATGAAAAGAGTATTCTCAAAATTGACACGGACTAATTATTATTCTGTTTCAAACTTAATTCTAATTACATTTTTCGCAATTACTATATCCTCTTGTAATAATGATGACGAACCGCCATCTGTGGCTATTAAAGAAATTTCGCAAGACATTAAAAATTTGATTTATTTCAGAGGAGATGAAAAGGCTTCTACTGTTTTGATTAATGCACAAGCAGGACCAGCAACTATGCTCGATGAGGAGTTGGTAGATTACCTTTCTGGATTTTTAAGCACAAGAGGTATTTTAACTGTGAATGTGCATCAAACCCAGACACTAAATCCGAGTATATTAGAAGAAAATGATATCACCTTAGATCAAGCGGTTAACTTTAATTTGCAAAGTGTAGAAACACTGTATCGAGTTGTTAAGTATTTTAAAGATGAGGGTAGGACAGTCTATGTTCTAGGGCTTTCATTTGGAGCATTTATAACACAAGAACTTATTGCCCAAAATGGAATAGATGTAGCTGACAACTATCTAATTATTACTGGTAGATTGAATATTAATGACGTTTTTTGGCAAGGACTTGCTGAAGGAAAAGGAGGTTTTTTTGAAAATGGTATTACTCCTATTTTAGATGAAAATCCAGATATGGATGTATTTAGAAGAAATGAAGCTAGATTGTTTGCTGGATTGGCAATGAATAGATATGCTCAACAATTCAATGCTATTGAGAGCTTATCTAGCATAACTTATATTTATGGAGCGACAGATGAAGCTCTTGGTAGTCTTACAACTGAAGAAATTCAGTTTTTGGAGTCAAAAAATGCAAATATCCTTAGAGGCAGTGGAGGTCATGATGAGCCCTTTGAGGGTTTTCTTGAAGAGGGGTTTAGAGAGGCATTTGGGATAGAGGTAGAGTAATACCATTTACACTTTAAATCTAATAAATAAAATGTTCTTTTTTTATCTCACTTTCAGAATAAAAATAAACCAGTTCAGTAGGTGACAAAATTGATTTTGTAGTATCGACCTATAAAAAGACTGTCTATGTTTTCATAGACAGTCTGATTTATCCAAATATTCTTTTTATTAGAATACTATTATTTAACAAGCACTCGAACTCCTTCAGAATGACTAGAAAACTCTGGGGCATACATACTCTGTATGGTAGTGATGCCGTTAGAGAAATCTCCTTTATTATTTACACGTAAATCATATTCAAAAACAAAGACTCCTTTGGGTAAATAATCAAAGAAAAAGTTGGTAGAAGCGTCACGGGTACTTTCGTAATACCCCAGTCCATCTTGCCATTTGTATTGAGAAAGCACATTGATAGGTTCTAGACCAGATGCTCTCATATCTTTCATATGTACAAATTCCATCACTCTATCTGATCGCAATTCGATCCGTACTCTGATCAAATCACCAAGTGCTAACGGGGTATCTTTAGTGATTTCTGTAATTTTTTCTCCTGTATCGGTATTCTTCTTTAAGAATAACTTTTTCTTAAGTGACAAAGGTGTTTCTGCCGAAGTTATTTTGTCCAGATCCTCGAAATATTGCCAATAAAATGCGCCCCAGGCAATACCTTTTCCTTTTTTGGTGATTTTTGCGGTAGCCATAGCAGGTTGTATTTCACCACGAGACCATGAGGTTTTAAAATAACCGGTTCCGGCTTCTACTTTTATATCATCGATAGTGCTAGGATCAATTTTTTGATCTCCCAGAGAAATGTCCACCATATCGGTTACCGATAGCCAATCACTACCTTGTAGTAAAAGTGCATATACGGCATCGGCGGTGGCTTTGGTAGTTTCCCAACGATTGGTTTGTTTATTTTTGAGCAACCAGATTTTTAGATTATCGACAATTTCTGTGCGTTTAGGCTCTTTTTCTATTTCGGCAAACGCTTCAATGAGCAAGGATTGCGTTTCTATAGGAGCCTGATACCAATACCAACTAGCAGTGTTTGATTTCCAATACATTCCTAGCTCTTCGTTAGTGATGCTTTTTTCATCCAATGATCTAAGGATTTTAGAGGCTGTAGCACTATCTCCATTTCTATGGGTGATTAAAGCTAGCATTCCCTGCGAGTATAACCCTTGTTTTAACCAATATTTTTGAGCTTGTCCCAGGTAATATTTCCACGCTTCATTGGTGTTTTGTGGTCTTTTGATACTAGAGAAAAAGCTTCGCATATACAAATAATGAATTTGTGTATAGCTTAAATGGTTTTTGTTAATATCGATTTTATTTTTTTTACAATATCGTTTTAGATCTTCATATTCTTTTACAAATTCGGTATCCAGAAAACGTATCGCATTTTGCAGCATATTCTTTGCGTCACCCTCTAATCGCGTTGCACCTAATTTATCTAAATGACCAAATCCTGTAGCGATATGCTGTGTGATAAATCGATTTTCACGTCCCCCAGAGAACCACGGGAATCCACCAGAACTATATTGCATCTGCATCAATTGTTGCAAAGAGGATTGTAACTCGGTATTCATTTTATTAAGATCAAAAAGAAGCGCAATTCGTTTCTTTTGCTCAGTTTCACTTTGAGCATCTCTAAGCCACGGAGTTTCTTGTATGATTAATGATTTTAATTCCTGATTTTTCTCAAGATTGCTCAATAACGCATCGCTAGATCGCCACTGGTCGAATACTTGTTTGATTCTAGGTGTTGAATTTGCAATATGACTTGCCAGGTTGTTTGCATAATATCTCGAGAATATCTGTTCTGAGCTTGGGTATTGTGGCTCCATTAAGTATGGTAAAGCCTGTACCGCGTACCAGGCAGGGTTCGAGGTCATTTCTAAAGTTAGCTTGTGATGTTTTAGAGTACTCGATGTAGTGTTTTTTAATTTGTCTAATGTAAATGTCTTTGTTTGGTTAGAGCGTATCCACATCGGTAGTGTTTCTGTAACCAGCATTCTATTGCTAAGGACCGGTAGTACATTTTGCTCCCCATCAGAATAACTACCCGCTTTGGCGATAATTTTATATTGTACGGTTTGTATATTGTCGGGAATCTTTAACTCCCAGGAAACATTTGTATTTCCTTTTGCTGTTACCGTAAAACTTTGTTGTGCATTGGTGTTTTGCAGTTCACTATCAATGGGGTTGTTGGTAAATGCATCTACTAATTGAAGTGCTACCGTTCCGTTCAGTTCTTTTGAGGTTAGATTAGATATTTTAGAGCTAATAATAATCTGATCCCCTTCTCTCAGAAATCGTGGTGGATTGGGTGATACCATCAATTCTTTTTGGGTTACGGTTTCGAGAGATGTCACTGCCGAATTCATACTTTTTGTATGTGCCAGAAGCTGTAATTTCCATTGGGTTAATGCTTCTGGAGCTATAAAGTTAAAACTAACATTGCCCTCTTTGTCGGTAGTAAGCTTTGGAAAGAAAAAAGCGGTTTCTTGCAGGTTTTTTCTGATTTTAACCCCTTTTAAGGAAGGTTTTTTGACAGCTTGACTTTTGTTTTCTACAGTATCATTACTCATTGAGTCAGTTACAGCTTCATTGGCAACAACAGATTCTTCCATTTCTGCATCATCTAATGCGGCACCTTCTGCTGCTTCAGATTTCATCATCATAGGGGCGGGTTGTTCTAGTCTCGCACTACTACGATCTTTAATACGTCCAAGTACCCCTCTATAATATTGTTGTCCAAAATAGAGTCCAA
Organism: Aquimarina discodermiae; assembly: GCF_040786235.1. Taxonomy (NCBI): domain Bacteria; kingdom Pseudomonadati; phylum Bacteroidota; class Flavobacteriia; order Flavobacteriales; family Flavobacteriaceae; genus Aquimarina; species Aquimarina discodermiae. The sequence continues at coordinate 55,989 of NZ_JBFMKP010000022.1, forward strand.
ACCAATTTAATTGATCAAACTTAGGGTCGTTATAATAGTGATTTAGCGTACTTTGATTTTGCAGCCTAAAAGATACCGTACCAAAACTTTGATTTGCATTTCGTCTGCTTAAAAGACTATATGCAGGTTGATTAATAGGATCGAAATACCAGTCATGAGGTTTAAATTGATCTAATGAAGCGTCATACATACTAGCCAGTAGTTCTGCACTTACTTTTTCGCCTTTAGGACCTTTTATAGAAAAGCTCCATGTTTCATCCTGCCCCGGTTGTAGTTTGTCTCTAAAAGTTTTGGTTTCTATACTAAGGGTTGTAGGTTCGTAAGGAACACGAATAGCAATGGCACCACTTTGATAATCGTTGTAGTTGCCATAGCTATAGTTGATAGCAAAACCGCCAAGATCTTCTTTTAGCACTGGGATTTTAATGGTTTTGCTATTTTTAGAAAGTTTGATTAATCGGGTTTCTATAGTTTTATAATCTTTTTCAATATCTACCGTGATAGTTATATCGTCTGATGCGGAACTAAACTTTATAATTGCATCTTCGCCTATTTTGTAAGTGTCTTTATTTGTTGAAACTTCAAAAAGTTGATTGTCACTGCTAGTTTGATCTTGTTGGCTGTAAATAGAAGTGTATTGTATGTCTTTTACATCTTGACCAAACCTGTCTTTAGCAGTAAGTTCGATAATATATTTTCCAGATTCCCAGGACTTGATTGTGCCTAGAGGGAGTGATTGTGTTCCTACTGTCTGGTTCTTGGTGGCTGATGTATAGAAGGGTTTGTCTAATACCTGTGTTCCTTTTTCCCATGTTCTGTAATCATGCTCATCCTTATAGGCATCATGTGGAAACAACTTGGCAAATTCCTCTTTCTTGTATCCTTCATAATCAGGAGCTTTCCATGGGCGTGTACGTAAAGGTTTATCAGGAGCCTTTAACTTAAAAATTTTAATAGTACCCGTAGCTGCTACAGGTTCATTATTAAGGTTTCTTGTATCTATAGTAAGCGTATGATTACTTTTGCTCTTATCGATTTTGCTATCTGTGTTGACACTAGCAATTAATGCATGATATCCTACATTAACAATGGTAGTAGTACTTCTGGTTTCTCCATTAATATCGGTTACATCTGCAATAACTTCATAATTAAAAGTAGGAGCATCTTCTTTAGGCACATTAAGATCAGGAATTGCTTTAAAATCTATGATATATGCACCTTTATCATCGGTTTTGGTTTCCCCATGAGTAATTTCCTGAGGTTGTGAAAAATGCCTTGGATACCAATAGCACCATCGTGGATACCTAACTTTTCTATGTACCCGATACACAACTTTTGCATTACTGATAACACTACCCGAATAAGCAGTTGCAGTACCCTTAAGCGTAATATTGTCATTTATTTTATATGTTTTGGTCACAGGATCAAATGTTGTTTCGAACTTGGGACGTTTGTATTCTTCTACCGAAATAGAAGTGGTTTCATAAGTATTGGTTTGTAGGGTATAGTTTCCAGTTAGCCCAGAAGACGTTAAGATAAACTCTCCGCTATAAGAACCATACTCATTAGTGGTAAAGTTTAAAACTTTTATTTCTTGATTATTAGCATCTCTTAGAGTCACTACGGCAGATTGATTAGGAGCTGCTTTAAATTGATCTACACCATTAGAGGACATCATGATTCCCTTAAAATAAACCGTTTGCCCAGGTCTGTAGATACTTCGATCTGTAAACAGGAAAGTAGTATTACGGGTTTTGTTTTCTCCAGAGGGGTCATAAGATTGATTAAGGTAATACCCTTTAAACAAAGCAGAGTCATCTTTATAAGTTACTTGTGCGTCTATGTTATATAGGTAATTAGGAACGGTTAGAGAAGCTTGTCCCTTATCATCTGTTATCAACTTTTTGTCAAGCTGATTGTTACCATGACGTCTTTGCTTGTCTGTTGTTAAGTGCATAGTAGCATTAGCAATTGGAGTACCATTGTTTCTGTCTAACACCTGAAAAATTGTTTTTTCTGGGGTTTTGTTTTCGATCAATGCCAGATTACTAATTTGAGTATCTCCAAAAGAAAACATTTTGTTGTTCGACAGATCTTTCGAAACACTAGCAACGATTATGTAAAAACCGTGATCTAATGCTGGTAAAGTAATTTCTGTAGTATGTCCCTGATAATCGTTGTCATTACGAAGTGTTGCGTCCCAGGTTTTATAAACCTGTAAGGTGTTAATGAATCTGATTTTTTCTTGTATTTCGTAAAGTCGGTTTAAACTTTGTAATTGATCGGGAGTTATTTTAAATGCGTTTAGGTAAAGTTTACCAAGGTTTTTATAGGATACCAGAATTCTGGAAGGTGTTTGAATCGGTACGTGCTTTTCTGTTTTTAAGTTTAATGTAGCTTGAAGTATTTGGCTTTTTAAAGCGTTGCATTTATCACTACCTCTGGAATTCGGAAATTTTTTAATAATGGCATCGCAAAGAGTAAGAGCATCTTTAGCTTTCCATCGATTAGTATCGTTTTTGCCTGGATCATATGTAGTAGATTGATTCCTATATAAACTTGCAATTTCGTAGCTATAAAGGGCAGATGAAGGTTGTGATTCGATTCTTTTCTGTTCTGCTTGTAAACACTGTAGTAGCACTTCATTTTTATCTGTAAAAACAGCATTGGATGTAACAAATTTAATGCGTTCTAGGTTTGCTTCTGTAAGGGCATCTAATGTCTTATTTCTTATATGAAACTTGATCAAATTTTGATATAGCTTCAAAGCATTGTATTGTAGCGACAAAGAGTCTTTAGTCTCTATTTTTAAAGTAGAGAAAGCTGTATGTTCTTTTAAGTATTTCGCATCATTGATAGAAAATGCGTAAGCCGGCTTGGTAATATTGGTTTCCGAAGTTTTATAAAAATCTAGCGCATTGTGGATCAAAAAATCATACAACGTTGGGCGATATTTTTTAGAATCCTTTTCTTTATGTAATATATTATCAAATTTTGAGAGATCAGTTTGTTGGGCCAAGACGCCATTTTTTATCGAATTTTGAAAATGTAAATGTACTTCTGCAAACAAGGTTTCTAAATCCCAGGTCCTAAAATCTTGTTGATCTACTTTGGTAGCAGTTTGAGTTCTATTATAAAACCTCCATCGGTTTTGTTGAAAATATTGCCAATACAAGTTAGCAAGGATACTTTCTAATATATTCTTTTTAGGAAATGCACTTTGTTCAATCTCATTTTTTAAATCAGAAATAATAGTAAGCTGTGCATTTTCTTCTAACGTAAGTAAGTACCTGGCTTCGTGTAAAAATGCTTTTATAGTCTGGTTGTCGTTTTTTTCTTTTTTTGCTTGTTTATATATTGTTTTGATTACCTCTAGAGCAGATTTTGGCAAGCCTTGTCGGTCAAACTCTTTCACTTTTTTCCAGTCGCTTTGATAATCGTTTTGACCATTCATAATATATAAGTTAGCAATACAAAATATGATTAGGATGATATGTTTTTTCATCATTTGTGTTTTTGGTGTTGAAAAAAATGGATACAAGTGTTATGCCAATTCTACTTGTGATAACGTTTTTCAAATTGTAAATAGTATGATAAAACTACGTATTTGAAATTATACCATTTGTGTTTTGAATTTACAGGTAAATAAAAAAGAACATTTTATTCCTGTAGATTTAAAGTATAAAAGGTATTGACTACGGGTAGTTTTCTAAACAATTATCAAAATACATGTATTTTCTGTTTTATTTACTAATAAAATATTAAATAAAAATATGTGAAACTATAAATGAGTGAAAAGCCTATTTCATTTAGGTAAGTTGAGGGGTGAAATTAGGGAATGATATAATAGGGAATGATATAATAGGGAAAAGGCGAAAACATTAAAAAAAGAGAAATAAATCAATTGATTTACCTCTCTTTTTATTGTGTCAGGTTATTGACGAATTAAACTTGCCTCTGAAAGTAAGGCATTTTTTGCGCTTTTTTGAGCTGGAGTTTGATTTCTTGTTTTGATATTGTTGCTTTCGTATGGGTCTGTAGATAAATCATAAAATTTTTGAACCCCATTATCTAACTGGATAACTTTATAGAGATCATCTGCAATGGTGTACCCAGATTTAGCGGGTTTAGAAGCGTCAGTTAGCTCAGAATAATTATGATCCCTGGGAAAAGTGTTGCTTGTAGATAAAACAGATTTAAAGCTAACACTATTCTCATAAGTAGATTGATTAACTCCTGCTATTTCTGCAATGGTAGCAAATAAATCAGTACTAGCAATCATGCTTTGATCTCTTTCGTTTATTCTGGTAACTCCATTTCCTGATACTATTAAAGGAACATTTACCCCACCTCTAAACAAACTTCCTTTACCTTGAGTACTTGCATAAGGTGATTGTAATACCTTTTTAGGAGTTCCGTTGTCCCCTATAAATATGATCACAGTATCGTCCATAACTGAAGTTGGGATTGAGTCTTGTATACGACCAATTTCATGATCGATGCTTTCTATCATTGCCATATAGTAGGGCATTGGGTTGGCATTAATACTAGCCTGATCTGTAGGAAGATTACCTTGTGAGTGCATATTGGTAGGGGGTAAGTGATAAGGTGTATGCGGCGCACTATATGCAAGCCAGCAGAACCAGGGTTGACTTTGTTGATTAATCCAGGAAATAGCCAGATCTGTAAGTTTAGAAGTGCAATATTCTGTGGTAGAGCTGGATTGTCCGTTTTCTACAAGATTCCAGTTGTAGTAGTCAGAAACGGCACCACCAGAATAACCAGCATAGTAGTCGACTCCCATTACTTCTGCATCATTTAATCCATTAGATAAATGCCACTTCCCGATGATAGAATGACTATAAGTAGTTGAGTTATCATCCAGATAAGTTTGTATTGACTTTTCTGTTAAAGAGACATGGTTTCCAACATTAAGTACTCCCGTATGAAATCCATATTTCCCTGTAAGCATAGAAGCTCTGGTAGGAGAACATTTTGGGTACGCCCATGCATTGTCAAATGTTAATCCATTGGTAGCAAGGTTTTGTAAATTTGGCATATTGGGTTTGGTAGCGCCAATAGAGTAACCCGGTGTTGCATCGACCCCCATATCATCGGCAATGATTAATAAAATATTTGGTTTTGCAACGGTGCTTTTGGCAGTTATATCATTTGTTATTTGATTCGGGTTTGGTGCTGCTACTGAAATTTCTTTTTTTTCGCATCCTGCTAATAACAAAGTAAATAGCACGAGAAATACACTCATTTTTTTCATTTGATTGGTTTTAAAAGTTATTGAATATTATAGATTAGTGGTAAACCACTTTGGTTAGTTTAAAGATAAGGTTTTTGAGATTAAATCATTGATTATGTGTTTATTGTTTTCGTTAAAAAGCATTTGTTAACAAAGTAAGTGTAGGTTATGGGCTACTATTTGTAAATTATTTAGTTTAATGATAACCCCGTGTTGAGTTTGGTGTTGTGATCAAAATAAAGTGTGTAAATGTGATAAACGAGCTTAGAAAGTAATTTTGGTAGGGTATTTTTTTATCTTTACTTCCTGATTTAACAGTTAATTATGCGTGTACATTTTATAGCAATTGGCGGAAGCGCAATGCACAATCTTGCCATTGCTTTACATAATAAAGGATACCAGGTTACCGGTAGTGATGATACAATTTTTGAACCTTCAAAATCCAGATTAGAGAGGTGTGGTTTGTTGCCAGATGCCTTTGGTTGGTATGAAGAAAAAATTACCAATGATATAGATGCCATTATCCTAGGTATGCATGCAAAAGAGGATAATGAAGAGCTTATAAAGGCACAAAGTTTAAGATTGAAAATATATTCATATCCAGAGTTTTTATATGAACAATCCAAAAATAAAACAAGAGTGGTTATTGGTGGGTCTCATGGAAAAACTACGATTACTTCTATGATTTTACATGTATTACATTATCATGAAAAAGAAGTTGATTATATGGTGGGAGCGCAATTAGAAGGCTTTGATACGATGGTACACCTTACAGAAGAAAATGATTTTATGGTATTAGAAGGTGACGAATATTTATCGTCCCCTATAGATCGAAGACCAAAATTTCATCTGTACCAACCCAATATAGCATTGGTAAGTGGTATCGCGTGGGATCATATTAATGTGTTTCCTACTTATGATGGATATGTAGATCAGTTTAGGATTTTTATGAATTCTATTATTAATGGTGGGGCATTAGTATATAATGAAGAAGATAAAGAAGTAAAAGAATTGGCAGAACAAGTTGAAAATCCAATTCGCAAGTTTCCCTATGCGACTCCTAATTATAATGTGGAGAATGGAGAAACTTTGTTACATACTCCTGAAGGAGAAATGCCAATAGAAGTATTTGGAGCACATAACCTTAGTAATCTTGCAGGTGCAAAATGGATTTGCCAGCATATGGGAGTCGATGAAGACGATTTTTATGAGGCTATTGCTTCTTTTAAGGGAGCTTCTAAACGTTTAGAAAAAATTGCAGAGAGTACTAACGCAGTTGCTTATAAAGATTTTGCACATAGTCCTTCTAAGGTAAGTGCGACTACACTTGCAGTTAAACAACAGTATGCAAATAGAAAAGTTATTGCATGTTTAGAATTACATACCTATAGCAGTTTAAATGCAACATTTTTAAAAGAATATGAAGGTGCCTTGGATGCGGCAGATGAGGCTGTTGTGTTTTATTCTCCTGATGCTGTAAAAATTAAGCAGTTAGAAGAGGTGTCTGCAGATCAAATTGCACAAGCTTTTAATAGAAATGATTTGATAATATATACAGACCCTAATAGTTTTAAAGAATATCTACAAGAAAAAACATTTCATAATGCTACCCTATTGCTTATGAGCAGTGGTAACTATGGTGGGTTGGATTTTGATGAGGTCAAAAAGTGGATAAACAATTAAAAATGTGTTTCGAACAAATCGTTGACAAAATTCTCAATATTTGTTTGGTTGTTTTTGATAAGTATTTGTTTGGCAGCATGAATATCTGCGGGAATTTTATCTTGACTAAGTTTGAATTTCCCTTCCCAGTGGTCGATTTTGATCTGAAAACCATGCACATAATTAATTAGACGATCCATTTTAGGATCATCTAACCCTAATGTGTATTTGTGATCGGGCGCCTCAAGATAGTTGGTCATGTTGACTATAGATTGTTTTATGAGGTTTGAGTCTTCTATTGTATGTACAAACCCATGTGCATGTGCTATAATATAGTTCCAGGTTGGTAGTTGTTGCGTAGTGTAAATAGAAGGAGAAATATAGGTTTGTGGCCCATGAAAAATAGCTACTATAGGATGGTTATTGCATAGTACTTGAGTATGAGGATTGTTTTTGTCAATATGTCCTACCAAAGTATTATCATCTAAAATAAGAGGAGCATGGGTGATAAAAGGTTTAGAGTCTTTTGCAGAAACTAAAGTTGCAAAAGGATAAGTTTTAACCACTTTTTTGATGGTATTTTCATTACCCTCTATATGATGTTTTGGTGGATACATAGTTTATACATTAAATTGTTTAAGATGATGGTCTAGGTGTTTGTATTGCAATTGCCCCCATTGTTGAGGTGTAAAAGTGCCAAAAATAGGATGAGGATTCCACTCTTTTTTATTTCTTTCATCATAAAAGCTAGAAACAAGCTCTAATAGTTCAGTTTTTTCAGTATCAAAAACCTTTTGATCTGTAATTTTTAGACTAGGATGCGTCGGAAGATTTTTTCTCCAGGGTCTGTTATTATACATAGATTTTTTAAAAAGTATTTTGGCAAGAATATTTGGTTTAATTTTTGGTGATTTATTCCTTAATGCAATTTTTAAAGGATATTTACAATGACATAGCATTTGCGCTACATCCATTTTTCCCCAGGAAGCAGTACTTGAGTTTGATAAATTATTAATGCGCTTTTCTATTTCTACATATGTTTCGGGTGTGAATAGAGATTTCATAAATGGATGTTTGATGATAGCTGGTTCAAAAGTAACGTTTTAATAAAAAAAAGGCTAACTCCTGTTTCAAGGAATTAGCCTTTTTCTATTGAACTTAATATATATTGTTTAGCTTGCTTCGTCGAAGAAAAGACTTAGAAAGCCATCAAGATCGTCATTTCCTGCTATGTCCTTAGGCGTACCAAGGTTAATCATGAGAGGTTGGTCTTTAATAGTTCCCTGTAGGAAATATTGATATGTGGTACCCATTTTGAACTTATATCCTTTTAATTGCGCACCAAATGACGTAAATGTAACCTCTGTTTTTGAACTATTACTTTCTGCAAAAGCACTTATGGTAGCGTCAAAAACTGCTGTTAACATATCATTTGAATAGTAATCCCATTTTATAGATGTGCCATTACAAGCTTGCAATTCATATTCTGATTGGGCTTGACATCCTTTAGGGACTTGTATGTTATTTCCTACCAAATTCAGAAAGGAAATCTTTTTGTCTTGCCCATAAAAACTAACTGTTGCAAGAAGTAAGATTAGAGTCAAAATATTCTTCATAAATAGGGTTATTTCAAGTTGTTAAATAATTCATAATACGACTAGGGGTTTCCAAATATAGTAAAACTTTCATTTTCAACCAAATATATGGAAAAAATAAAGAATTATTAAAACGGTAAAACCACAATATTTTGATATTTTATGAGTAATAAGATATTGTATCTGAGATAAATAGTTTATACTTATAGCAGGTAAATAATTTATAATTTTAACATTTAAAGAGGTGAAATGAAAGAACCGAAACCTGTGTTTTCTATCAAGGAATGGAATGAAAATGATCGTCCAAGAGAGAAATTAATCGCTAAAGGGAAGAATGCATTGACTGATGCAGAATTAATAGCATTATTAATAGGTTCTGGTAATAAAGAAGAAAGTGCGGTAGCCCTTAGTAAACGCGTTTTGGCTAGTGTTGATAATAATATCAATGAGTTGGGTAAGCTATCTTTAAAACAATTAATGAAGTTTAAAGGAATTGGAGAAGCTAAGGCAATTACAATAATTGCAGCACTAGAATTAGGACGAAGAAGAAAAGAAGAAAAAGTACAAGTGATTCCTAAAATTAGCTGCAGTAGTGATGCCTTCCATTTATTACAGCCTATTATGGGTGATTTGGATCATGAAGAATTCTGGGTTTTGTTTTTGAATAACAGAAATAAGATAATTCAGAAAAAACAGATTAGTATAGGCGGAAAGACAGGAACATTGGTAGATGTAAGAATTATTTTTAAAGCAGCCTTAGAGTATGGTGCTACAAAATTGGTATTAGGACATAATCACCCAGGCGGATCTTTGACTCCGAGCGAGTCGGATATAAAAATAACTCAGAAAATAAAACAAGCGGGATTAACATTAGACATTGGTTTATTAGACCACCTTATTATAACAGAAAAAGGCTATTTTAGCTTTGCAGATAAAATGATATTGTAATTGATTGTATTTTAATACCAGAGATATGTTGTTAATACATGTGTCAAAGTACACACCAAGAGTTTCTTATATATTTAAACAAATATGTAAGCGAAACCTTGGGTTAGAGGTTGATTTAACCGCAACCATAGAACCCTTTATTGCACATGATGGCCCAAAATTTTCATATGGTAAACAACCACTTGGTAAAGAATTGTATTTTCAAAGTAGCGATTTGCTTTATGAACATGGATTAAATGATGTAGAGATACAAGTAAAAGATTGGGAAGAGACTCAATGTTTTTTTGAAGTTAAACATGTCAATGCTGCCTTACCGTTCGATATTTTTGCTGCTTCATTTTATTTGCTTTCAAGATATGAAGAGTACCTGCCACATGTAAAAGATGATATGGGACGTTTTCCGGCTACAGAAAGCTTGGGATACACACATAATTTTTTAGAAGACCCAGTTGTAGATGTTTGGGTTAGTAAGTTCAAAAAGGTGTTGTTAGAAAAGTATCCTAATCTTAAGTTTCCTGAAAAGAGTACTCTTATTATGCCGGTGGTTTCTGTTTCTCAAACTTTTGTTTATAAAAATAAAGGGATTTTGAGATCTATTGGTGGAGGACTGCGCGATTTATGGAATTTACAGTTTGATAAATTAACCAGTAGAACAAAAGTGAATTTAGGACTAAAAAAAGACCCCTATAATACTTTTGATTTTATCATAGAACTGCAAAAAAAGAAAAAAAGAAAATCTAAAGTATTAATCGGTTTAGGAGATTATTCTACGTTCGAAAAAAATGTAGGATATAATCGTTTGCAACATCATATTATAATTAAGCATATTGCTGATTATATTGATGTGGGTTTAAAAGCATCTTATGATGCAATTGCAGATGTTGTTACATTAAAAAAAGAAAAATTACGAATAGAGAATATTCTCAATAGAAAACTTCAATATGCTTTATGTTCTTTTTTTAAGCTTAAATTACCAGAAGCGTATCGTAACTTTATTGAATTAGAGATAGGAGAAGATTATTCGATGGGATACCCTGAACACTCTGGTTTTAGAGCAGGCACCTGTTCTCCGTTTTTGTTTTATGATTTAGATTATGAAGTACAAACCCCTTTGGTAATATATTCTTTTTGTTATAACAATTTGGGAGAAGAGGGACTAATCGATTTGGCTTCCGTTAGAAAAGAAATAAGTAAATATCTGGATAAGGTAAGAGAGGTCGATGGTGTTTTTATTCCAGTTTTTAGCAATACACTTTTTAGTGATCTTCAGGATCGGGCGTTTTGGAAATCAATTTTTAAATTTATTTGGATGTCAGATGATGATTAAAGGTATTAAAAACGTTTTTTTTGATTTGGATCATACATTATGGGATTTTGATAAAAACTCATATTTGGCTTTTAAAGCTGTTTTTAATGAACTCGGAGTATGTATAGATATAGAAAACTTTCTGGAAGCTTATAGGCCGGTTAACTTAAAATACTGGAAACTATACAGAGAAGAAAAAGTTAGTAAAAGTGAGCTAAGAAGAGGGCGTCTTATAGATACTTTTAATAAACTTAACCAAAACATACCTGTTAAAACTATCGATGCCATATCAGATAGCTATATAGCTTTTTTGCCAGATAATAATTATTTGATTCAGGGTACAGTAGAGTTGTTAGAATACTTAAATCCAAAATATTCACTTCATATTATTACTAATGGTTTTGAAGAGGTTCAAAATAGAAAACTTACAGAATCAGGAATAATTCATTTTTTTGATACTGTTACAAATAGTGAAGAAGTAGGAGTGAAAAAACCGAATCCCCTAATTTTTGAACGCGCCTTACGAAAATCTAGTGCAGATTTAGAGACAAGTATTATGATTGGAGATAATTATGAAGCAGATATTCTGGGGGCAGAATCTTTAGGTTTGCAAACCATATGTTTTAACTATCACAAAGAGAAAATCCCATTACATAATATACAAGTTTCAGATTTAATTCAGATTAAAAACTATATTTAACAATAAATATTTGTATTTTAGATACATATAGAATGTTTTTAATTACTTAAATTACAGTTATTACTTACATTTATATAATCGAATACTCCAAATCAAAGCTATTTTATAGTAGTTAACACTTTGTCAAAATCTTCAAACCCCGAACAAAGATTTTTAACTACATATATAAAATATGCATGTATAGACATTTTTTCTCAAAAAAATATAAAAGGTACTTATCTCTTACCCTATTTAGTTTTTTATGGGTGTTTCAGTTTACTTCTTGTGTAGATGATGTTGATTTTGAACAAGTGCATTTGATAGAGCTTAATCCCGTGTATGAAGTTGATTTTGTATATGCACGATTCGACACAGATGTTTTTCATCAAAGCTCTTCTGTTTTTGTTCCTGAGCTAATCGTTAATGATACCTTAGACTATGATTTACTTGGAATTGATTTTGCTACGAAGCATTTGGTTAGAGTAGAACTGACTTTTGAATTTGAAAATACAATTCAACGAGATTTTGAGTTTCATTTTGGTTTTTTGAATGGAGAGGGAGAAAGAATCGGTCCTACTTACCACATGATTGCAGACAAAGGAAATGGGGGCGGCACCAGTCCTGTAAAAACTACCAGACAAATTGTTATGAATAATGTTACAATTGATGAGGTAGAAACTGCTACCAAACTTGTTTCTTCTTTAAGGTTAAAAAATGTTTCGGGTACTTTAAAAGGCATTTTTGAATTGAGATCAAAAGGAAGTTACTTTATCAATTATCAGTTATGAATTTCTCTCTTTTCTTATGTTATATCCTACCAAGGCGAAAAGAAAAAGGTAAATCTCCAGCTTTTCGCAATTTTGTTAAACCGTCTTTTACAGAGGCAATCGGTAAAAAAGTTACTAGTACAGCTTTGATTTTAATACTTTGTTTTAGTGTTATGTACTCACAAAATAAAGAAATGTTGTATGACTTTACAGATATACCACAATCTTTACTGCTTAACCCAGGAGCAGATACTAATTTTAATTATCATATAGGAATACCTTTGTTGTCTCATATCAGCCTTAATGTAGGGATTAAGGGGGCCTCGTTGTTTGATGTTTTTTCTGAGGATGAAGACAATATTAATGATAAAATAGCACATACACTTAATAAACTAACAAACGATGATTACTTAACGATAACACAGCAATTAGAAGTTTTTAACTTTGGTTGGAAAGCAAACAAACGTGATGATATTTATTTTTCTGGCGGAATTTATCAAGAATTTGATGCAATAGGGTATTTTCCTAAGGATTTTTCGGTACTGGCTTATCAAGGAAATCAGGACTACGTCAATGAAATATTTCGCTTTTCTAAATTGAGAGGAAATGCAGAGTTGATGATGGTTTATCATTTTGGACTCACAAAAAAAGTAAATAAAAAATTGATTTTAGGATTAAGAGCTAAGCTGTATTCTAGTATGTTTCATGTGCGTTCTAATAAAAACAAAGGTTTTTTTACGACGTTAGAAGTGTCTGATGCAAATAACATTTACCAGCACATCATTAGTAATGCAGATATTACGATTAAAACATCTGGGTACGCTTCTTTAAAAGAAATATATGAGAATGAAGAAGATGATGGTGACAAAGTAGATGAAAGTATCAATTCGTTGGTAGGAAAAAGTCTTTTGGGTGGAAATCTAGGCTTTGGTATTGATCTTGGTGGTACTTTTAAATTAAACAATAGAACAAATATAACAGCAAGTATAAATGATCTTGGATTGATTTTTTATGACAAAGATATAGAGACTTATCAAATAAGAGGGGATTATGTTTTTGAGGGTTTTGATACACCAATTCAATTTTCTGGACAGGCTGCGCAGAATTTTTTAGATGAATTAGAAGAAGCGATTTCTATTGATGAGAATAATGACCCATACATTGTAATGCGCCCTTTAAAATTAAATAGTTCTATTAGATATTCATTTAATAGGTATAAAAATGATAATTGCAATTGTTTTATTAAAGGAGAACAGTTGCCATTTATGGATGCGTTTGGAGCTCAGGTTTTTATGCAGTTTAGACCAAAGAGACCGCAATTTGCAGGTTCACTTTTTTATTTGAAACGTTTTTTCCCTTTTTTGCGAACAAAATTAACCTATACGATAGATGAATATTCTTATTATAATGTTGGTTTTGTAATTTCTGCAGATATAAACAAAATTAATTTTTACATTTCGGCCAATAATTTGTTAGATTATAATAATATTGTAAAAGCTAGAAACATTTCTATGCAATTGGGATTTAATGTAATAATGTAAAAATATGTCTCGTAATTTTCTTTTTGGATTTCTTCTGTTGTTTGTGTTTTCGGGTATAGCACAAAAAAAAGTTAATGAATATAAATATGTCATAGTACCTGATAGTTATCTTTTTTTAAAAGACAAAGATGCTTATCAGCTCAATTCTCTAACAAAGTTTTTATTTAATAAATATGGTTTTGAGGCGTTTATGCAAAGTGATGATTTTCCTAAGGATCTTAGTAACAATGGGTGTAAAGCATTACATGCAGATGTAAAAGAAGAATCGGGTATTTTTCAGACAAAACTTATTGTAGAATTAAAAGATTGTAATAATAAGGTGGTTTATGTATCAGAACAAGGTAGAAGTAGAGAAAAAGATTATAAAGCAGCATATCATGAAGCACTTCGAAATGCATTTTTAGGGATAGAAAAATTAAATTACAAATATGTTGGTGACACAAAAGTGTTGACTTCAGATAATTCTCAGGAAAATAAAAAATTACCAGCTAGACCCACCAAAGTTAAAGAAGAGGTGAAAATAGATCAGGTTGATTCCAAGAAAAATACAATTTTATATCAGCTAAATAATACTTCTCTTGTTTTTGAGGCTAGAGAATATGGGTATGAAATATTTACAAAAGAAGATGCTTTGATATCAATAGGCAGGGCATTTAAATCTTCAAACAATAAGAGTTATATTTTAAAAGCTAATGACTTAAGTGGTCATGGTTTTTTTGATAGTTACGGTAACTTTATTTTAGAACGGGTAAATCCAGCTACTAACAAATTAGTAAAAGATATACTTGCAAGACAGTAAATAAAACGAGTAGAGGTATATTAAGGTAATGCTTTTGTAGGGTTTTGAAACTCATTTTTTATAAGAAAAAAACCTTCATAGTGTTTTTGCTGATCATTCTATGGGTAAACCATACCTTGTTGGTTACGGCATTTTACAAGTTTACAAACCCCTTTCGTTCTGTATTAAATTTTAACAGAATTATTTAAAAGAATAAGTATGTGATTTTTATGTCAATTGTGAATGCACTGTTAAAAAAAATGTTGTTTTTTGAAAGGAGACCAGAAAAAGTGTAAGATATTTACTGTTTTAGAACCTATTTTTTAAGGTTTACTTATTTTATTGAGGTAAAATTGAATTTTTGTGATTTTATTTTTTTGTTATGTTAAAAAATAGTTATTTTCGATGCGAAAAACAAAAAAGTATAATGAAGTAAAATACTTTAAATGTCATGGGGATATATTTTAGTCAAACAAATTCTTATAATTAATATCATTATGGTTTGATTAATTTAAATTTCAGTTTTTTGTGACTAGATTTTTTACTTTGTTATTTTAAATTAATTTTATTATAAAACTGAATTTACATGAAAAAAGTTGTTAGAAATTTAATGTTACTTGCTCTGGTTATGGGAGTAACGTTTGCTTGTGGAGATGATGATCTCAGAAAAATTGATGCAGAAGATGTTGATGAATACCTAGAGTCTCTAAACCCTACTACTGATGTAGAGGAAGAAGAAGAAGAAGAAGAAGAAGAGGAAACTCCTGAACCAGAAGCTTTGAGCTTTAATGTCACCGAGAAAAGTGGACATGTAAGTTCTTGTGACATAGAAAACTCTACTTGGAGTATTACTGGTGAATTTACAGGAGATGCTAGCTTTGTAGATGATATAGAGAATGCACAATTACTTGCATCTTTTGAAGATTTGACTGTTGATGTAGAAGTTAAAAACTTAAAAGAAGACACATTAATAGAAGAATTAAACAAAGATTCTTTTACAAATGATGGAGGGAAGGTAAGTGTAACTTTCGATATTACATTTGGTGATGTTTTAACTGCTCTTGAGTTAACGTCTGGAGATATATCTACTTCTGATAAATTCAAGTTTGAGTTAGTTTTTAATGCTGGAGATGTAGTTTACAATAATGAAAATCTTTTAGATGATTCTGAAGGTTCTTTAGTAAGTTTTGAGGAGACTGTTGTAGAAATAATTAGTGATACCAAGTTTGTAGGAGACTATACTGTTTCATTTGCTGATCCAGATGGTCTTGATGGAGGAACTTTTACAGGGGGGCTTGCATTTGCTGATGATGTTACTTATACTTTAGTTGTTGACCCAGAAAACGAAGGTAGAAGAATTATGAAGATAGTTCATCAACCTAAGTTTTGTTCAGATGATGATCCAATAGATTTTATTATGGATTTTACTTGTGATGCTATTATTGTACCACTTCAGAGTGCATCATGTCATTGTGGTGATGGGACTGATTGGCATGGTCCAGCTGTTACTCCTACCAATTATGATGTTAATGATGACTCGACATTTGTTGTAAAATTCGAAGAGAATGCAAATGATAACTGTACTTCTTATGCTTTTCATGAAGCAGAAGTTACTTTTACTAAAGTAGAGTAGAATTGTAAAAGATAATTCTATATTATTATACGTAAAATATAATAGTTAAAAAAGTCTAACTATTATATTAAAAATAAGTTTTTTAAAACAATCCGGTGAAATTATTTCATTGGATTGTTTTTTTTTACACAATAATTAAAGTGTAGATTAGATTAATATCATATAGATGATAATAACTTTAAGGATAAGAGGTTTTATATCTTAATATCCATATTTATCTCCCCATCTTGACTTAAGAAATGACCGTAGTGAATGTTCTCGTTGATTATCACCTGGGTTATATAATGTTGTTCCCTTAATCTCTTCAGGAAGAAATTCCTGAGCAACAAAATTGTTTTTGTGATCGTGAGCATATTTGTAATCTTCTCCATATCCCAAATCTTTCATTAGTTTGGTAGGAGCATTTCGGATGGCTAAAGGTACAGATAGATCTCCTGTTTGCTTTACAAGTTGCTGAGCCTTGTTGATAGCCATATATGAAGCATTGCTTTTTGCTGAAGAAGCAAGATAGACAGCACATTGGCTTAAAATGATTCTAGCTTCAGGATATCCAATGGTGGTAACGGCCTGAAATGTGTTATTAGCAAGAATAAGCGCGGTAGGATTGGCGTTGCCAATATCTTCAGAAGCTAGTATAATTAATCTTCTGGCAATAAATTTAAGATCCTCTCCTCCTTCGATCATACGTGCTAACCAATAAACAGCTGCGTTAGGATCACTACCTCTTATAGATTTGATAAATGCAGATATGATATCATAATGTTGTTCGCCAGTTTTATCATATCGCACAGTGTTTTGTTGCACCAGTTTTGAAACAAGATCATTGGTAATAATTATGTGCTCTTCGTTTTGCCCGGTAATGATTAACTCAAAAATGTTTAAAAGTTTACGGGCATCACCACCACTTAGTTTTAATAAGGTTTCGGTTTCTTTTAGAGTAATTTTTTTGGACTTAAGGTACTCATCCTCCTGCATTGCTCGATGTAATAATTCCTCTAATTCAGTTTTTCCAAATGCTTTTAGCGTGTATACCTGGCATCGTGATAAAAGTGCAGGAATTACTTCGAAACTAGGATTTTCTGTGGTCGCACCAATCAAAGTTACCCATCCTTGTTCTACAGCTCCTAATAAAGAATCTTGTTGAGATTTGCTAAAACGATGAATCTCATCAATAAATAAAATAGGGTTTTTGGCAGTAAACAAACCTCCGCTTTGTTTTGCTTTATCGATAACCTCTCTAACTTCTTTAACTCCACTGTTTATAGCACTTAATGTATAGAAAGGCCGTTCGGATTCATTAGCGATTATATTGGCTAGTGTAGTTTTTCCTACTCCAGGAGGGCCCCAAAGTATTAAAGAAGGGATAATGCCGTTTTTAATTTGATAGGTTAGCGATCCGTTGTCCCCAATCAAGTGATCCTGACTTAGATATTTTTCGAGAGATTTGGGGCGTATTCGTTCTGCTAAGGGTTTGTTTGTATTCATACTACAAAGTTACAAACCTTGAGCATATCACCGTAAAATAAAATAGGTAAGATGTAATGATGTTTGATTTGCGCAGACTATAAACCTGCCATTTTATCCGAATTATGGGTTTTGGAATTTTTTTTGATACTTTATGTGTTATGAATGAAGAAAATACACAGTTCAATTTTTATACAGGAGTCATAGGGTATCCATTACTTTTTGTATTGGCTATTTGGATCGTCTTTTGGTTTGAAATTCGTTTTGGATTTGATTTTAATTACTTAGGGGTGTACCCAAGAACTATAAAAGGACTCAGGGGGATTTTGTTCTCTCCTTTTATTCATAGTGATATATCACATTTGTGGCATAATACGTTGCCATTGTTAATTTTGTCGGCTGCGTTATTCTTTTTTTATCAGAAAAACTCGTGGAAAGTAATGATTGTTGGAATATTTTTCACAGGTTTATTTACATGGTTATTGGGTAGGTCAGCTAATCATATAGGGGCAAGCGGAGTAATTTATATGCTTTTTGGTTTTTTATTCTTTAAAGGAATTCTCGCAAAACACCTTAGGTTGGTAGCTTTGTCATTTGTGGTTGTTTTTATTTATGGCAGTCTTGTAATGTATGTTTTGCCAATTGACCCAAAAATTTCGTGGGAAGGGCATTTATCTGGACTTGTAACTGGTACGGGATTGGCATTCTTTATTAAAAAGGGGATAGCAAAACCAAATCGGTTTGTGTGGGAGTCAGAAGACTATGATGATGAGAGTGATGAGTTTTTAAAACATTTTGATGCAGATGGTAATTTTATAGAGCATTTGCCACCTGAAGAAAATGAAGAAGTACCCATTAAAATTGTGTATGAATACAAGGAAAACCTAAGAAATTCACCTTTGCCTCCTCCTGATGATCAAAATAAATAAGGATTATAATTTTTGACGAATAGCTTCATATAAGAAGACACCGCAGGCAACAGATACATTTAATGAAGCAATAGTGCCATGCATAGGTAATTTGGCTTTGTGATCTACCAATTTCAGTACAGAAGGAGATATTCCTTTGCCTTCACTACCCATTATAATAGCGGTTGGAATGGTTAAGTCGGTATCATAGATGGTATTCGTTGCTTTTTCAGACGCAGCTATGGTTTGGATACCCGATCCTTGAAAATAAAATATAGCATCCTTAATATGATCTACTTTACAAATAGGAATTTTAAACACTGCTCCTGCAGATGTTTTTATAGTATCTGCATTTATAGGAGCTCCTCCTTTTTTTTGAATGATGATCCCGTCTACACCTGTACATTCTGCTGTACGAATAATAGCTCCAAAATTACGAACATCTGATAATTGATCCAGTACAAGAAAAAGAGGAGTTTTCCCTGATTCTATAACTTGTAATACCAGATTTTCAAACTCATAAAATTCGATAGGAGAGATATGCGCAACAACACCTTGATGATTGTTTCTAGTAAGTCGATTTAATTTTTCTATAGGTACATACGTATAAGTAATGTTTTGTCTTTTTACAAGTTGCATTAATTCCCTGGCCAAGTCGCCCTGTAATCCTTTTTGAATAAAAAGTTTGTCGATAGTCTTACCAGAATTTATGGCTTCTACTATCGCTCGAATTCCAAAAATAAGAGAATCGTTTTTCATTAATTTGTTTTAAATTAAGACTTAATCCAAAGATTAAAGAATGATTTTTCAAAAATTAAAGGTGAAAAATTGTTTTGGGTGTAAATATAAATAATCTAATACTTAAAGATTGAGTATTTAAAAAAAATAAAGGCGATCTTATGATTAAGATCGCCTTTTTGTTTGATGATATATTTATTGATTAATGAGGGCAGAAAACTGATCCAGCAAAAGGAAAAATATCAACACCTTTTCCTTCATCTAGAATTACATTTCCTTCTGGATCGGTTAATGTATACTCGTTCTCTTCTTCAAATCCTGGTCCCAAGGCTCTACCGGGACTTGGAGAAGAATAAGAAGCGGCTATAAAAGCAGTTCCTTCTGGTACGGTAATATTAAAATCACTACCAGAATCGGCGGCTGCGTATTCTGTTTTTACACCATCTATATCAAAGGTGAAAATAGCACCGTTCCACCCATCACCATAAAGGTCAATAGTTTTCAACACCCATATTCCAGGAATTGGATCTGTAATTACACACGCATAGGAAACTTTGAATTCCATTGCTTGTCTGTACCCTCCTTCATCAAGTAAATTGTCACTTAGATTTCCTCCTAATATTTTCACTAAGCTATCAGGTTGAAAAACAGGTCTTTCATAAGTGAATACTTGACCTTCACTTGTGGTAATGGTGGCGTTAAATTCAAACGTGTTCCCTCCATCTAAATCGGCAGGTGTTAAACCTAAAGATGTTGCAATATCACTCGGTGATATATCAAAATCTGAAGGGAATGAGGTGATAGATCTAAATGGAGATACAGATGTAGTGTCTCCACTAACTATTGAAATCATTTCATAATCAACCTTTGTAATATTACCGTTAGGGTCCTCAATTTTAGATGTAAAAACTTCACTAGGCGCTTGCCCAGGTATAACGTTTAGGTTAAAGTTAGGTTGGTCACCTTCCGCAAACCTTACAAATCCTCCTTTAGATAATTCGTGAGTAACAGGGCTATTAAATTTATCTTCATCTTGACATGACATAAAAGCACCTACGATGCTTAATGTCAATATTTTTAAAATTATATTTTTCATTTTCTAATTTTTTTTATTTTATAAAACCAGCAGCATTCGTATCCCAGAATACTTGATCGGTCAAACTCTTTTGAGTGATATTAGGGTTGTTATTAGCCTCAATTTCTGAGTTTGGTAAGAAGAAACTTCTAGGGAACTGCCCTGCATCACTAATAACTGGTTCTTGTAAGTCTGGAAATCCTGTACGTCTGTATGCATTGTATGCTTCGATAGAGTTCCCAAAAGAAGCTACATAAAATTCTCTTATGATAATTTTTAATCTGTCTGAATCGGTAGTTGCCATGTCATATTCATTAGAAATTGAATCGATATAGTTTGTTATAAGTGTAGCGTCTATTGCTTGTCCCGCAACCGTGCCAACTCTATCAAAAGAGTCTTGTATTCCTTGTAACATTAGAGCTTTAGCATCACCTGTAGTACCTAGACCAACCGGGGCTGGTAATGAAGCTTCAGCTAGTAAGAAATGTGTAAAAGAAGAAAGTAGTATGGGTGAAATGCCAGCTCCTCCTTTATTAGTACTTTCATTTCCTTTAGGGTTAATATTCGTTAATTTTTCTAATAGAAACTCTGCTAAGGTTTGATCAGGATTTGCAACATATTCTGTGGTAAAAGTGGCAATTGCAGCTACTTGAGTGCCTCCATTATCGATAGCACCACCGGCAGGATAAACACCATAAGTGGTTCGTTGGTCTCCATCATTAGGAATACCATCATTATCTCCATGATCTCTTCCCCAATATCCATCACCAATGTAACAAAAAGTGATGTCAGCATCTGCGGTACAAGGTAGCCAATCGTTGTCTGCAACTAATGGATTGTTTGGATCGTGCAATACCTGACGATAGAAATAATATTTCATTCTTGGATCTTGATCAGTAATACTTCTTTGCATTAAATCCATAAGACCATTATTCATGTATTCATTTGCATTGGTAACATAATTATTTTGAAATGAAGGATGTCTTACATCTGGGTTGGTTGCCTGAGTGCCGAATTGTACAAAAAAGTCATCCGCAGGTGAACTGATGAAATCACCAGATGCAATAATTGCATTGATATCTGTTACGGCTGCAGTATTATTAATTAATTTTGTCTGTACATACATTCTTATTTTTAATGTATTAGCCAGTTTTTTCCATTTAGAAACATCATCCGTGGTTGCATCAAAAAATATGTCCTCTAAAGGTACAGAACTTGGTGTTTCCAATTCAACCAATGCTTGGTTTAGTAGGTTGTACATTTCATTATAAATATCTTCTCCTTTATCTAATTCTGGATTTGGAAATGTTCCTGGTTGGTTAGCTTCAGAATACACAGCAGTTCCAATAAAGTCCACTAAATTTACAAAGGCATAAGCTTCTACAATTTTGGCAATGGCTACATGTTGTGATAACCCCCTTTCTGTAGAAAGCTGTTCTAAAAACTCTCTGTTAGACCTTACCTGATAAGAAAGGGCCCAAGGTGTGTTAATAGCAGTGTTGGTTGCATTAGCTGCATACGTACCAAACTGGTGTGTATGCCTTATTATAGGCGATGCAAATGCTGCTAATGTACCTTGCTGTTGTGCAAAATTAAAAAGTACCGAATTTAATACGAAATTTGGATTCGCTTGATCCTCTGTTAAGCTGGTAGGGTCGTCTTGTAAATCTAACTCAGTAGTTTCGCAAGAAATTGCTACTTGCAGTACTACTATTATAGCGATTAATTTATATATATATGTTTTCATCTTTTTCATTTAAAAAGTTAATTTAACTCCAATAGAATATTGTTTGTACGAAGGGTCGTTTTGGAAATCTATCCCTTTTCCATTACCCACTCCAGATCCTAATACTCCTGGATCTAAGTTAAGCCCCTTAGGGATGTTTGGAGTTTCATACCAAAGGTTGTTTCCAGATAATGTAAATACAACACTTCCAAAAGGAGTTCGTTCTAGCTGTTCTTTGGTAAATGTATAAGATAAAGACACGTCCCTTAAGCGAATTACAGAAGCATCATATACAATGTTTTCGTTAACATCTTGTAGGTTAAGGAAGTAAAGGTCATTTGCTGCTAATTGAATAGTATTAGGAATTGTATTGCCGTTTGTATCCGTAAGGATGGTGCCATCAGCGGGATCTGCATAAATTCCTGGAATTACAAAAGTGCCTTCTCTATCTTGAGTGTCTGTTGTAACACCACGTCTTAATAGGTTAGTTGCTGTATCCGACCAGATGTCTCCACCATGTATATATTCTAATTGTGCTGATAACGTTAATCCTTTATAGCTAATGGTGTTAATAGCAGTAGCTCTCCAGTCCTCGTTAGGGTCACCGATAATTTTATTTTCCTTACCAGCAGCATCGTTTGCTATGATTTTACCATTAGCAGGGTTGATCAGTAAGGTTCCGTTACTATCTCTTAATGGATAGGTGCCTCTAAATACTCCAAGAGGTTCACCTTCTACCGCAAAGTTTCTACCAAATGCAATATTTAAATTGTCTTCTGGTAAATCAATTACGGTGCTTTCATAAGCAGTAAAGTTGGTGTTGATATTCCACTCAAAATCATCATTTTTATAAGCATTGTAAGTCAAACCAATTTCAAGACCTTCTGTGTCAATACGACCAGCATTTACTACAGAACGTAAGAAACCAGTAGAGTTGGGTAAGTCGGTAAACAAGATTTGATCTTTAGATATTCTTTGATATACAGATAAATCTAACGATACTTTGTTATTAAAGAATTTACCTTCAACACCAACCTCAATCTCTGTTAAAAGCTCTGGTTTGATATCTGGGTTAGGTCTAAATGTATTGGTCGCATTGGCAGCAACAGTAGCTCCTGTGAATGGGTTTATAAAGGCATTGTTGTTACTTGCTAAAGAAGGACGCGTGAGATAAGGTCTTGGAAAACTTGCCGAAGAACCATATCCTGCTCTTAATTTTAAATAATTTATGGCATCACTTTTTATCCCAGGAAAAGCACTTGTGGGGATAAATGATAAGGATGCACTAGGGTAAAATAAACTTCTGTTTTCTGCTTCGGTTGTTGAAGCCCAATCATTTCTTCCTGATAAAGTTAAGAAGATAAATTGATCATAATCAAAATCTAATGAACCATAAACACCCATTCTGTTTTGCTCAGAAGAATTAATGCCAAATTCATCGGCATTTATTGGGTTATGTGCTCTAAAATTGTCGTGATTTAATACACCAAACAGCGCTTGATCCGTACTGTTAATACCTAAAACATTTTTTCTGATATTTCTAAAGTTAGCTCCTAATGTAGAATTAAAAGAAATCTTTTCGGTCAATTTTAAGTTTTTCAGGTAGAAAATAAAATCATGGTTTGTGATGGTGTTTTCGTCATTAAATGTAGAAAGAAATCCTAATGGAGCATTGGTTCCTCCTCTATTGATACTATTTTGAGTTCGTTCATTGTAAGTATCAATACTATATCTATATGTTGATGCTATATAATCGCTAAAATCATAGTCTAGTGCAATCTTACCAAAGAATCTTTTAGTTTCTGTAGCAAATTTGGTATTCGCTAACTGCCATCTTGGATTGGTGACAGTCGCTCGATAATAGATACTTTCTCCCGTAATAGGATCCTGGAAAGGTAGGTTGTGAATATCTAAGTTACGAGGTATCCAAGTAAGTAAAGTAAAAAGATTTCTTGTTGGTCTTTTTGTCTTAGTTTGCGTAAATCCTGCAGAAGTTTGTACAGAAAACTTGTTGGTTAGTTTAGTGCTACCTCCAAAGTTTAAGTTTAATCTGTCCAAAACGTTTTCTGCAACATAGCCAGTCTGGTTCGTATGTCCCACACTTACGCCATAATTAGTATCTCCAGAATTACCGTTAACTTGTAACGAGGTAATTTGCCCGATACCAGCAGAAAAGAAATCTGAAACGTTATCTGGTACAGCTTTGTACTCTACAGTTTGATTACCATATTCAGCTGCTCTAACACCCGATAGTGGGTGGGCAACTATTTGCCCGTTAAATCGAGCTCCCCACGTACCAAAAAAGGTAGTGTTAATCGTTTGATCACCTCCTTGTCCATATTCGTTTTGGAAATCTGGAAGGTTGGCAATTTGTGTAAATAAAGTAGTAGAAGATACAGAAATTTCAAACTTCTTATTAGTTATACCAGCAGCTCCGGTTTTTGTTGTAATAAGAATTACCCCATTTCTACCATCTTCACCATATAGGGTAGATGCTGCTAAACCTTTTAATACACTTGTAGATTCAATGTTATTAGGGTCTAAATCGAAAGACCTGTCACCCGTAATAGGAGAGCCATCTACAATATACAATGGTTGGTTGTTACCTGTAATAGATCCTTTAGAACGAATAATTACATTAGTTCCTGACCCTAAGAATCCTCCTCCAACATTTACTTCTACACCGGCAACCTTACCTGTTAAGATTCTTGCGATGTCAGCTTCTGGTTTTTTCTCAATATCATCAGATTTTATTGTGCTTACCGCGTATCCTAAAGCTTTTTTCTCTCTTTTAATACCTTGTGCAGTTACAACTACCTCTTCTAGTTCTGATGCGTCTGCAACAAGTTGAATGTTAATTGTATTACTACTACCAACAGTGACTTCTTTAGTTTTAAATCCCAAATAACTAAATGTTAATACTGATCCTGTAGAAGTATTGATAGAATATTTACCATCAAAATCAGATTGAGTACCTGTAGAAGTGTCTTTTATCAGAATGTTTACTCCTGGTAATGGCAACCCTTTATCGTCTGTTATGGTACCTGAGATTGATTTTTCTTGTGCAAAAGTACAATGCACGACAAACACTAGTAAAAGTGTTAGAATTTCACTAAACTTTGTTCTCATTTTTAAAATTTATTTGAATTAGCCAGTTCCAAAAGTCATAATAATATTATTATAAAACAACTTTTTGTTATTAAAAGTTTAAAATTAAAAGACTTACGGTGTTGAGGTTAACACTTATGTATGATGTGCTTTAAAGGTCGTTTTTACCGCGTCTTTCGGCGTTTTAGTACGCTATTTTAATTTTCAAAATTTTGCTAAGTAAGTCCATAATCTAACTTACTTTTTGCCAAAAATATTGGATTTTTGAAAAGAACAAAATCTTCGTTTATTTGTGTTTTTTAGGCCTATATGTTAATATACTATCATTGTTGTTTGCCGAAATAAGATGTAAACCGTTTTCTTGTTTTAATAAAAGTAGTTTCCTTGTCTGCTTATTATGTAATTCTAATCCTATTTCAAAGGATTTTTTGTAGACAAAAGATGATTTTTTCGGATTCTTATAAATTAAAAACCCGGGATTAGAGTTAAAAACCCCGTGGTAGGTGTTCAAACCATTAAAATTGCCTCCTAGCAAAAGTTGGTCGTAGCCTGAATTACTAAAATCACCTTGTACAAAACAATTTATTGGGGACAACTGAAGATCTTGGGGGAATTCTTTAAAAGAATTATAGGTTCCATTATCATTGATGATATAGCCGCTAGCCAGGGTTTTAGTTTCGTATTTTGTTAAGGTGTCTTTTGGGTTTAGCATTGTTAAGATGCTCTCAATAGGTTGATTAGCGTAGCTTTTATAATCTTTAAAATGCTTATTGATGATCGGTAATTGAGACGATAGTTCGTCTTTGGAATTAGCAGGATAGTACGCTCCGTTTTTTTCATAAGTAAGAATGGTTTCTTTTTTTCCATTTTGATCAAAATCAGAAAGGTACATTAATAAAGGAGTGTTCGCAGAAGCTTTGAACTTAGTGTTTAGCCCCCAGTTCCCTAAAATAATATCGTCATCTCCGTCATAGTCGATATCGTACATTGTAATGGACTGCCATAGCCCTTTTAAGCTCGGAAATTTTTTAGTTTCGTTCAATTTTCCTTTTTGATTCATGAATATTCTTGGGTAATCCCATTCTGTAGCTACAAGTAAGTCTTTATGCCCATCATTATTTAGATCTGCCCAAATAGCGTCTGTTACCATGGACTTTAATAAAAAAAGAGTGTCTTTTTCAAACTTACCATCATTATTTTTTAATAAATATGATGGTACTCGGTTTCCAAAAGTTGATGAATCAGATCTGTTTCCAACAAAAAGATCCATATCTCCGTCCTGGTCATAATCATAAGGTTTTACTACAGAAGTGTTGAGAAAATTTTGTGGTATACTGGTGGTATCTTTTACAAAATCACCTTTACCATTGTTTATGTACAAACGATCATTCTGATATTTTTTGTTTTTTTTGAAACTTATTCCTGATGCAATATATAAATCCAAATCATTGTCGTTATCAATGTCTATAAAAGTAGCAGCCACATCATCACTTATAGAGTCTTTTTCTATTTCTGGGATAGATTTCTCTATAAATCCATGCAAAGTATTGATGAATAGTTTTGATTTTTTTAATGAAGCGCTTCCTATAAAAATATCTTCTCTTTTGTCGTTGTTTACGTCACCTATTGCGATAGCAGGTCCTTGTTCCGACACTTTGTATGGTGCTAATTTGTCAATATCAAAATCATTGTAAGAATCTTCTTCATGTTTGTAAGAAATTAAGTTTTCTTGCTGAAAAAGAATACTTTTTTTTAAGCTTTCGCTGGTTAGGTAAATTTCGTTTGTTTCGTTATAATTTATGGTTATTTCTGAAATGTCTTTTTCTGGAATAATTTTCTGTTGTTTAAGATTAGGCCAGATAATTAAAATAGAGTCTATAGTGTTGGATTTGGGTATTCCAAAATGCAATTTTGATTCTGTTGATGATATAAATCCTCTGGAAACAAAAAGTTGTTTATATTGAGTATTGTTGTTTGAATAAAGGTATACTTTTGAGCCAATTCCATTTTTGTTTAACTTTTGGTAGTTAAGTTTTATTGAGATGTTAGAGTTTGAAGTTCCTTCTTTTGTGTTGTTTTTATAAATAGAAGCATAATCGTTTAGATTGTTTGTTATGATGTCTAAATCGCCGTCCAGATCTAAGTCTACATAAACGGCCCCATTTGATAAAGAAGGAAGGTTTTCTATCCATGAACCATTTCTATTAATGAATGTTTTCGAATTTCCTTCAAAAATTTGATTAGGAGCTTTTCCTGTAGGCATAGCTTCTAATGATTTGATTAGCCAATCTTCGTTTTTTTTGTTTTTCTGGCGGTTTTTAAAAGAATTGGAGAGATATCTCATAAAGTCTAGGTTGTTAGGCCTTTTGAGTATTCCGTTAGAGATAAACAAATCTTGATGGCCGTCCATGTTAAAATCGGCAATAAGTGAAGCCCAACTCCAATCTGTTGCGGCCACATTAGTATACAATCCAGCTTCGGTAAAATATTTTCCTTTATTATTTAGCTGCAACATGTTTCGTGCATATTGTTTTTGATATCCCTGGCTTATTAGAAAATCTTGAGTTTTGTATGAAACATCCCCATCAGACTCTTTTAAGATTTTTTCGTCATAAGGAAGCATGTCTAACGTGATAATATCAAGATATCCATCTCCGTTAATATCCCCAGTGTCACTCCCCATAGAAAATCGACTGGTATATGAGAAACTTTTAGAAAGCTCTTCTCTAAAAGTTCCATCTTGATTATTGATGTAGTAGTAATCGTCTTCATGAAAATCATTGCATACATAGATGTCATCCCACCCGTCATTATTAAAATCTGAAATAGATGCACTTAAGCCATACCCATTAGCACCGCCATAAATTTTGGCTTCTGTGCTTATATCTTTAAATCTAGAATCGTCATTTCTTAGTAAAATGTCACCAATTAGATTGGTTCTCTTTTTTCGAATGTAAGAGGGACCATGTGATGTTTTTGTGTGTAGGGCATGATTAACGATATATGCGTCCAGATCATCATCTTTATCAAAATCAAAAAAATATGCTTGCGTTGCATATCCTTTAAAATCTAAATCATAGTTTTTTGATTGTTCAGTAAAGGTCTCATCTCCATTGTTGATAAATAATTCGTTATGACCCTTAAAGCCCAATATTTTGGTTACTGCACAGACATAAATGTCTAAAAAACCATCTCCATTAATATCAACCATTGTAACGCCTGTATTCCAGTCAGAATTTCCCATGGTTCCAGAGGATTTGCTGATATCTTTAAATTTTAAGTTTCCTTGATTTAGGTATAGCTTATTTTTACCACGATTAGAAACGAAATATACATCAGGAAGATTGTCGTTATTAATATCTCCAATGGCAACACCGCCGCCATTATAGTAATACAGATAGTTTACAATGTTATGTTTTTTATCTTCTTTAATTATGTTTTTAAAATCTATGCCTGTGATTGTGTGATCTTGCATAGAGAATAGATAAGAATGTTTAGATTTCTCGTTAGAGGAGCAGTTAAGAAATATGGTAAGTAGCAGGGTCTTGAAAATGTGTCTCATTGTATAAATATAAAAAAAAGAGGTTGTGTGTGAACAACCTCTTTTATGTAAAATACTTGATTTGTTGTAATATATTAATTTGGTGTTGAAGATGGTGGATTGAAATCTGATTCGAATGCAGGTACCGGCCAATATTCTAAATACCCATAGTTGATAGTTGCATTAGTATTTAATACCCCATTTTGATCAAGTACGTGGGCTCCTGTTCTAGAACCTGCAGCCACACCGTAACGTCTGGCATCATAAAAAGAAACGGCTCTAAAGAGTAAGGCTAAACGACGTTCTTTTCTGATTTCTTCAAGTGCTTCATCTTGAGTAAGTCCTGTTCCTACGGTTGCAGCAAGTCCAGACTCTTGTAAAGTTCTTACGGCGTCTAAGTGAGCAAGTCCACCTTCAATATCATTGGTTCGTACTTTGGCTTCTGCCAGAAACAGTTGGTTTTCTTCATGAGTACCAGCATAGTACATGGTAACTTCTTGGGCTGTTGATGAAACAAGTGGTGAACTTTCTTGCCAAAAATAAGAAGCTCCATATTGAATACCACGCCCTCGAGGATTAGGGAAAGGAAAACCATCATCTGCGTCCTGGATAAAAAGCCTGTCTAATCTTTCGTCTCCAGTATTAATGTCCTGAATTAATCGATCACTTGGGAAATACCAAAAACCAGTTACTTGCCCCGGAAGCCAATTATTGTCAATAAACGAAGTTTCAGATTCTATGGTGAAAGCACTTGAGTTGGCACTCACTCCATTATTAGCAAGTGTAATTACCTGATTCCAGTCTGCTGTAGTCATGTCTGCTACCTTAGTGTTGTAAACCAGGTTTCGTACCCTAAGTGTATTAATGTTTTCTAATAGTTCGCTTAGGTTTACTTTTTCTTTTAGATAAGCAAGTTGGAAATTGCTAAATCTGGTATCGAATGCACTTGCGTCAGAAACATTATTTAATAATGTTTCTAGGTCGTCTAATATGGCATTCGATTTTGTAATAAGCTCGTTATTAGATGCGTATTCTGTGCTTGGTGCCGAAGTTGGATTAGAGATTAGACCACTGTCATTGATTACTCCTTGTTCGTACATAGAGCCTAGCCTACTGTAACCATAGGCTCTCCACCATAATGCCCAGGCATTAAAAGCTTGCTTGGTCACATCATCTGCAGGGAGATTGTCTAATGCTTCTAGAATAGTATTGCTTTGTACAATGATGCTATACATATCTCTCCATTCGTATTGCAAAGCGTTATCACTTCCTGCTGCTCGAGTGTTTCGAATGGCAATTTCTCCAGGTTGTGGCCCTCCTGCAGGAGGGGTAATTACCGAAGCGTCATCTAAGGTGATAGATTCTGTTTGGTTAATCCATCTTCCTCCAAAATTACCCCAGGGCATGGTCATAACGTCTCCCATGGTCTCATGATATCCATAAGTAAAGAAAAGCATTGGGCTTTCTTTTTCTACTCCGACAGTCTCAAAAACATCTTCCGAAGCAATAAAATCATAAATTCCTTTTGCAAAAGTGGTTAATCCATCTACATTGGTCAATGAAGAAAGAGAAGGAAGGTTGTTGTCTACTGGGTCTATGTCAGTGTCTAAAATGTTATCTTGACAAGAGACCATAAATAAAAGCACTAAAAATGATAGTAATGCTACTTTGTTAAATAAACTTTTCATAGTCTTAGTTTTTAAAATGAGATGTTTAACCCGAAATTATAGCTCTTAGTATTTGGATGCGTAAATTCATCAAAACCTCTTTGAAACGTATTGCCAAATCCTCTGGCTGCTTCAGGATCCAATCCAGAATAATCGGTTATGGTGATTAAGTTTCTTCCAGAAATACTTAAGTTAATATGGTCTATTTTATCAAATTTAAGAACGTTGTTTAATTTGAAATTTAGACTAATGTCTCTAAAGCGAATGAATGAACCATCTTCTATAAATTCTGAAGTCGGTACATTGGTGTTATATAGAGAAGTGTAATAGGCTACAAAAGCTCCGGTTTGATCAGCTCCGGTAGGGTCTTCAATAGTAACGGGTACAGCTGTATTGGCATGTAATCCGTTGTTATATAGCCATTGTCTCGCGCGATTGTAAACATCGATCCCTTGAAACCAATCTATTTGAAATGAAACCCCAACAAAATCATTGAGTATAGAGAAATCATTGATAAAAGTTAGTACAAAATCGGGCTGTGTACTACCAGCGACTATTTTGTCAGGCCCTATAACCACTCTACCTGTGCTTTTATTGACTACGTAACCAGAACTTGCTATGGTAAAATCATTAACGTCTGCAGCAGGGATAATTCTATCACCACTATTATCTACAGCGTCTAAGCTTGTAATAACAGGAAAAACAGAGAATGTTCCTATTTCTTGGCCTTCCTGCAACACAAAATTATCACTAACAACAACTGGTAATTTGTTGGCAATTCTATCCAGTATAGCTGTTGATTTGGTATAGCGAATACCAAAATCCCATTTAATTTTGTCTGATTTGTAAATTGATAAATCTATAGAGGCTTCAAGACCATCACTAGTAATGTCATAAGCGTTTGAGACTATAGCAGATGTTCCTACACTTGTAGGTAGTCCTAAGTCAAAAATAGCTCCCTCTGTTTTTCGGTCAAAGTAATTTACAGAACCATCTATTCTATTAAACCATAATCCGGTACCAGGAGAGAGGGTATAGTCTATACCTAATTCTAACTCTTTAGAGATTTCTACTTCTAATTCTGGATTAGCAACTGTAGAGGGTATACTGGCAATTGCTTCACTACCAATGGTGGTTAGAGCAAAAGTAAAGAGGTTCTGACCAAATAAGGGTTGAATTCCCGCTTCACCATACGCTCCTCTTACTTTTAGTGTTTTTACAACATCAGATTCAAATAGTTCAGCGGTATTTAAGTAAGCATCGGCTCTTGGGAAGGTGAAATCTAATCCAGACCCAAATCGGTTTGAGAAATCTTTTCTAAGACCGACAGAAAAACCAAAAATAGCTTCATAATCAAATTTTTGATTAATTAAGAATCCGTAGGTTGTAAAAGGCTCTTCTTCATAAGAGTTGAATGTTTTGACAACTGCTTGATTGATGTTAAAAGAACCAAGAGGGCCAGACGGCAAGCTGGTGCCTTGAACATCTGTTGTTTCAGAGTTTAGGTCTCTCCAGTCAAAATTGAATGTAGTGTTTGAGGTAAAGGGAATGTCAATTTTGAGATCTTCTACAAAATCTAGGGTTAGATTTGTAGAAATTAGTAAGTTTTGAAAATATTCCTGTGTATCTACCTGATTTATAATGCCAGATACATTGGTTCCTATAGAGGATGCTTGTATATGATCAATTTGATTCTCCTGAAAAAAGGTAAACTGTTGGGTGAAGGTGTCATAGCCGTATTTAAGATTTAGTGATAAGACTTCAAGAGGTTGGTATGTGATATCAAAATTTGCAATATACCGGGTTACTTTGTCTTCTCTATTCTGTATTTCTTGAAAAAAGAAAGGGTTTGAGGAGTTTGGGTCTGTAGCATCTGGCGATACCGTTAGGTCTCCGTCACTATTCCTGTTAAAGAAATTTACATGTGGAAGGTTTTGATATACATTATTGATCAGGTTATTGTCGTTAGCATCATCAGTGTCTGTACCTGTAGTGTTGGTGCTGTTAATCACATCAAATCTAGTGTTGATTTTGATTTTTTTAGAAAGATCAAAACCTAGATTTATACGAGCATCGTATTTGGTGTATTTTCCATTTACCAATACACTCTCTTGTTCTGTCCTGTTACCAGATACTAGATATCTGATGGTTTCTGAACCTCCAGATACAGTTACACCATTAGTGGTGTTGATCGCATTATTAAATAATATGTCTGATCCTACAAAAGTTGGTTCTCTAAATGGAGTGTTGTTAATACCTTCGGCTCCAAATTGAGCGCCATTAATGTCTGCTATTTCATTAGGATCAACCGCTAAGTATTGTGCATTGTCATTTAATTGTGTGACGGGAGTTCCGTTAAGATCTACCAAAAAACCCTGGGCATTGGTAGAATAGCGATGTAAATTGGCTCTTAAAGGATCTTTGCTAGTGATCGCTTGTGCGATACTAACAGAGGATCTAATGTTAACAACAGGGGCACCAGCCTTACCTTTTTTTGTGATAATGTTAATGACTCCGTTGGCTCCCTGGGCCCCATAGATAGTACCCGCAGCTGCACCAGAAATAGTTTCTACTCTTTCAACATTAGAGAAATCAATATCAGCAAGACGAGAACTTTGGTTAGATGCACCTCCAACACTGGATTCTGAAGTGGATACTTGAACACCATCGATCAAAATCATAGGTTGCGAGGAGTTTAAACTATTGATCGCTCTTAAGATGATATTTTGTTGTTGTCCTGGTTGTCCTGTAGTTGACTGAATAATGGTACCAGCAATTTTACCTTGTAAGGCCTGGTCAATTGCTTGAGCTCCCTGTACTTGTAAATCTTCAGATTTTACCGAGTTTACAGAGACTCCTAGCTTTCGTTTATTTGTACCAGATGCTACCCCAGTAACAACTACTTCTTCTAATACCGCAGCATCTTCTTGTAAAGAAACATTGATTTCACTTTTGTTAACTGTAATTATTGTTTTGGTAAACCCAACGTAACTAAACTCTAATGATTTTCCTTGATTTGTTTCGATAGAGTATTTTCCGTCAAAATCAGTTTGAGTTCCTTTATTGGTACCACGCTCAATAATATTTACCCCAGGTAAAGGTGCTCCGTTGTTGTCGGTCACAATACCTGTTACGGTTATTTCTTGAGCAAGCGCAAGTTGCGCAACTAACACTAAGAAAAGTGTTAGAATTCCTTGTTTTGATGACTTCATTATGTGTGAATGTTTAGGATTAGCTTGTCTAAAATTCTTTATAATATCTTAATTAAACAACTTTTTTTGGTTAAAAAATAATAAGTATATGGTAAAATAGTATATGTATTTTACGTTTAAATAGTATATAGTGTATGGTTTAAGTGTAAGTTGATTGCGTCTTAATAACCTGCTAATCATGTTTTTATGGGGTTTTCGGAAATGTGGTTTCTGGTGTTTTTTTGAAAAAACAAGCGTAGTTTTTTAATTTTTAATTTTTAGAAAACTTTAACTACTTGTTTTTCAGTATTTTGTTTCATTTATTAAAAAATGGGATGTAGAGTGTTTTTTTTGTTTCACTACTTCGGACATAAGAAGAAGAGTTGTATGTCTATGTGGTTTTTTGGATTTGACTATGAGGTTTGAGATAATATTTTATAAAGTTCTTTAGGTATTAACTAAATTTAAATTCGATATTTAGATAGTTATGAGAAAATACATAGACATGTTTAGAAAAGCGGTTGTATTAACTTTTTTGGTTTTAGTGGTTTCTTGTC
Source organism: Aquimarina discodermiae (assembly GCF_040786235.1). Lineage (NCBI taxonomy): Bacteria > Pseudomonadati > Bacteroidota > Flavobacteriia > Flavobacteriales > Flavobacteriaceae > Aquimarina > Aquimarina discodermiae. Next base: position 90,127 of record NZ_JBFMKP010000022.1, read on the forward strand.
AAAAAAGAAGGGAAGAGAGAATTAGTTTGGAGGCAGAAGATTATCATAAAGCAATCGATAAAATTACTGAAGTTATAGTGCATGATATTTTTTCTCCACCAGTTGCTAGTAGGATCTATAATTATGTAAATATTGCTGCTTATGAGGTGGTGGCTTCTGGAAGTAATGATATGAGGTCGTTAACGAGGCAATTAAATGGATTTGATAAATCTTGTAATGTAAATGCAGTAGAGTTGGTGGATTATAAGATGGCCTCTATAATTGCTTGTTTGGATTTGGGAAAAGAACTGGTTTTTTCTGGGTATAAAATAAAGACATATCAAGATAGTTTGTATAATTCTTGGGGGCAAGTGGATCAGAAGGTTTTTGAGGATTCTAGAGTTTATGGGCTTAATGTTGCGCAGTGTGTGAAAGAATGGTTGAATCAGGATAATTATGCAGAGACGCGTTCTATGTCAAGATTTTCTGTAGATATTGAAGACCCTTCTCGTTGGCAGCCTACACCTCCCGATTATATGGATGGTATAGAGCCTCATTGGGGGAGGATAAGACCTTCTGTTTTAGAGTCTGCTTCACAGTTTAAGCCTGCAAAGCATCCTGATTTTTCGTTAGAAAAGGGGTCGGCGTTTTATTCTGAGATTATAGAAACCTATGAGGTGAGGAAAGAGATAACAAAAGAAGGAGATGTCTCAGAGAAATTACAGATTGCTCAATTTTGGGATTGTAATCCTTATGTTTCAGTACATAAAGGCCATGTAATGTTTGCTTCAAAAAAGATAACACCAGGGGCTCATTGGATTGGAATATGTAAAATTGCATGTAAAAAAGAAGATGTCGATTTCGAAAAAACAATTTTTGCTTATACCAAGACATCAATTGCGATAGCAGATGCATTTATAAGTTGTTGGGATGAAAAATATAGAAGTAACCTTATTCGTCCAGAGACTTTGATCAATAAGTATATAGACGAAGATTGGGAGCCGGTTTTGCAAACACCTCCGTTTCCAGAGTATACTAGTGGTCATTCGGTAGTTTCTGGAGCGGCTTCTGTAATTCTGTCTGATATTTTTGGCGAAAACTTTCAGTTTGATGATGATACAGAGGTTCCTTATGGTTTGCCGGTGCGTTCATTTCAATCTTTTGAAGCAGCAGCAGAAGAGGCAGCAATAAGCAGATTGTATGGAGGAATTCATTATAGATCTGCAATAGAATTGGGACTTCGACAAGGAAAGGAATTAGGGAAATTTGTTGCAAACAAGTTGGTTATGAAAAACGAAGCGAATTAATTTTAGCAAGTTAAGAAGAGGTGTGTTGCGGAAAAGATAAATGACGATTTTTAGTATTCTTGTTTTATGACAATAAAAAAAGAGGTGCATAAAAGCACCTCTTTTGATTTAGTAAGTAAACTTAATGAGTTGATTATTCAAAAAGTTTGTTTTCTTTGGCTGATATTGGTATTTCAACTGCAGGAGGACCGGAGCTGGAAAATTTAAAAGTAACTTCTCCGATTAAAATAACACCATAGTGGTCTACAGGGGTGCCATCTACATCTCGAACTATTTTGTATACATAGATATCATCTGGAGTAGCTGAAACCGATGTAGAAGATGATCCTGCATCAAAATCTACTTTTGCTTGTTCAAGATCATCATATTCTTCAAAGCTATCAGCTCCTGTAATGCCTAATTGTACAAATGAGATGTCAACCATGTCTTCTGCTTCAAAAAATGGAGGTCCTCCAAGATCCATAGAAATGTCAGATTCTTCATTTACTCCTGTAGAAAGGTTTAATTTCTCTTTGCCCTCTACATTTCCAATAACACCGTTAATCACATCGTTAAACATTTGTGGTAGGATAGCTGTTTTGGATTCTACAGCTTCTGATAATGTTCCACTGGTTACTGTAAATGTGTAGATTAGGGTATCACCAGGAACAAAACCATAGGTTGCATACTCAAGATTTTTTAGGTCGATAGAGCCTTTGTCTGAAGCAAAACCCGTAGAGATGTCTGTTTCTGCACCCATCTCACCATTTTTCCAGGTAACTGTGATGTCGTCGATATTGGTTCCTGCAGTAGTGGTTTCATAAGAGATTACATTTCCATCAGAAGTATCTCCATTTTGTACAGATTCGACTTCGCTAGTTAAGCTTATAACAGATGTTACATCGATTGTTTCTGTAAAAGATGCTTTTGCAAAGTTTCCGCCAGAAAAAGTGGATACAATGTCAAGGTTGATTGAGCCTGTTTCCAAAGTTCCTAAAGATGAGGAACTGAAAGTTGCTGTTTCTCCATTTATTGTTGCATCTGCAATTTTGTCTGAGGAGCCAGATCTGTATATTTCAATACCCGTTGTTTGGGAATCACTGGAGTTGGTAATGCCCAATGTTAGGTCAATGTTCGAATCAAAAATAGATATGTTGTCATCTATCAGAAAAACTGGGGCTGGGATGGTAGTTCCTTCTGCTCCAATTTCATCATCATCAGAACATGATGATGCAAAAAGCAAGGATACTACCAATACTATATATAAGGGATTTAAAAATGCTTTCATAGATATTGTTTTAATTGTAATACATCGTCTTCTTCCGTGGTTTTTCATTGTTTTTAATTGGCTTTGAATATCCATAATTGATCAAATATAGTTACACCATCCGGAGTATTGCTGTTGGTATTTGTGGATTCTTCTGGGTAAGGAACCCTTTGAATAAATTCTGTAGCAATTGCTTTTCCATCATTAGTTGGTATCGATAAGGTAGCAGGATAATCATAATTATGCCTTCTTACATCTACCCATGATTCGGTATTCATAGTAAACATTGCTTTGTGCTTTTCTGTCATTATTTTTTCTATAGTGATAGAGCCGGCATCCTCATCGGCAAAAGCTGCAATGTACGTATTTATTTTTGCCTGATAGGTGCTAACATCACCTCCAGATGAAGTAAGGAACTCTATTGCAGAAGGAGTGACTAGATTAAGCTGCGCTATAATTGCTGCGTTATGAGCAGTAGCGGCTCTTTCTGCATCTCCGGATCTTAAGGCTGCTTCGGCTTCTATAAAAAGTAATTCAAAATGAGTAGATATAAGCTGCGGGGATGTTTCTTTTCCATAAAATCCTTGTGGACCTACAGGCGAATAACTAGCATTATCTGTTCCAAAACCGTTTGATTTACCTGTATATCCTACTACGGTACCATCTGTAGCTTCGGTATTCCAGTAAGCTTCTTTACGAGGATCATTAGTGCTTGTTAAAGTATTCATGAATACTTCTGATGCAATCATTTGGTTGTTTTGAAAAAGGTGATAGTAACCGTTTCGGTATATATCTGCTCCTTCATAAGGAAAAACCAAATCATAAGCATGTTCTGTAAAGCCAGCTGATTTGGCATTGTCTACAGCCGTAAGCGCAGCGGTTGCTGATCCAGAAGGATCTTTAATACTAAAGTGATTTCGATATCTTGCTTCTAGAGCATATGCTAAAGCTTTCCATTTATTTAGTTGTTCTTCGTTACTTGCGGCAGCTGAGTTGTGAAAAACAAAGTCTTCAGCTCCTAATTGGATAGAACTGGTTTTGTCTAAATCAGCTATTCCTTCGCTTAACAAAGAAAACATACTATTGTAGATTTCTTCTTGAGTGTCAAATTTGGGATTCGGATTTTCTGAGCCTACAAGTGCTTCTGACCAAGGGATTCCTCCGTATTGGGAGGTAAGTGTTCCTAAAGCAAGAGCAGATATTATTTTAGAAGCGCCTACATGTTGCCATGCTTCTCTTTCTGTTCCTAAAGAAATCACGATCTTTAGGTCGTTAAGGGCGTCGTACTGTCGATCCCATAAAGAGGCATTAGGTAGGATATCGTATAAGTCATAATTAACCCCGTTTCCATGGTTTCCTGCAAATGTTTGTATCCATAACCCACACCAAAGATCCCAATCAGTTCCTTCGGTAAATCTACCATATTTATATAAGATAGAGCGTTCTCCTGATGTGAAAATTAAAGGTATGTCAACCTCTTTAGGGTTGTTAGGGTCCGTATTAGTTTCTTCAAAATCTTCTGTACATGATGTTATTATACTAAGGACAGAAAAAATAAATAAGAAAATATTTTTATAGTTTATTATATTTAATGTTTTCATGAGATCTTTTTTTAGAATTGAACTTTAACCGTCATTCCATAACTTTTTGTGTTAGGAGCTGTAATCGTGTTGAATCCCTGTACATTACCTGCTCCAAGTCCGCTAGTTTCTGGGTCAGCACCAGAATAATTGGTGTCTAGCCATAAGTTACGACCAGTAAACGTAACACTTACTCTGTTTATAAAGGTGTTTTCTAATATTTTGGAGGGTAAATTGTATGTTAAATTAAGAGTACGTAATCTTACCCATGATGTATCTTCTACAAAATTTTCATCAGTCGCGTTGTAGTTATTGTGATAATAGGTGTTCGTTAAAGGTACGGCAATGGTACTTTGTTCTCCAGTACTTTCGATAATACCATCAAATACTCGAGTAGCATTCGCATTTACGTCAGAAGCGTTATAAAAACGATCTTCAGTTGTCTGACTTAAACCAGCATATATCCAAGATACTTCGGCATCGTTATAAAGGTCTCCTCCTTTTCTAAATTCTAAATTTCCACTTAAGGTAAATCCTTTGTAAGATACTCTAGGGTTAAAATTTAAAGTCCAATCAGGATTTATATTACCAAGAATCTGGTTAGACTCTCTTTGGGGAGCTCCACTATCGTCTAATAGCAATTGTCCGCTTTCGTTTCTTTTGTATTTGTCTCCGACAAAAGTCCCGTAGGGTTCTCCTGGTCTTGCAACCAATTTAGTTCCATTCCAATATCCGTTACCAATAATGATCTCTTCAAGACCTTCTGGTACTTCTACAACTTCACTATTGTTTTTTGCAAAGTTAAATCCAAAATCCACTACAATACCATGGTTGTTTTTAATAAAATCATTAATGTTCAGTAATGCTTCAATACCATTATTGGTCACTTTTCCGCTATTGTCGATGTATTCGGCAAATCCTGATGAAGAAGTTAACGGAATCGGTAATACTTGATCTACTGTATTTCTTTCGTAATACGTAATATCTAGGCCAATAAGATTGTTCAAAAATTTAAATTCTCCACCAATTTCCCAAGCTGATGATAATTCTGGCTTGATATTCGGATTATTTTGTCTGTTGCTTATGGTAAACTGAGGTTGCCCACCAACATTAGGTGTTCTTCTTGCAAAAACATTTTGTAAAGAAAAATTGGGTGCGTCATTTCCTAATTTTGCCCAGGAACCTTTTAATTTACCATAGCTTAAAATTTCGTTATCACTTAATAGGTTGCTAAACACAAAACCAGTACTTACAGACGGGTAGAAAAAAGAATTGTTTACTTTAGGCAGTGTAGAGGACCAGTCGTTTCTACCTGTTAAAGTCAAAAATAAGAAGCTTTTATAATCTAATGTTACTTCCGAAAATGCTCCGAAAATTTTCTTGTTATTGTCCGAGTTGTTAGAAGTGACTGTTTTTGCATTTGAGATATCAAAAAAATCTTTTGTTAATAATTCTTGACCATCTACATATAATCGATCATATCTTGAGGTATAGATGTCTCCCCCTACTAAGTAAGATAAATTTAAATCTTCATTCAGTATAAAATTTCCTGATAAGTTAAAGTTGTTGGTAATATCTTTACTGTTTATTCTTATTTCATACATGTCACCTAATCTGTTATTGGTGTTAACAGAAGAAATAGGTCTCACTAACCTTTTTTGGTCGCTGTAGGTATCGATACCTGAGCGAAAATTTAATTTCATCCAATCTGTGATATCATAGCTAAAATTTATATTTCCAATTGTTCTGTTAACTTCTCCTTTTTCCCCTTCTTCATTTACGATCCAGTTAGGATCCCCAACAAAATCACTAAACCATACTTTGTCTCTATTAGAATCTACCCATGGTCTGTTGATATCCCACATATGATGCCAATAGGTTAGCCCATTACCAATACCAGTGTCTCCTCCTTGAAACGAATTCGTGTTTACATTAGAATAACTTGCCATTGCACCTATTTTAAACTTATCAGTAATGTCATAGTCTCCTTTTATGGTGAAATTTGTTCTTTCGTAAGTGTCATTTTTAACAATACCTTCGTGATTTACATTACCAGCAGAAACATAAAAACGACCTTTTTCACCTCCGCCAGAAACAGAGATATTAGTGTTTAACCTGGTGCCTTTTTGCCAAAAATTCTTGTAGTTGTCTCTAAAGAAAGGAATTCGTTGTCCAGAAACATCGTCATCTGTTCCGTCTCCGTCTATATCAGTAATAGTATTTGCAGGAAAGGTAGGATTGTTGGCGTATGCAGGTCCCCAACTCCAATGAGTTAGATTAGAGTAAGCTCCATTTCGACCACGGGCATATCTGTCTGTAAATTCTGGAAATTTGTTTACTTCATCTATGGTGTAACCAGTAGAAAGTGAGATGTTCAGTCCTTTTTGATTTCGAGACCCACTTTTTGTGGTAATTATGATAGCTCCATTAACTGCTCGTATACCATATAATGCAGTTGCTGCTCCACCTTTTAGTACGGTCATAGAGGCAATGTCATCCGGATTAATATCAGAAGCTCTATTGACACCTACAGTTTTTCCGTAGTCTCTGAAATCAGTTCCATCAACCGTTCCGCTAGAGGATCCATTTTCAGTGTTATTATTAATGGGTATCCCGTCTATTACAAAAAGAGGCTGGTTATTTCCTAAAATACTAGAAGAACCTCTAATAACAATGTTGGCAGAAGCACTAGGAGATCCACCAGAATCAGTAATGTTAACCCCGGATACCTGACCGTTTAATGCGTTTACGAGGTTGTTTTCTGCTGCATCGTTTAATTTATTTACATCGACACTTTCAGCAGAGTACCCCAATTTGTTTTTTTCTTTCGCAATTCCAAAGGCGGTAACTACTACTTCTTCTAGTTCAGAAGCATCTTCTTGCATACTTACGTTTATTTGGCTGCTTTGCCCTACAGTGACTTCTTGATTTGCAAAGCCGAGATAGCTAAATATCAAAATAGATCCTGTATCAGCAGAGATAGAATATTTTCCATCAAAATCTGATTGGGCACCTTTATTAGTGTCTTTTACTTGTATGTTTACCCCGGGTAGCGGTAAACCTTTGTTGTCTGAAATAACCCCGGTAATAGTTTTTTCTTGAGCAAACGAAGTTTGCGTTACTAATGTTGCGAACAACATTAGCAATGTTGTTTTAATTGATTTATTCATGTGTTATAATTTTAGATTAGCCACGATAAATGTCATAATTATAAATTAATAAAGCAACTACATTATTGATAATTAAGGTTTTGCAGTAATACTTTTGTGTTTTTAAAGTAATTGTTAAGTGTTTTAGGTCTTTTGGTGTTGAGTTTTTGGTATAGTTTGATTACGGAAGTGGAATAGTAAGTTGAAGTTTTTGGGATGGTATTTTTAAGAAGTGTGGTTTAATTTAAAATGGTTTAGATAGGTAGTTCTGGGCAAAGATTATGTTATAAAGAAATTTTAGATTTACTGGCTTAAAACGAAAAAGAATTACATGTGTTAAATTTTATAAGTTTTTTGGGAATACTTTTGTAAGGATACTGGGTATTAGCGTGTAGGTGACTCTTTTCTCTACTGTGTGGTTTGAATTACGGGTAAAGTGTTGCTTTTTTATTGATTAAGTCTGTTGTGTCAGAAGGTTGTAAGTTGAAAAAATTAAATGTATTTGAAAATTAATGCATTAGGATTTGATTTGCTCAAAAATATTTCTACCTTTGCAGCCCTCATAAAAGAGGTGTAATAAAATAATTAATAATAGTGTAAAGCAAATTATGCCAACAATTTCACAATTAGTACGAAAAGGTAGAACCAAAATAACTAAGAAGAGTAAATCGGCTGCTTTGGATTCGTGCCCGCAACGCCGCGGTGTATGTACACGTGTTTATACTACTACTCCAAAAAAACCAAACTCAGCTATGCGTAAGGTAGCTCGTGTTAGGTTAACAAATGGGAAAGAAGTGAATGCGTACATCGGTGGTGAAGGACACAATCTCCAAGAGCACTCGATAGTATTAGTTAGAGGTGGAAGGGTAAAAGATTTACCAGGAGTTAGATATCATATTGTTCGTGGAGCTTTAGACACCGCTGGTGTTGAAGGTAGAACACAACGTAGATCTAAGTATGGTGCAAAACGCCCTAAGAAGTAATTAAAAACTTTTAAAAAGAAGACATGAGAAAAAGAAAGGCTAAAAAAAGACCGATTTTGCCAGATCCACGTTTTAACGATCAACTAGTGACTCGTTTTGTAAACATGATGATGTGGGATGGTAAGAAATCGACTGCTTTCAGAATATTCTATGATGCGATAGATATCGTTGAAGAGAAAAAACAAGATGAAGAAAAAACTGCATTAGAGATATGGAAAGATGCATTATCTAATGTTATGCCTCACGTAGAAGTAAGAAGCCGTCGTGTGGGGGGTGCTACTTTTCAGATTCCAAATCCGATTAGACCAGACCGTAAAATATCCACTGCAATGAAGTGGTTGATTCAATTTTCTCGTAAAAGAAATGAGAAGTCAATGGCTCAGAAACTTGCTGCAGAAATCATTGCTGCGGAAAAAGAAGAAGGAGCTGCGGTTAAGAAAAGAGTAGATACTCATAAAATGGCAGAAGCCAATAAAGCATTTTCACACTTTAGATTTTAATCATTAAGAAATGGCTAGAGATTTAAAATATACAAGAAATATAGGTATTGCTGCGCATATTGACGCAGGAAAAACTACAACTACCGAGCGTATACTTTATTATACGGGGGTAAGTCACAAAATTGGTGAAGTGCATGATGGTGCAGCTACTATGGACTGGATGGAGCAAGAGCAAGAAAGAGGTATTACAATTACTTCTGCTGCTACCACTTGTGAGTGGAAGTTCCCTACAGAAAATGGTCAGGCGATTTCTGATACAAAAGGATATCACTTTAATATAATTGATACACCGGGTCACGTTGATTTTACGGTAGAAGTTAACCGTTCACTTCGTGTTCTTGATGGTTTAGTGTTCTTGTTTAGTGCTGTAGACGGTGTAGAGCCGCAATCAGAGACTAACTGGAGACTAGCAGATAACTATAAGGTGCCACGTATCGGTTTTGTGAATAAAATGGACCGTCAAGGATCTAACTTTATGGCAGTTTGTCAGCAAGTAAAAGATATGTTGGGGTCTAATGCAGTGCCAATTGTAATGAATATTGGTGATGAGGCAGATTTTAAAGGGATTGTAGATTTAGTGAAGAACCGTGCTATTGTATGGCATGATGAAACACAAGGGTCTACATTCGACGTTATAGATATTCCAGAAGAGTTAAAAGCAGAAGCATCAGAGCTTAGAGGTAAGCTTATTGAAGAAGTAGCAGCTTATGACGAGAATCTTTTGGAAAAATTCATGGAAGATGAAGACTCAATTACAGAAGAAGAAGTGCATGCTGCACTTAGAGCCGCTGTAATGGATATGAGTATTATTCCTATGATTTGTGGGTCTGCATTTAAGAATAAAGGAGTGCAGTTTCTTTTAGATGCGGTTTGTCGCTATTTGCCATCTCCTACAGATAAAGATGGTATTACAGGGATTAATCCAAATACAGATCAGGAAGAATTACGTAAGCCTGATGTAAAAGAGCCGTTTTCAGCATTAGCATTTAAAATTGCAACTGACCCATTTGTAGGGCGTTTGGCATTCTTTAGAGCTTATTCTGGACGTTTAGATGCAGGTTCTTATATCTTAAACAACCGTTCTGGTAAAAAAGAACGTATTTCTAGAATTTATCAAATGCATTCTAATAAGCAGAATGCTATAGAATATATTGAGGCTGGAGATATTGGTGCGGCAGTTGGGTTTAAGGATATTAAGACAGGGGATACCATGTCTGATGAGAAAAACCCTATTGTTTTAGAATCAATGGATTTTCCAGATCCGGTAATTGGTATTGCTGTAGAGCCTAAAACTAAAGCTGATGTTGATAAATTAGGATTAGCGTTAGGTAAATTAGCAGAAGAAGATCCAACATTTACAGTTAGAACAGATGAAGCTTCTGGACAGACTATTATTTCTGGAATGGGAGAGCTTCACTTGGATATTATTGTTGATCGTTTAAAGCGAGAATTTAAAGTAGAGGTTAACCAAGGTCAGCCTCAAGTAGAGTATAAAGAAGCGATTACTCAAAAAGCAGAGCACAGAGAAGTTTATAAGAAACAATCTGGTGGTCGTGGTAAATTCGCAGATATTGTATTTACTTTAGAGCCTGCTGAAGAAGGAGCTGTAGGACTTCAATTTGAGTCTACTATAAAAGGTGGTAACGTTCCTAAAGAATTTATACCTTCTATAGAGAAAGGATTCAAGATGGCAATGACAAATGGTCCATTGGCAGGATATGAAGTAGATGCTATGAAAGTTACTTTGACAGATGGTTCGTATCACGATGTGGATTCTGATCAGTTATCTTTCGAATTGGCGGCTAAATTAGGGTTTAAAAACTCGGCAAAAGCAGCTAAGGCAGTGATTATGGAGCCAATTATGAAGCTAGAGGTAATTACACCAGAAGAAAACATGGGTGATATTGTAGGTGATCTCAACCGTCGTAGAGGACAAGTAAGTGATATGGGTGATAGAGCAGGTGCAAAGACTGTAAAAGCAACCGTTCCGCTTTCTGAAATGTTTGGATATGTAACAACATTAAGAACATTGTCTTCAGGTAGGGCAACATCTACAATGGAATTTTCTCACTATGCTGAGACTCCTTCTAATATTTCAGAAGAAGTAATTGCAGCAGCAAAAGGAGTTAACGCTTAATTATTACAGAAATGAGTCAAAAAATTAGAATAAAACTAAAATCTTACGATCATAACTTGGTGGATAAATCTGCTGAAAAAATCGTAAAGACGGTAAAGAGCACGGGAGCTGTAGTAACGGGGCCAATTCCTTTACCAACACATAAAAAGATATTTACTGTGCTTCGATCTCCGCACGTAAACAAAAAATCTAGAGAGCAATTTCAATTAAGTTCTTATAAAAGACTTTTAGATATTTATAGCTCTTCTTCAAAAACGATTGATGCGTTGATGAAGCTAGAATTACCAAGTGGAGTAGAAGTTGAAATCAAAGTTTGATAAGACTTCGTAAGAGAGAATAGTTATCTTACAATAAATGTCTCGCGCTGCGTGCAAGAGAAAAACGGCAAAAAATACATTCAGGGTTGAACGTGTTTTGACCCTGTTTTTTTGTGAAGATCAGAACGTCTAATTTTTAGAACGTTCCTTAAAATAAGTAAACAATTAATAAATAATTAAATATGTCTGGGTTAATAGGAAAAAAGATCGGTATGACCAGCATTTTCGATGAAAATGGAAAGAATATTCCATGTACAGTTATCGAAGCTGGGCCATGCGTGGTTACCCAAGTCAGAACCGAAGAGGTTGATGGTTATGAAGCTGTTCAATTAGGTTTCGATGACAAAGCAGACAAAAATGCTACAAAAGCGGCTTTAGGTCACTTTAAAAAAGCAGGAACTGTTGCTAAACGTAAAGTTATCGAATTCAAAGGTTTTGAAGAGGAGTACAAATTAGGTGATACAGTAACTGTAGAGCATTTTAGCGAAGGAGAATTTGTAGATGTTTCTGCAACTTCAAAGGGTAAAGGTTTTCAAGGGGTTGTAAAAAGACACAACTTTGGTGGTGTCGGTCAGGCAACTCATGGTCAGCATAACCGTTTAAGAGCTCCAGGTTCGATTGGTGCTGCATCATATCCTGCAAGAGTTTTTAAAGGAATGAAGATGGCAGGAAGAATGGGTGGAGATCAAGTAAAAATTCAAAACTTAAGAGTGTTAAAAGTGGTTCCTGAAAAGAACTTGCTTGTTGTGAAGGGATGTGTTCCTGGACATAAAAACGCTTACGTAACGATTCAGAAGTAATGGAAGTAGCGGTAATTGATATCAACGGAAAAGAAACAGGAAGAAAGGCAAACCTTTCGGATGCTGTTTTTAGTATTGAGCCTAACAATCATGCTGTTTATCTTGATGTAAAGCAGTATTTAGCTAATCAACGTCAGGGAACGCATAAGGCTAAGGAAAGAGCAGAGATTGTAGGTAGTACAAGAAAGATTAAGAAACAAAAAGGAACAGGTACTGCTAGAGCAGGTAGTATAAAGTCTCCAATTTTTAAAGGAGGAGGTAGAGTTTTTGGACCAAGACCTCGTAATTACTCTTTTAAATTAAACAAGAACTTAAAGAGATTGGCTAGAAAATCTGCGTTAAGTATTAAAGCAAATGAAAAGGCAATTACGGTTGTAGAAGACTTTAATTTTGATACGATAAAAACGAAGAATTTCACAGCTGTTTTGAAGTCTTTAGGGCTAGAAAACAAAAAATCTTTGTTTGTGTTGGCTGAGTCAAATAAAAATGTATATTTGTCGTCACGCAATTTAAAAAGCTCTGAAGTTATAACAAGCTCAGAATTAAGTACTTACAAGATACTTAACGCAGGGAATGTTGTGCTTTTAGAAGGTTCTTTGAAAGCAATTGAAACGAATTTAAGTAAATAGAAGCCATGAGTATCTTAATAAAACCTATTATTACAGAAAAGGCTACTGCAGACAGCGAAGTGTTTAATCGTTATGGTTTTGTAGTAGATAAAAGAGCGAATAAGGTAGAGATCAAAAAAGCGGTTGAGGCTGCTTATGGTGTATCTGTTACTAAAGTTCGAACAATAAATGTCCGCCCAGAACGTAAAACTCGTTATACAAAAACGGGAATGGTTACTGGTAAAACAAATGCTATTAAAAAAGCAATTGTACAGGTGGCGGAAGGTGAAGTAATTGATTTATATAGTAATCTTTAAGACTAAAAAATGTCAGTAAGAAAATTAAAACCAATTACCCCAGGTCAGCGTTTTAGAGTAGTAAATGGATTTGACGCAATTACTACTGATAAGCCGGAGAAAAGTCTATTAGCTCCGAAAAAAAGATCTGGAGGTAGAAACAGTCAAGGTAAAATGACTATTCGCTATAAAGGTGGAGGTCATAAAAGAAGGTATCGTATCATCGATTTTAAACGAGATAAGCAAGGAATTCCTGCTACAGTTGCATCGATAGAGTATGATCCGAACAGAACTGCATTCATTGCGCTTTTAAACTATCAAGATGGTGAAAAGCGTTATGTAATCGCTCAAAATGGTTTACAAGTGGGACAAAATGTTGTCTCTGGTAATAATGTTGCTCCAGAAATTGGAAATGCAATGCCACTTAGCGATATTCCTTTAGGTACAATTATATCTTGTATAGAGTTACGTCCAGGACAAGGAGCTGTAATGGCTCGTAGTGCGGGATCATTTGCCCAGTTAATGGCGCGAGATGGTAAATTTGCTACGGTAAAATTGCCTTCTGGTGAAGTTAGAATGGTGCTAGTAAACTGTATGGCTACTGTTGGAGCTGTTTCTAATAGCGATCATCAGTTGATTGTTGGAGGAAAAGCCGGTAGAACAAGATGGTTAGGTCGTAGACCGCGTACTAGACCAGTAGCAATGAACCCTGTTGATCATCCAATGGGTGGTGGAGAAGGACGTTCTTCTGGAGGTCACCCACGTTCTAGAAAAGGGCTTCCTGCAAAAGGATACAGAACCCGTTCTAAGACGAAAGCGAGTAATAAGTATATTGTAGAACGTAGAAAGAAATAATAAGATATGGCACGTTCATTAAAAAAAGGACCTTACGTTCACTATAAGTTAGAGAAAAAAGTAGCTGCAAATGTAGAAGCTAATAAAAAGTCTGTTATCAAGACTTGGTCAAGAGCATCTATGATTACTCCTGACTTTGTAGGGCAAACAATTGCAGTTCATAATGGTCGCCAGTTTGTACCGGTATATGTTACCGAAAACATGGTGGGTCATAAATTAGGAGAATTTTCGCCAACAAGATCTTTTAGAGGACATGCTGGTGCTAAAAATAAAGGTAAAAAATAATTTAAGTCATGGGAGTTCGTAAAAGAGAAATGGCAGACAGAATTAAAGAAGAGAAAAAGCAAGTTGCTTTTGCTAAGCTTAATAACTGCCCTACGTCACCTCGAAAAATGCGTTTAGTTGCAGATTTGGTTCGTGGTGAGAAAGTTGAAAAGGCGCTTCACATTCTTAGATTTAGCCCTAAAGAAGCATCACGTCGCTTAGAGAAATTATTGCTTTCGGCAATAGCTAACTGGCAGGCGAAAAATGAAGACGCTAGCATCGAAGATGCAGATCTTTTTGTAAAAGAGATTCGTGTAGATGGAGGAAGTATGTTAAAAAGACTTCGTCCTGCTCCACAGGGTCGTGCACACAGAATAAGAAAACGCTCTAACCACGTTACTATAGTGGTTGCAGCAAAAAATAATACACAAAGCTAATATAGACTATGGGACAGAAGACAAATCCAATCGGAAATCGCCTTGGTATTATCAGAGGATGGGAATCCAACTGGTACGGAGGTAATGACTACGGTGACAAGCTTGCCGAAGACGATAAGATTAGAAAGTATGTACACGCACGTTTATCAAAAGCTAGTGTATCTAGAGTAATTATTGAGCGTACGCTTAAACTTGTAACCGTTACTATCACTACTGCTAGACCTGGTATTATTATCGGAAAAGGTGGACAAGAGGTAGACAAGTTAAAAGAAGAGCTTAAAAAAATTACTGATAAAGAAGTACAGATCAATATTTTTGAAATCAAAAGACCTGAACTTGATGCATTTTTAGTGGGATCAAGTGTTGCAAGACAAATTGAAGGTCGTATTTCATATCGTCGTGCTATCAAGATGGCTATTGCAGCAGCGATGAGAATGAATGCAGAGGGTATTAAAATCCAGATTTCGGGACGTTTGAACGGGGCAGAAATGGCACGTACAGAGTCTTATAAAGAAGGTCGTATTCCTTTATCAACATTTAGAGCTGACATAGATTATGCTTTAGTAGAAGCGCATACTACTTATGGTAGATTAGGCGTTAAAGTGTGGATCATGAAAGGCGAAGTGTATGGTAAAAGAGAGCTTTCTCCATTAGTTGGTTTATCCAAAAAACAAGGAAAGAGCGACAGAGGTGGACGAAGTGGTGGAAACAATAAATCACGTCGTAGAAAGTAATTTTTTAAAGTAAATTAACAATGTTACAGCCTAAAAGAACAAAATTCCGTAAACAACAAAAAGGACGTATGAAAGGTCTTTCTCAAAGAGGACATACACTTTCAAATGGTACTTTCGGAATTAAAGCATTAGATTCATGTTTTATTACTGCAAGGCAGATAGAAGCAGCTCGTATTTCTGCTACTCGTTATATGAAAAGAGAGGGATCTCTGTGGATTAAAATATTCCCAGACAAGCCAATCACAAAAAAGCCTCTTGAAGTACGTATGGGTAAAGGAAAAGGTGCTGTAGAATATTGGGCAGCAGTGGTAAAACCAGGAAGAATATTATTTGAAATAAGTGGAGTGCCTCATGAGGTTGCTAAAGAAGCATTACGTCTGGCGGCTCAAAAACTTCCTGTAAAAACTAAGTTTATCGTAGCTAGAGATTATCAAGCTTAATATTTGAGAGATTATGAAACAATCAGAAGTAAGTAAAGCGTCTGAAGCTGAATTAAGAGAAGAGCTTGGTAAATCGCAAAAAGCGTATTCAGATTTAAAAATGGCTCACGCTATGTCTCCGTTAGAAAACCCTTTACAATTACGTAAAGTAAGAAGATCTATCGCAAGAATAGCTACAGAGCTAACAAAAAGAGAATTAAACGGTTAATTCTGCTGAAAGATGGAAAAAAGAAATTTAAGAAAAGAGCGTATAGGTGTTGTTACAAGTAACAAAATGCAGAAATCAATTGTGGTTTCTGAGGTGAAAAAAGTAAAACACCCTATGTACGGAAAGTTCGTGTTGAAAACGAAAAAATACGTTGCACACGACGAGAAAAACGATTGCAACATTGGTGATACTGTAAAGATCATGGAAACAAGACCTATGAGTAAAACCAAATGCTGGAGATTAGTAGAAGTAATTGAAAGAGCGAAGTAATTATGGTACAACAAGAGTCTAGATTAAAAGTAGCCGATAACACAGGTGGTAAAGAAGTTTTAGTTATTCGTGTTTTAGGTGGTACAGGAAGAAGATACGCCTCTGTAGGAGACAAAATAGTTGTCAGTGTAAAAGAAGCAACTCCAAATGGAAACATTAAAAAAGGAGCAGTTTCTACTGCAGTTGTAGTTCGTACCAAAAAAGAAGTGCGCAGACCAGATGGTTCATACATCCGTTTCGATGATAATGCATGTGTTCTTTTGAACCCTGCAGGAGAAATGAGAGGAACTCGTGTATTTGGTCCTGTTGCAAGAGAACTTCGTGATAAGCAATTCATGAAGATTGTTTCACTAGCGCCAGAAGTGCTTTAAAACATTTGTAAAGATGACAAAGCTAAAAATCAAATCAGGAGATACAGTACGTGTTATAGCCGGAGACAATAAAGATCAGGAAGGTACAGTACAAAAGGTATTGAAAGATGTAAACAAGGCGATTGTAGAAGGTGTGAACTTAGTTTCAAAACACCAAAAGCCTAGTGCAACAAATCCACAAGGTGGAATTGTGAAAAAAGAAGCTCCTATTCATATTTCTAACTTATCATTGTTGACTTCTAAAGGAGAAACAACAAGAGTTGGATACAGAGTAGAAGGTGATAAGAAAGTAAGATTTGCTAAAAAATCTAATGAAGTAATATAGTTATGGCTTATATACCAAGATTAAAACAAGAGTATAAAGACCGAGTAGTGTCTGCTCTTACAGAAGAATTTAGCTATAGTAATGTAATGCAAGTGCCAAAACTTAAGAAAATTGTTTTAAGTAGAGGTGTTGGAGCAGCTGTGGCTGATAAGAAGTTGATCGAACATGCAGTAGATGAGTTAACTACAATCACTGGTCAAAAAGCGGTACCTACGATTTCTAAAAAAGACGTCGCTACTTTCAAATTACGTAAAGGAATGCCAATTGGTGCAAAAGTTACGTTAAGAGGAGAAAGAATGTATGAATTTTTAGATCGTTTAATTACTTCGGCTTTACCAAGAGTTAGAGACTTTGGAGGGATTAAAGCAACAGGTTTTGACGGTAGGGGTAATTACTCATTAGGGATTACTGAACAAATTATTTTTCCAGAGATCGATATCGATAAGGTAAATAAGATTGCTGGTATGAATATTACATTCGAAACTTCTGCAAATACTGATAAAGAAGCAAAATCATTGTTAACCGAACTAGGATTACCTTTTAAAAAGAATTAATTATGGCTAAAGAATCAATGAAAGCCCGTGAGGTGAAGAGAGCTAAAACTGTTGCTAAATACGCAGAAAAACGCAAAGCTTTAAAAGAAGCTGGTGATTATGAAGCGTTACAGAAATTGCCAAAAAACGCTTCACCTGTTCGTAAACACAATAGATGTAAACTTACAGGAAGACCAAAAGGATATATGCGTCAGTTTGGAATTTCTCGTGTTACATTTAGAGAAATGGCGAACAAAGGGTTAATTCCGGGAGTAACAAAAGCTAGTTGGTAATAATAAAGAAAATTAATTGGTTTCAGGTTCGGTCGTTTTTTCGGCCGAAAACCAAAACCATAAATTAAATACAATGAATACAGATCCTATTGCAGATTATTTAACCAGAATTCGTAATGCAAATAGTGCTCAACATAGAGTTGTTGAGATACCAGCATCGAAGGTTAAAAAAGAGATCACTAAAATATTATTCGATCAGGGTTATATTTTAAGTTATAAATTTGAAGATAATACAACACAAGGTACTATCAAAATCGCACTTAAGTACGATAAGTTGACTAAAGAACCAGTTATTAAAGAATTACAAAGAATAAGTAAGCCAGGTTTACGTAAGTATGCTGGATCAAGCGAAATTCCAAGAATTCTAAATGGTTTAGGTGTAGCGATAGTTTCTACTTCTCATGGTGTAATGACCGGTAAACGCGCAAAGCAAGAGAATGTAGGTGGTGAAGTACTTTGTTACGTATATTAACAGTATAAAAGGACAAAAGAAATGTCAAGAATAGGAAAAAATCCAGTAACTATTCCGTCTGGTGTCACTGTTGAAGTGACAGGTAATGTTGTTACTGTTAAAGGAAAATTAGGAGAGCTTTCTCAAGAGATCGATAGTATCGATGCGAAAGTAGAAGAAGGTCAGGTAGTTTTAGAAAGACCTAGTGATGCCAAAGATCATAAAGCAAAGCACGGTTTATATCGAGCGTTGATTGATAATATGGTTAATGGTGTTTCAACAGGATTTACTAAGGAGTTAGAATTGGTTGGTGTAGGTTATAGAGCATCTAATCAAGGTCAAAAATTAGATTTGGCTTTAGGATTCTCTCATAACATAGTATTGGACATAGCTCCAGAGGTCAAAGTTGAAACTATTTCAGAAAAAGGTAAAAACCCTATCGTAAAATTAACTTCTCATGATAAGCAATTGGTTGGACAGGTAGCAGCTAAAATTAGAGGCTTCCGTAAACCAGAACCTTATAAAGGGAAAGGAATTAAATTCGTAGGAGAACAATTAAGAAGAAAAGCAGGTAAATCTGCATAATAACTATCGTTATGGCATTCTCAAAAGAATTAAGAAGATTAAAGATAAGAAAGCGTATCCGTGGTAATGTAAGCGGTACAGAACAACGTCCTAGATTATCTGTTTATAGAAGTAACAAAGAAATCTATGCGCAAATCATAGATGACGTAACTGGTAAAACTATCAGTGCAGCTTCTTCAAGAGATAAAGACATTGCTTCGGCAACAGGAAATAAAATAGAAAAGGCAAACTTGGTAGGTAAAGCACTTGCTGAAAAAGCTAAGAAAGCCGGTATAGAAACAATATCTTTCGATAGAGGAGGTTATTTATACCATGGTAGAGTAAAATCATTAGCAGAAGGTGCTAGAGAAGCAGGACTAAAATTCTAAGAAATTATGTATCAAAAATATAAAAACGCAGAATTAGTAAAGCCAAGTGGACTTGAATTAAAAGATCGTTTAGTTGGCGTGCAACGTGTAACTAAAGTAACAAAAGGTGGTAGAGCATTTGGTTTCTCGGCTATCGTTGTTGTAGGAGATGAAAACGGTGTTGTAGGTCATGGTTTAGGTAAATCTAAAGAGGTAGCAGAAGCTATCGCTAAGGCAGTAGAAGATGCAAAAAAGAATTTAGTTCGTATACCATTACATAAAGGAACATTACCTCATGAACAAAAAGGTAAGTACGGTGGAGCAAGAGTATTGCTTATGCCTGCCGCAACAGGTACCGGGGTAATAGCCGGTGGGGCAATACGTGCTGTATTGGAGTCTGTGGGGGTACATGATGTACTTTCTAAAAACCAGGGATCTTCTAACCCGCACAATGTGGTGAAGGCTACTTTTGATGCATTGTTACAAATGCGTAGCGCACAACAGGTAGCGGTTCAAAGAGGAATTTCACTAGAAAAAGTGTTTAAAGGATAAATTCAGGAACGATGGCAAAGATTAAAATTACTAAAGTAAAAAGTGCGATTAACCGTACTCAAAGACAAAAGAGAACCCTAGAGGCTCTAGGTCTTAAAAAGATCGGCCAGGTTGTGGAGCATGATGATACTCCTAATATCCTTGGGATGGTAAATAAAGTTAAACATTTAGTTTCTATAGAAACAAAATAATAAAAGCACATGGATTTAAGTAACTTAAAACCTGCTGCAGGTTCGGTAAAAAATAATAGTAAGCGAGTAGGTCGTGGACAGGGTTCTGGAAAAGGAGGAACTGCTACTCGTGGTCATAAAGGAGCAAAGTCACGTTCTGGATATTCTAAAAAGATCGGTTTCGAAGGTGGACAAATGCCACTACAAAGACGTGTACCAAAATTTGGTTTCAAAAATATTAACAGAAAAGAGTATCAAGGTGTAAACCTTGATACCCTACAAAAACTTGTAGACGATGGTAAAATAACAGATACCGTTGATCTTGATGTACTGTTGACAAAACGTCTTGCTGGAAAGAATGATTTGGTTAAGATATTGGGAAGAGGTGAATTGAAAGCAAAGTTAAAAGTTTCAGCTCATAAATTCACAGCCACTGCAAAAGCAGCTATAGAAGCAGCAGGTGGTGAAGCAGTAACCTTATAATAGACAATTCATGAAATTCATTGACACAATAAAGAATATTTGGAAGATCGAAGAACTAAAGAATAGAATCTTGGTTACGCTAGGATTACTTTTGGTATATCGATTTGGAGCGCAAGTTGTACTTCCAGGAGTAGACGCATCAGAACTAGCAAATTTAGGAACACAAGCCCAAGATGGATTATTAGGTTTGTTAAATGCATTTACAGGAGGAGCATTTGCTAATGCTTCTGTTTTTGCATTGGGTATTATGCCTTATATATCAGCTTCAATTGTAGTGCAGTTAATGGGGATAGCAATTCCTTATTTGCAAAAATTACAAAAAGAAGGAGAAAGTGGTAGAAAAAAGATTAATCAAATAACACGTTGGTTAACTATTGCTATTACGTTGGTTCAAGGACCAGGCTATATATATAATTTGTTTGCTACACTACCAGCTGAAGCATTTGTGGTTCCAAACCAAACAGTTTTTGTTGTGTCGTCTGTTATCATAATATCTACGGGTTGTATTTTTGCAATGTGGCTGGGAGAGAAAATTACAGATAAAGGTATCGGTAATGGTATTTCCTTATTGATTATGGTGGGTATTATTGCCACTTTACCACAGTCATTTGTACAAAACTTTTCATCACGAGTTTCTGGTGATGGAGGTGGAATGATCATGGTTCTAATAGAATTGGTAATCTGGTTTGTAATTATTTTAGCGTCTGTATTATTGGTGATGGCGGTTCGTCAGATACCGGTTCAGTATGCTAGAAGAACTGCTAGTGGTGGTTATGAGAAAAATGTTTTTGGATCACGTCAGTATATTCCGTTAAAATTAAATGCTTCAGGTGTAATGCCAATTATATTTGCGCAAGCGATTATGTTTGTACCAGCGGCGGTAGCAGGATTATCTGATTCTGAAACCTCACAAGGTATTGTAGCGGCATTTAGTGATATTTTTGGATTTTGGTATAATGTAGTGTTTGCATTGTTGATCATTGTATTTACGTATTTTTATACGGCAATTACAGTACCAACCAATAAAATGGCTGATGATTTAAAGCGTAGCGGAGGTTTTATACCAGGAATTCGACCAGGCAGTGAAACTTCTGAATACCTGGATAGAATCATGTCACAGATTACATTACCAGGGTCAATATTCTTGGCATTGATAGCGATTTTCCCTGCAATTGCAGTTAAATTGTTGAATGTGCAACAAGGATGGGCATTGTTTTTCGGAGGTACATCTTTACTTATTATGGTGGGAGTTGCAATCGATACAATGCAACAGGTTAATTCATACTTGTTGAACAGACACTATGATGGGCTAATGAAAACTGGTAAAAATCGTAAAGCAGTAGCGTAATGGCAAAACAACCAGCAATAGAACAAGATGGAAGTATAATCGAAGCATTGTCTAATGCAATGTTTCGTGTAGAGTTGGAAAACGGTCATGTTGTTACAGCTCATATCTCGGGTAAAATGCGTATGCATTATATTAAATTATTACCAGGAGATAAGGTAAAGTTAGAGATGAGCCCTTATGATTTATCAAAGGCTCGTATAACATATAGATATTAATAATGTATTAATATTAGTAAATAAAGATTTTTTGTGTACTTTTGCAGCCCGAAAAATCTTGTTACTGATTCCTTCCTTAAAACGCATTTAGTGGATTTTGGAAATTAAAAACAAAGAGATGAAAGTTAGAGCATCAATAAAAAAGAGAAGTGCCGAGTGCAAAATTGTGCGTAGAAAAGGCCGACTTTACGTAATTAATAAAAAGAATCCTAGATTTAAACAAAGACAAGGGTAATTATGGCAAGAATTGCAGGGGTAGATATACCTAAACAAAAGCGAGGAGTTATAGCATTAACCTATATCTTCGGTATTGGTAGAAGTAGAGCTAAAGAGATTTTATCAGCTGCCAAAGTAGATGAGAGTATAAAAGTTTCAGATTGGGATGATGATCAGATTGGTCGTATTCGTGAAGCTGTTGGAGCCTATACCATCGAAGGAGAACTTCGTTCTGAAGTACAGTTAAGTATCAAACGTCTTATGGATATAGGATGTTATAGAGGAATTCGCCACAGAGCGGGATTACCTCTTAGAGGACAACGTACTAAGAATAATTCTAGAACGCGTAAAGGAAGAAGAAAAACTGTTGCTAACAAGAAAAAAGCAACTAAATAGTAATTAATAAAGAGACATTAGTCATTAGTAAATAGACGTTAGATGAATCTGTTTGAAATAGCAATGTTTAGGATTCTAACAACTAAAAGCTAACAACTAAAAACTAAAAAGTATGGCAAAGTCAACTTCAAAAAAACGTAAAGTAATCGTTGAGTCAATAGGAGAAGCACATGTAACTGCATCTTTTAATAACATTATTGTTTCGTTAACCAACAAAAAAGGAGATGTGATTTCTTGGTCTTCAGCCGGTAAAATGGGATTTAGAGGATCTAAGAAGAATACTCCTTATGCTGCTCAATTAGCTGCAGAAGATGCTGCAAAAGTTGCTATAGAAGCAGGGCTTAAAAAGGTTAAGGTGTATGTTAAGGGGCCTGGAAACGGAAGAGAATCTGCAATACGTTCTATCCATAATTCAGGGATAGAAGTTTCAGAGATTATCGATGTAACTCCAATGCCTCATAATGGATGTAGACCTCCTAAAAGACGTAGAGTATAATAGAAGATATTCCGAACTTAATGTTCGGAATACTTTTGTACTATATAATAAGTAAATCTAGAGGGAGTATTGATTATCGAAGGAAAGAGACCTTAATTCATAATCACCCTTAATAACTAAATAATTAAAAATGGCAAGATATACTGGTCCAAAAACAAAAATCGCTCGTAAGTTTGGTGAAGCGATTTTCGGAGACGATAAATCTTTCGAAAAAAGAAATTACCCTCCTGGTCAACACGGAAACAACAGACGTAGAGGTAAAAAGAGTGAATATGCAATCCAGTTAATGGAAAAGCAAAAAGCTAAATACACATACGGTGTATTAGAACGTCAGTTTAGAAACATGTTCGAAAAAGCTACACGTGCACAAGGAATTACCGGTGAGGTTTTATTACAATTGTGTGAATCTCGTCTAGATAATGTAGCATTTAGAATGGGATTGGCAAACTCTCGTAGAGGTGCTAGACAATTAGTATCACACAGACACATTACTGTAAACGGACAATTGGTAAATATTCCATCTTACCAATTGAAGGCAGGTGATGTTGTAGGAGTAAGAGAAAAATCAAAATCTTTAGAAGTAATTCAAAATGCTTTAGCTAATAATAGTAAAGTATACGAATGGATTACTTTTAACAACGATACCAAAGAAGGAACATTTGTATCGGTTCCAGCTAGAATACAAATTCCTGAAAACATTAACGAGCAATTCATAGTCGAATTATACTCTAAGTAATAACTCTAAGAAGAAACATAACATGGCAATATTAAATTTTCAGAAGCCCGATAAAGTTATCATGATCGACTCTACCGAGTTCGATGGTAAATTCGAATTTAGACCATTAGAACCTGGGTATGGATTAACAGTTGGTAATGCTTTACGAAGAGTTTTGCTATCTTCTTTAGAAGGATTCGCTATAACTTCTCTTAGAATAGAAGGAGTGGATCATGAATTTTCTACGATCTCAGGAGTTGTAGAGGATGTTACAGAAATTATCTTAAACCTTAAACAAGTACGTTTCAAACGTCAAATTGAAGATATAGATAATGAGTCCGTTACTATTTCTATTTCGGGTCAGGAGCAATTAACAGCTGGTGATTTTCAGAAGTTTATTTCTGGATTTCAGGTGCTAAACCCTGATCTTGTAATTTGTAACATGGATAAAAAAGTAGCACTTAACCTTGAAATCACTATCGAAAAAGGTAGAGGTTATGTTCCTGCTGAAGAAAATAAAAAAACGAATGCTCCTATAGGAACCATTTTTACAGATTCTATTTACACGCCAATAGTAAATGTTAAATATAGCATCGAAAATTATCGTGTAGAGCAAAAGACGGATTATGAAAAACTGGTTTTCGAAATAGCAACAGATGGTTCAATTCATCCAAAAGATGCATTAACCGAAGCTGCAAAAATATTAATCCATCACTTCATGTTATTCTCTGATGAGCGTATTACATTAGAAGCAGATGAGATTGCTCAGACAGAAACATATGATGAAGAATCACTTCATATGAGACAACTTCTAAAAACAAAGTTGATCGATATGGATCTTTCTGTAAGAGCGCTTAATTGTTTAAAAGCAGCAGAAGTTGATACATTAGGAGACTTGGTATCTTATAACAAAAATGACTTGATGAAGTTCCGTAACTTCGGTAAGAAATCTTTAACAGAACTAGAAGAACTAGTAAATGTTAAGGGGCTTAACTTTGGAATGGATCTCTCTAAGTATAAATTAGATAAAGATTAATAATACATCATATTTTGCTCTCTACGCGAGGTAGATTGAGCAAGATGATGATTAAATTAAAATGTCATGAGACACGGAAAAAAAGTAAACCATTTAGGTAGAAAAACAGCACATCGTAAGTCGATGCTTGCAAACATGGCTTGTTCATTAATTGAGCATAAAAGAATCAATACTACGGTTGCTAAAGCAAAAGCACTTAAGCAATTTGTAGAGCCATTAGTAACAAAAGCAAAAGCAGAAAACAATACAACAACTTCAGAGTCTACTCATAACAGACGAATCGTTTTTAGTCGTCTTAGAAATAAGTATGCTGTAGCAGAGTTATTTGGAGATGTGTCTTCTAAAATTGGTGAGCGACCAGGAGGATATACAAGAATTATCAAACTTGGTAATCGTCTTGGAGATAATGCAGATATGGCAATGATCGAATTAGTAGATTATAACGAGCTATACAATGCTGGTAAGCCTGCTAAGAAAAAATCTACAAGAAGAGGTAGAAGTAAAAAGTCTGAAGCAGCATCTGTTGCTCCGGCAAAAGAAACTACAAGTTCTGAAGAAGAATAAATGATTGTAGCAATCGCACATAATATAAAGGATAAACGTTTTAACGTTTATCCTTTTTTTTGATAAAGAAGGTTAGATTTCTGCCTTAAAAGAAATCCAGAGTACATTTTATGCATTTAGATAATGTGTAAAAATGGAATAATTAAATAATGATTTGGAAATGTGTTGTTCTTTAAAGAGGTAAAAGTTCCTCGAAAATGCATATGTTCCATTAGATGTTGAAAAGAATAAATCTATACTGATGAAATATCAATCTCGAAAAAAAGCAATTCTCTTATTAGCCGATGGTACAATTTTTCATGGCAAAGCTGCCGGAAGAGAAGGTAGTGCCTTTGGAGAAGTATGTTTTAATACTGGTATGACAGGATACCAGGAAATTTTTACAGATCCTTCGTATTATGGACAATTAATGGTAACTACCAATGCACATATTGGTAATTATGGAACCAATAAAGAAGAAATCGAATCTGACTCTATTAAAATTGCCGGTCTTATTGTTAAAAACTTTAGTTACGAATATTCAAGAGATCTAGCAGATAGCTCTTTACAGGATTTTTTAGAACAATCTAATCTATTAGCTATCTCTGATGTGGATACACGTGCATTAGTGAGCTATATTAGAGATAACGGAGCAATGAATGCCGTTATTTCTACAGAAGTAGATAATATTGAAGGGCTTAAGAAACAATTAGCAGCAGTGCCTAATATGAACGGATTAGAACTTGCGTCAAAAGTATCTACAAAAGAACCTTATTTTGTTGGGGACCCTAATGCTACGGTTAAAATATCCGCGTTGGATATTGGTATCAAAAAGAATATTCTAAGGAACCTTGAAAACAGAGGTGCTTACATAAAAGTATTTCCTTACAATACAACTTTTGAGGAGATGAGCGAATGGGGACCAGATGGTTATTTTTTATCGAATGGACCTGGAGATCCAGAACCCTTAACACAGGCAATTGCAACAGCACAAGAAATTATAAAAAGAGACTTACCGTTGTTCGGAATATGTTTGGGGCATCAGGTGATTGCGTTGGCCAATGGAATCAGTACCTATAAAATGCATAATGGTCATAGAGGAATTAATCACCCTGTTAAAAATCTCGTTACAGGTAAAGGCGAAATAACTTCACAAAATCATGGATTTGCCATTAATAAAGAAGAAACAGAAAATCATCCTGATATAGAAATTACACATTTGCACCTTAATGATGATACTGTGGCTGGTATAAAAATGAAAAATAAAAATTGTTTTTCTGTACAATATCATCCAGAAGCTAGTCCTGGACCAAATGATTCGACCTATTTGTTTGATGAGTTTATTAATAATATAAAAAAGGTAAATACGGCAGTATAATTGTCTCGTTTGTAATATCTGGATTGCTGTATCTTTTTTTTAATAAAAACTTCTATAACGTTATAGTTGATAACTTCGTAGAAAAGAGCTGCTTTTTGCAGTAAATAAGGGGGTTTTGCTTAAACAAAAATGAGCTGGTTTTGTATATTGCGAACAATTAAAACTATCCAAAAATAAATATAAAAAATGAGTGTAATTATTAACGTTCACGCTAGACAGATTTTAGATTCAAGGGGTAATCCAACCATTGAGGTAGATGTGATTACAGAAAATGGAGTTTTGGGAAGAGCGGCAGTTCCTTCTGGAGCATCAACAGGAGAACATGAAGCTGTAGAATTAAGAGACGGAAATACGGCCTATATGGGCAAAGGAGTTCTTAAAGCTGTCGAAAATGTTAATACAATAATTGCTGAAGAGTTATTAGGATATTCGGTGTTCGAACAAAATTTATTAGATCAAACGATGATCGAGTTAGATGGAACACCCAATAAATCAAAGTTAGGAGCCAATGCTATATTGGGAGTGTCACTGGCTGCAGCAAAAGCGGCTGCCAATGAGCTTAATATGCCATTGTATCGTTATGTAGGAGGAGTAAGTGCAAACACGTTACCTGTACCTATGATGAATATCATTAACGGTGGATCTCATAGTGATGCTCCTATTGCTTTTCAAGAGTTTATGGTAATGCCTGTAAAAGCAGAAAATTTTACGCAGGCAATGCAAATGGGTACAGAGATTTTTCACCATCTTAAAAAAGTACTGCACGATAGAGGGTTAAGTACAGCTGTTGGAGACGAAGGTGGATTTGCACCTACACTTGATGGAACAGAAGATGCTCTAGACTCAATAGCACTTGCTGTAAAAAATGCAGGATATAAATTTGGAGATGAAATTATGATAGCATTAGATTGTGCGGCAGCAGAATTTTTTGTGGATGGAAAATATGATTATACCAAATTTGAAGGGGATAAAGGAGTGGTAAGAACAAGTGAAGAACAAGCTGATTATTTAGCAGAATTAACTTCAAAGTATCCAATTATTTCAATAGAAGATGGAATGGATGAAAATGATTGGGATGGTTGGAAATATCTTACTGAAAAAATTGGAGATAAAGTTCAATTAGTAGGAGATGATTTATTTGTGACAAATGTTGAAAGATTATCTAGAGGAATAGAAAATAGTACGGCAAACTCTATATTGATTAAAGTGAATCAAATAGGGACACTTACCGAGACTATTGCAGCAGTAAATATGGCACATAACGCAGGATATACTTCTGTGATGTCTCATCGTTCTGGAGAAACCGAAGATAATACAATTGCAGATTTGGCGGTAGCCTTAAATACAGGTCAAATTAAAACTGGTTCTGCATCTAGAAGTGATAGAATGGCAAAATATAATCAATTACTTCGTATTGAAGAAGAATTAGGAAGTATTGCATATTACCCTAAAGAAAATGCGTTTAAAGTAAAGTAAGTATACATACTATATAACTCATAAAAAAAGAGGTTGCTTTTTGGCAACCTCTTTTTTTATGAGTTATATATAATAATCTTGCTGTTGAATGTTTTTAGAATGTAAAGAAAAAAGAGGTAAAATACTAACCTGAGTTCGATTCTTAAAATAGGCAAATTTGGTTAGAAATTCGGTTTTGAAATTTGATTTGTGGTTTTTTAGGTAAGAAACTATAAGCAATAAGTCCAGATATTATATTGCTAAGGA
>NZ_JBFMKP010000023.1:0-89480 GCF_040786235.1 Aquimarina discodermiae
TAGGATTGCGTGTGCCTTTTTAAAACACATCTTTTAATCCTAAAATTGAAAAAAATCAACAAAAACCATAATGGATGAAAAAGAAAATCGCCTAAAAATAACTTTTTAGACGACCTCTTTTTGTTATATGATCGATTATTTAATTTGAAAGTGGTCTGTTTAAGATCAAATTCAAATACAAATTTATCTTTTGTTTCAACTCATGTCTTGGTGTGATGAAATCCAAAAAGCCATGTTCTTTTAGAAATTCTGCCGTTTGGAATCCTTCAGGTAGTTCTTTTCCTGTAGTGTCCCTAACTACTCTAGGGCCTGCAAAACCAATTAAAGCACCTGGTTCTGCAATGTTAATATCTCCTAACATAGCAAATGAAGCGGTAGTACCCCCTGTAGTTGGGTCGGTACATAACGATACATAAGGAATTCCAGCATCTGCCAATTGCGCTAGTTTGGCAGAAGTTTTGGCAAGCTGCATTAATGATAATGCTGCTTCCATCATACGAGCACCTCCTGATTTAGAAATGATCATCAAAGGAACTTTGTGTTTTAGCGAATAATCTGCTGCTCTTGCAATTTTTTCACCTACAACGCTTCCCATAGAACCACCGATAAAAGAAAAATCCATACATGCCACTACCAAATCATTTCCATTTGATTTTCCTACTGCGGTACGAATTGCATCTTTTAGGTTTGTTTTTTCCTGAGCTTCCTTTAATCTGTCAACATATTTCTTTTTATCCTCGAACTTAAGGGGATCCTTTGAGCTAAGGTTTTTGTCTAATTCCTTATACTTATTATCATCAAATAAGATTTCAAAATATTCTTTACTACCTATTCTAACATGATAACCATCCTCTGGACTTACATAGAAATTTTTTTCAAGCTGTTCTGCATCTACGATTTTTCCAGTTGGTGATTTGTACCAAAGGCCTTTTGGAACATCTTTTTTGTCCTCTGTTGGGGTTTGGATACCTTTTTGTGTTCTTTTAAACCAAGCCATATTGTTTGTATATTAAAATCTGGAATCTTATTTAAAGACTTCAGTTTTGGTTCTATAATGTGTTTACATTATTTAAATCTTCAAAAGCTTTTTTAAGTCGGGTCTTGAAAGTTACTTCCCCTTCTCTTAACCACTTTCTTGGGTCATAATATTTTTTGTTAGGTTCTTCAGAACCTTCTGGATTACCTATTTGTGTTTTTAGATACTCGATTTTGGTATTCATGTAATCACGAATCCCTTCATTAAATGCAAACTGAAGATCAGTGTCGATATTCATTTTGATAACTCCATATCCAATAGCTTCTCTAATTTCTTCTAGAGTAGATCCACTACCACCATGAAAAACAAAGTCAATATGATTAGATTCTACATTGTATTTTTCTGAAATAAACTCCTGAGAATTTTTAAGGATTTTCGGAGTTAATTTTACATTTCCTGGCTTATATACCCCATGTACGTTCCCAAAAGCAGCAGCTACAGTAAACTTATCACTTACTTTACTTAGCTCTTCATAAGCATAAGCAACTTCTTCTGGTTGTGTATATAATTTAGAATCATCTACATCTGTATTGTCAACTCCATCCTCTTCACCACCAGTGATTCCTAGTTCTATTTCAAGCGTCATACCGATCTTACTCATGCGATCTAAGTATGATTTACAAATATCAATATTTTCTTCTATAGGCTCTTCTGATAAGTCAATCATATGCGAGCTATACAGAGGTTTTCCTGTTTCTTTAAAAAACTTTTCTCCTTCATCTAATAAGCCGTCAATCCAAGGTAATAGTTTTTTAGCACAGTGATCGGTGTGTAGTATTACAGGTACACCATATGCTTCTGCCATTAAGTGAATGTGCTTGGCACCTGCAACAGCACCAGCTATGGCTGCTTTTTGGTTTTCATTTGATAAGCCTTTTCCGGCATTAAATTGTGCTCCACCGTTTGAGAATTGAATAATTACAGGCGAGTTAATTTCTGCAGCTGTTTCTAAAACTGCATTAATCGAATTAGAACCGATTACATTAACTGCAGGTAAAGCAAAAGCTTTTTCTTTAGCATATTTAAATATAGCTTGCACTTCGTCTCCTGTAGCAACCCCTGGTTTGATGTTGTGACTCATAATTTAGTTTTGGTTTATAAGGCTACAAAAATAGTAAAATTATACTGAAACCTAAACCATAAAAAAATAGCTTTGTAACTTATATAGCTATGATAATTTATACCCTTTAATATTTAGAATTACGTGATAAAACATGCTTTTTTTTCAAAATATATAAATATGACTGCATGATTATCTTTACAAGAAAGCAGTTAAGTTGTTGATATATGGTTAAAAAGGATAGTTAATTCCAAAATTATAAACAGCTTCAGAGAAATTATACTTTTTGAACCACCTATTGTCTTCGTCACTAGCCGGGTTAAAAGTTTTAAATCCAATATCGAGGCGTAATACAAAGAAATTGAAATCATAACGAAAACCGAAACCACTTCCTACAGTGATTTCTTGTAGATCGTCCAAGCCAGAGAAAACGGCATCTTCATCTTCGATGTTATCTAACACATTCCAGATGTTACCGGCATCAATAAACAATGCTCCATGAAGCGCTCCTAATACATTAAACCTGTATTCTCCATTTAATGCAATTTTCATATTGGCTTCATTAAACTGATCTTTACCTCCAGTACTTCCTGGACCAAGGCCATAAACTACCCATGCACGATTGTCATTAGGACCTCCTCCAAAAAAACTTCGAGCAAACGGGATATTATTAGCGTTCCCAAAAGGAAGTGCAATTCCACCAAAGGCCCTAAAAGCAATAACACTTTTTCTTCCTAGATCCCAGTGTTTTATATAGTCTAATTCTGCTTTCACATATTGAGAAAATTCTACTCCAAAAATTTCAAAACGGTCATTTTCATTTTTCTTTAAGTTCGTCAAATTAGAAATAGTAGTTAATACATTACCTGCAAGTTCGATCTTTGCTTTAAATCTTGAATAATCTTCGTCATAAAGATTTTCTCTATTATTTTTTGTAAAACTATAATTAGATGCAAAAATAAGATTGTCTTCGGTTAGCCTCACTTTTCTTTCATCAATATCTTTGATTTCCTGTATTTGATCCGGAGTTAAATTTGAGTTAGTTTCTGACCCTAATGTTTGTGCAATAAAACCATTTGCACCATCTGGAATACGTAAAGCAACATTGTTTATGTTTGGTTCTTCATTTGCAGGTTGCAAAAAGAACGAAGAACTGGGGTCAAGTACTTGCAGTGCAATGTCATTTAGTCTATTGTAGGATACATTATATATATTAAAGTAATTACTGGTGTTTAAATTCCTAACATATTGCGTATTGATAATATCTATTTGATGTGATAAGATGTTGCTTGGTTTCCATCTGTAATTAAAAACCCCTGTTGCATTTTGTTTATCCAAACCTATATTTTGCTGGATGTTTGTTCCGAAAATAAGGTTGGTTGTTGGAGACATGTGTTTGGGGATAAGCTTATTTATATTGAGAGGGAAAAGTATTTTAGGAAACGATAGTTTTACATCGGTACCTACCTCTGATATGTTAAAGAATTTTTCACCCCCGTCTACTGCATCACTAGATGATCCGATACTACCACGGGCAGATATTTCTAAAATTTCTGCACCTCTAAAAACATTCCTTATTAATAAAGAGCCACCAAAGCCAATTCCGAATGCTTGGATACTAGAAGTAGAAACATCAAAATCTATGTTAGTGCTGTATTTTTTTTTGGGTGTAAGTAATATATTAGCAATAAGGCTCTTTCCTGTAGGGTCTTTTGGGTCGGTATTGTATCTAATATTGGGGTATTTAAAAGCTCTAAGATTATTAATCTGATTGTAAGTAAATGTTCGGTCTTTATCTTTAAATATTTCACCAGGAGTGATGAGTACCGCATTTGTGATGGCTTTTTTTGTGTAATTAATCTTATCAAATCCATAGATGGAATATCCTTTATAGAAAGCGGTATCTTTAGGAGTTTTATTTCGGTTTTGAAATGTGTAATCTGTAAAAATATTAACCTTACTTACTTTGTGTACTTTAAAAGGGATTTTGGCTACAGAATCTCCAGATGTAACGGTTCTGTTTTTAATAAGTAAGTTTAGATTCACTTTGTGGTCTGTATTTACTGTATCGGCATCAAATTTTATAAATTCTTTTTCAAAATTATATAATCCAGAGTTTCTGTAAAGCGATGTTAATCGGTCTCGTTCTGTTTCAATATCTAGCGTTTTAAATTGCTTTCCTTTTATAATTAAAGATTTTTCTGAATTGTATTTGTAAATAGAATCGGCAACACGAGATTCTATTTTGGTTCGTAACGAGTCAATTATATAAGGATCCCTTAGTGTAATATGATAATCTACAGAAGCCTTTTTATTGTTTTTTGTGTTGATTTTATAGGCTGTTTCAACATTAAACCAACCATTATTCCAGAAATAAGCTTGCAGTTGTTTTGTAGAACGTTTTATTTTGGATTCATCTATGATAGAAGGAGACTCTCCTGTGCTTCTAATCCAATCATTGATTCCGGATAATCCAACTCCCAATCTATCTACCTGTTTTTTAGAAAGTAAATTCGTGATTCTCTTTTTTCGATTCGGTTTTCGGTGTAACCAATCTTGGTATAAAGAATCTTGATCTACTGATGCAAGATTATAGAGATGAAGACGAATAGGAATACTTAATAATTTTGTGTTAGGTTTTAAGTGTAACAGATTGTATATTTTAGAATCCTTGCTTAGGGTACTATCAATAAAAACCTGATTCTTATCTAATAAATATTCCTGCTCAGGAACTCTTTTTACCGCATCACATGAAAATAAAAAAGTGGTGATTAAGGTAATTAATAATATTTTTGTCTGAAAATGTTTCAATCCTTACTTATTATTGATCCAAAAATACACTATTTGTATGGTTAGCAAAAACCAAAAGAAGTTAATAAAGAGTTTATATCAAAAAAAATACCGAAAACAACATGGGATGTTTGTTGCAGAGGGTAAAAAAGTAATTTGTGAGTTTATTGATGCTGGTTTAAAACTACATTCTCTTTTTACTATTGATACCGGTGCTTTTGAAGTAGAATCAAAACTAGAGTTTGAGGTTACTCAAAATGAATTAAAGCAACTAAGTTTTTTAGCAACTCCTCAGGTTGCTTTAGCTGTATTTTATATGCCTCTAAAAAACGTAATGTCTCAAGAAGGATTAATTCTTGCGTTAGATGATGTTAGAGACCCGGGTAATTTGGGTACTATCATACGTTTATGTGATTGGTTTGGTGTTAAAAACCTGGTTTGCTCTTTAAAAACAGTTGATTGTTATAATCCAAAAGTTGTACAGGCTACCATGGGTTCTCTCACAAGGGTTCATGTAGTTTATACAGATTTGGAAAAGTTTTTACAAGAAAAAAAATCAACTATAAATGTTTTCGGAACTTTTATGGAAGGAAATTCTCTTTATAAAGAATCATTACCAGAAAATGGAATTATTGTAATGGGTAATGAAGCAAACGGTATTTCTGATACCATAGAAAAATTTGTGGATACTAAAATAACAATCCCTCGATTTGGATTGGATCAGAAAACAGAAAGCCTTAATGTAGCTACAGCAACGGCTATTACATTAAGTGAGTTTAAAAGACGTGGGTAAAAAAGAGATGTTTTTACTGAAATGTAAAATTAATAAATATCCCTCTTGATGACATCTTATCTATGGTAGATGTATAAGGGCTATTAGGGTCATTATCTCGTACCAATTCGTCAGACATTGCAAATACGCCACGTATTGAAGGAGTAAATTTAAAATAGTATAGATAGAGATCAATCCCAAAACCTATTTCAAAATAATTGGCATTGGTTTTCATTCTAAATTGACCTGCACTGTTATCTTCGGGGTTTTTTTCATTACTCGATAAATTAATAGATCTTGAGATCCCACCAACTATAAAAGGTTTGATGTTATTGATTCTTTTTGTAGATACTTTTAGCAAAAGTGGAAGATGTACATAGGTAGATTTTACTTCTCTTAATGATTCAAATTCTGTGGTAAACTGTGGATCAGTAAATCGTAAATTTCTAGTGTTAAAAGTAACAACAGGTTCGAATCTAAGGTCTAAATAATCGTTTATTCTCATATTTCCTAAGAGACCTACGGTAAAACCCATTGATTCATTGTGATCGATGTCTACAGCAGAAGCATTAGCATCATAATCAAAATTAAAATCATAGAAGTTAAATCCTAAGATATATCCATAGCTAAATCTTGGTTTGTCAAAATTCTGAAGGTTTTGAACCTTTTCTTTAGAAAACAATTGTGCACACAAATTTTGAGTGCATAATACGATAACAATTAAGATAAGTAATCTTTTCATCTAAATTAAAATTAACCTTTGTTCGATTAACACCCTTCATTAAAGTAGTTCATATATGTACTACTCGAATAATTTGTGTTACTATATTATTTTGTGGCTGTATAAATTGTCGCAACACCAAAAGTCTGAGGGGTATCCCTGACATCTATAAACCCAATTTTTTTCAAAATATTGTTGAAAGCTTCTCCATAAGGAAATGCTGCAGCACTTTTACTTAGATACGAATATGCTGATTTATCCTTAGAAAATAACTTCCCTATAAGGGGTAAAATTTTTGTTGAATATACTTTGAATCCCTGTTTATAAGGGGTTTTTGTAGGTAAAGAAGTTTCTAAAACAACAAAAACACCTCCTGGTCTAAGGACTCTAAAAATTTCGGAAAGACCTTTTTCAAGATTTTCGAAATTTCTAACACCAAATGCTACTGTAATTGCGTCAAAATAATTATCCTGATAGGGTAGATTTTCACTATCTCCTTGCACCATTGTAATAACAGGGCTTAGGTTATTGGCAGCAATCTTTTGTTTTCCAATTTCTAACATTCCAGTAGAAATATCCAAACCAATAATTTCTTTAGCACCTGTTTTTGAAAGCGTAATAGCAAGATCTCCTGTTCCTGTAGCTACATCCAGAATTCTATTAGGTTTAGAGTTTCCTACAAACTTAACTACTTTTTTACGCCACTTCACATCAATACCAAACGAGATTACTCTATTTAGACCATCATAATCCCCAGAGATGGTATCAAACATCTGGGTTACCTGTTCTTTTTTGGACTTTGTCTTATCTGTATAAGGAGTTATGTTCTCTGACATTCAAAAAAATTTAGGCAAATATACATTTTTGAGTTTGATCCTCAGAATAGTTTTGAATTAAGTTAAAGGGAATCAAATTTTATCAGTTAATCAATTTACACTATCTTTGTACACTTTTATATTTTAAGGTCTTATTTATTACCCTTTTTACGATAAGTTTCTGGCCTTGATTTGATTTTATCTTTAGATGGAAAACAATATACAAAACCAATGAAAATCATTATTGCCGGCGCAGGTGAGGTTGGATTTCATTTGGCGAAATTACTGTCCTTTGAATCACAGGATATTACACTTATAGATACAGATAAGGAATGCCTTAATTATGCCGATACTCATTTAGATATACGTGTAATTAAAGGAGATTCGACTTCAATAGCAATACTTAAAGAAGCTAGAGTAGAAAATGTCGATATGGTTATAAGTGTAACCTCTAGTGAAACTACAAATATTACAATATGCGTATTGGCCAAACAATTAGGGGCAAAACGTACTATTGCCAGAATTTCTAATACAGAGTTTATAGAAAATAAGGAAGAAGTAGGGTTTATTAAGTTTGGTATCGATGAATTGATCTCTCCAGAAGCGCTTGCTGCTAGCGAAATAGAACTACTCCTTAATCAATCTGCATTTCATGATAGTTATGAGTTTGAAAATGGCGCGTTGACCATGGTAGGTACTACCTTGTTAAAAGAAGCATTGTTTGTAGGCAAGTCGGTTCGAGAAGCTGCAGAAGTTTTTCCAGAACTGCACTTTATGCCAATTGCAATTCAGCGTTTAGGAACCCAATACACACTTATACCTAGAGGAGACACGATTTTTAAAGAAGGTGATCAGGTATATTTTGTAACCTCTAAAGGAGGAGTTGAGGAGTTATATAAACTTACTGGTAAGGTTAAAGAGGATATTAGAAATGTAATGATCCTTGGAGGAAGTAAAATTGGATATAAAACCTCTAGAGACCTTTGTGATCATAAGTTTAGAGTAAAACTTATTGAAAAAGATAAAGAGAAAGCTTTTGATTTGGCAGATGAACTACCGGCCGCATTAATAATTAATGGAGACGGAAGAGATGTAGAGCTTTTGCAAGAAGAAGGTATTGATGATATGGATGCGTTTATTGCAGTAACAGGTAATTCTGAAACGAACATCATGTCATGTCTGGTTGCAAAATCAAAAGGAATAAGAAAAACAATTGCACTGGTAGAGAATATGGATTATTTTCATTTATCTCACTCTATCGGTATTGATACATTAATTAATAAAAAACTCCTGGCAGCCAATAATATATTTCGTTTTATAAGAAAAGGAGAAGTGGTGGCAATGACCAAGCTTAATAATATGAATGCCGAACTTCTGGAATTTATTGTTAAGCCAGATTCAGAAGTAAGTGATAACTTTATTAAAGACCTGGATTTTCCTCGTTCTGCAATTATTGCAGGTGTAATACGAGATGGAGATGGGATGATCCCTTTAGGAGATTTTTATATTCAGGCAGGGGATCGGGTAGTAGTATGCTGTTTGCCAAAATCTATTAAAAAAATAGAAAAACTTTTCTTATAGTAATGCCAAAGTTAAATTATAAAATTATACAACACATTATGGGGCTTTTGTTGCTCTGTAATGGTGGCTTTATGTTATTGGCAACCGTTATTAGTTTTGCGTATAAAGATGGCGTGACCTTAGAGATTATGATGGCTTCTTTGGCAACAATGTTTGTCGGGATTGTACTGATGTTTTTAACCAGAGAGCATAAAAAAGAAGTTAATAAGCGTGAAGGTTATATTGTGGTAACCTTTGGTTGGATATTTATGTCTTTAAGTGGTACATTGCCGTATTTGTTTTCTGGGGCTATACCTTCTTTTACAAATGCATTTTTTGAAACAATGTCTGGGTATACCACTACAGGAGCTACGATTCTTAATGAAATAGAGATTATTCCTAAAGGTATTTTGTTTTGGCGTAGTTTGACACACTGGATAGGAGGTATGGGAATCATTGTACTTGCAATAGCTATCTTGCCTCTACTGGGGATAGGTGGTATGCAGTTGTTTGCTGCAGAAGCACCGGGTCCAAGTGCAGATAAATTGCATCCTAGGATTACAGATACTGCCAAACGATTATGGCTTATTTATTTTGGATATACAGCTGCAGAAACAATTCTTCTTAAGCTTGCGGGGATGAACTTTTTTGATGCAATTAATCATGCTTTAAGTACACTTTCTACTGGAGGTTTTTCTACAAAAAATGCAAGTGTGGCGTATTGGAATGATCAACCTATTATACAATATATTATTATATTGTTTATGTTTTTGGCAGGAATGAATTTTGTTCTTAGTTATTTTGGTTTTAAGGGTAAGGTTCAGAAAATTATCAAAGATGAAGAGTTTAAATTGTATTCTTTGTTTGTTCTTGTTTTTAGTATAATTGCAGCGTTTGTGATTTATTTTAAAACAGACCCTTCTCTTTCTTCTATTGATCATCCTATGGTATGGGGTAAGGCAGAAAGTGCCTTTCGTCATGCTTTGTTTCAGGTGTTGGCAGTGATTACTACAACTGGTTTTGTAAGTGCCGATTTTACTATGTGGACCTCTTTTTTAACAGTTTTTTTCTTTGGTATTATGTTTTTAGGAGGATCGGCAGGATCGACATCAGGAGGTATGAAAGTAGTTCGACATTTAATAACTATTCGAAATGGTATTTTAGAATTTAAACGAACTTTACACCCCAGAGCAGTATTGCCAGTGCGATATAATACCAAAGCAGTTTCTAAAGAGATTGTGTTTAATATACTAGCATTTTTTGTGCTGTATATGTTGTCTTTTATAATTGGTGCGGTAGTATTGGGAGCATTAGGTCTCGATTTTGAAACAGCTATAGGTGGAGCCGCTTCTTCTCTTGGGAATGTTGGGCCAGCTTTTGGAAAACTAAGTCCCGTTAATAACTTTGATATACTACCAGCTTTTGGGAAATGGTGGTGTTCCTTCCTAATGCTTATAGGTAGATTAGAACTTTTTACGGTTTTAATATTACTTACTCCTTTTTTCTGGAGAAATAGATAAATCTAAGTAATATACAAATATTATTATTCAAAAGATGTAATTCTTAATAGTGTACTTACTATTAAGAAGATCTAATCTTTATTGCATTCTCCAATCCCAATTTGCAGAACAATAAGGAAGTGTGTCCCAAAGTTCTGTTACTCTTAAGATAGTATCTTTGACTCTTCCGGTAATGCTTTCAAAATATTGCTCTTCAAGTAAGAAAATATCTAAAATAGATTCGTAATATCCCACATAATTAGGATTGAATTCTTTTTCGGGAATAATGTTTAGAATTTCATCATCTGTTTGAGAAATATCAAAATTTTCTTTGAAAATATCTAAGACATTTTTTTTAACAATACGCTCTTTTTCGAGAGTGTTCATGACAATTGTTTTAAGTTGGTGTTAACGAGATACTTAGTTTTTTTAGGGTATTTCTAAGTATTTCGAAGGGTCTAATATAACATCATTTTTTATTTTTTAGTATTAAATAATCCTTTTAAATTTCTAAAATATGGTTAAAATTTCCAAACAAATGTATTACCGTAATTAGGTTACGTTTTATTTGTATTTTCTAGTGTTTACGGGTTGAAACGGAGTTTTAAGCTCTGCAAAATAAAAACCGATTGTATAAAATCTTATACAATCGGTTTTGGCTTTTTTTTTTAAGAAAAAGTGGTTAGCTTAACTAACTGCTTTTTTTATTCTATCGATAGCTTCAATAATTTCTTTGGTACTAGCTGCATAAGAAATTCTTATACAATTACTATTACCAAATGCTATTCCTGTAACTGTAGCTACATTTGCTTCTTCCAAAATAAACATAGAAAAATCTGTAGCGTTTTCTATAGTATGTCCTTGTAATGTTTTTCCAAAATAGTAAGAAATATCAGGGAAAACGTAAAAAGCACCTTCTGGCTCATTACACTCAAAGCCAGGAATGTCAGCTAATAAGCCTAATATCAATTTTCTACGCTCCTTAAACTCATCTATCATGTATTGAATCTTGCTTACTGGTGCTTCTAGTGCGGTAATTACTGCTCTTTGTGCAATACAATTTGCTCCGCTAGTAACCTGTCCTTGTATTTTGTTACATGCTCTTGCAATGGCTTCGGGAGCACCGATATATCCAATTCTCCATCCTGTCATTGCAAATGCTTTGGCAACACCATTAACCGTGACTGTTCTGTTGTACATGTCCTCGAATTGTGCCATAGATGCATGACTACCACTACCTTTATAGTTGATATGCTCGTATATCTCATCACTTACAACAATGATATCGGGATACTTTTGTAGTACATCTGCCAATGCTCTTAATTCTTCTTTACTATAAATAGACCCACTTGGGTTGCAAGGAGAACTATACCATAACATTTTTGTTTTTGGTGTGATTGCTTTTTCTAGTTGCGATGCGGTCATTTTAAAATCTGTATCTATAGAAGTTGCTACTTCTACAGGAACCCCACCCGCTAGTTTTACGATATCGCTATAACTAACCCAGTAAGGACAAGGTAGAATTACTTCGTCGCCGGGATTAAGGTATACTTGAGCAACATTGTATAGAGATTGCTTGGCACCAGTAGATACGACAATTTGAGAGCGATCATAAATAAGATTATTGTCACGCTTAAATTTTGTAATTATTGCGTCTTTTAATTCAACATACCCATCTACAGGTGTATACGAGTTATAATTGTCATTGATAGCTTGTATAGCAGCTTCTTTAATGAAATCAGGGGTGTTAAAATCAGGTTCTCCCAAGCTAAGACCAATAATGTCTTTACCTTCTGCTTTAAGCTCTCTGGACTTTGCTGCCATGGCTAAGGTAGCAGATGCTTTTAAGGCCTTAATTTTGTCTGATAACAGCATTCTGGTTTCTGATACTTTTGTACTCATTATGGTGAAATAAAATAATTATGATTGTATTGCAGGCTTTATCCCCATTTCTTTAAGATGTTTGAAATGAGCAATAATAGCTTTGCGTGTGGTTTTATACTCGTGATAAGGTAAATTAAATTCTAAAGCAGTTTCTTTTACAATTTTAGAAATTTTGGTGTAATGTATATGGCTAATGTGCGGAAAAATATGATGCTCTACCTGATGATTTAATCCGCCTGTAAACCAATTTACAAGTCTGTTTT
The DNA here is from genome assembly GCF_040786235.1 of Aquimarina discodermiae. NCBI lineage: Bacteria > Pseudomonadati > Bacteroidota > Flavobacteriia > Flavobacteriales > Flavobacteriaceae > Aquimarina > Aquimarina discodermiae. The sequence continues at coordinate 12,401 of NZ_JBFMKP010000023.1, forward strand.
TTGTAGAGAAATTTACAGTTGTAAATAACTGATGAATGGCCCATGAGTTTTTCATATTACCTTCATTATCTGGTAAGGGCATTTCTGTGTCTTCTACAATATGCGCCAACTGAAAAACAATACTCAAAATTAATCCAGCTATGTAATGCATAACAAAAAAACCAATTAATATTTTCCACCAGGCAATAGACATAATAATCATCGGAATAACAATCCAAATCAATATGTATATTATTTTGGTAACTACAACAGTACTCCATTGTTTTAGAGGGCTAGGCAGTTTTCCATATGAAAGTTTACGAGCTAGGTAATTTTTTGTCTGTTTAAAATCAGTCGTTAATGCCCAGTTAAAAGTTAATAGACCATAAAGGAATATTGAATAGTAATGTTGAAACTTATGAAAACGTCTCCATTTGGCATGTTTGGTAAAACGAATCACCCTTCCTGCATCCATGTCTTCGTCATGACCATGTATATTAGTATAAGTGTGATGTAATACATTGTGCTGTACTTGCCAATTATAAACATTACCAGCAAGTATATACATGCTACTACCCATTAGTTTGTTGATCCATTTTTTTGAAGAATACGACCCATGATTGCCATCATGCATAACATTCATGCCGACACCTGCCATTCCTATTCCCATAACAATAGTAAGTAAAAGCATTAACCATTGATTAATATCAAGAGTTAACATTAAGAAATATGGAGTCAGAAAAAGGGAAAACATTACGATAGTTTTTAGATGTAGACGCCAGTTTCCGGTACGTTTAATATTATTTTCTTTAAAATATTGATTTACGCGCTTATTCAATGTTTTAAAGAACTTAGTAGAATCTGTTCTGCTAAAACGTATGTTTGTTGAAGCCATAGGTATTGAGGTTGATGACCAAATTTTATATGTCAAAATTATATTTGGTAAAGTTAGGTATTTAAATTTTTTTAAGTTCCTAAAAAGAAATGAAATATATCATCTTAACGCGTATTTTTGTGTTCAAATTTAAATTATTGATGGATATTCTATTAAAATATTTTCCAGACCTAAGCGAAGAACAAAGAAATCAGTTTGCCAAACTTGAAAAGTTGTATAGAGATTGGAATGCAAAAATAAATGTGATTTCTCGTAAAGATATCGAATCTCTGTATGAACGACATGTTTTGCATTCTTTGGGAATTGCAAAAGTTATGAGTTTTAAATCAGGCACACATGTTATGGATGTCGGTACAGGTGGAGGTTTTCCGGGTATCCCTTTAGCAATCCTTTTTCCTGAAACCAAATTTTATTTAATAGATGTAATTGCCAAGAAAATAAAAGTTGTAAACGAGGTTGCAAAAGCATTGGGGTTAGAGAATGTTGTAGCAGAACAAAGAAGAGCGGGAACTTTTGAAGATAAGTTTGATTTTATAGTAAGCAGAGCGGTGACCAATATGCCGGATTTTGTGAAATGGATTCGAAAAAATACCAAAAAGAAGAATGAAAACGAACTGCAAAATGGTATTTTGTATCTTAAGGGAGGAGATCTAACAGAAGAATTATCGTTGTATCCAAAAGCATTGCAACACGATCTCTCAGACTTTTTTGAAGAATCATTTTTTGAAACTAAAAAAGTGGTGTATATGCCCTTGAAGTATAAGGTGTAATGGTTATTTTTTGTGTATAGATAGCTTTTTACTATTAAATTTTGCTCCTATAGGTAAGGATATTCCGTTTTTCATTTCTACAGTGTCATTATCATAGGAGCGTAAATAGCTGGTATTGATAATAAATGATTTTTGAATCCTAATGAAATTGTCGCTTTCTAATTGTAGTAAGCATAGTTTTAAACTAGTGTATACCGTTATTTTTGAATTATCATTTAAATGATAATTTACATAATTACCTAGGCCTTCTATGTATATAATAGTATCGGTAGGGATAATATGAGTACGTCGGTTCGATTTTAATTCGATCGTTTTTGAATTAGTTTCTTCGTTTTTCTCTCTTTCTTTAAAGTACAGAAGTAATATGTAGATGGCAGAAATAAAAAAGACCGTACTGTTTATAAGAATAGACGACCTCACAATAGCCGATGGTTTAAAAATCTTACTAAAATCAAATTGTTCAAGATTTTCGAAGAAAAAATACATAAAAAAGCGTTGCGCCAAGCTTGCAAAAATCAATAAGACTAAATAATAAAAGATAAAATTCTTAAATCTTTTGTAAAGAAGGTATTTGGGGATGAGATAAAGTATACAAAAGTATACTGTCAAAATTCGTATCGGTAATAAAATAAATTCTAGAAAAAAGGAAGATTTGTAATCGTCATTTTTAACCCATATCAGACTAAATGCGATATAGTATAAAATCCAAAACAGGACCTGAAGAATAACCTTATTTTTTTTGGTAAGCTCTGTGATCATACTTTATTAACAGTCAAAAGGGATTATTTGAAATAAAAACTACGGTACTTCGTATAAATTAAAGCAAGTAGCCCCATAATCGTTATAATATTGTCTTTGTGTGAGTAAAAAAAATCCCTCTATATTTTTTTTGATAGCACACTTTTAGTCAACAACTCACAAAGATAAAAACTAAGAAATGAAAAAAATACTTTTAATACTTGTAACTTTTTGTGGTTTTGTAATGCAGGTTTTCTCTCAGGATTTAGCAAGAAGAGCCTCTTTTGAAGCTCAAATTGAGGGACCTGGTAAAGAAATTCCGGGGGCAACAATCCAGCATTTGGAAGAAAAATCTCCGCTGTTTGAAGCGGGTTTTAGGTCAGACGATGTTATTGTTCAAGTTAATGAAAGAAGAGTCGTGTATCCAGAAGATTGGAGTGCTATTGTTTATGGAATTCGCTCAGAAGAACAAACTAAGATAGTAGTTAAGAGAGGACCAGAAAGAATAAGTAAAGAATTAGTTCTAAATCCATTACCCAAAGAAACACATGAGAGTTTAGAAGTTTTTTATGAAAGTATAGTAAGTGAATATGACTTGAAACAAAGAGTTATTGTTACAAAACCTAAAGGAAATGGACCTTTTCCAGCAATTTTCCTGATACAAGGCCTTAGCTGTTCTACTATAGAAAAATATTCGGGAAGAAGTAATAATTGGGTGCGATTAATAGAAGATATAGCCCAAAAATCAAATATGGTTTTACTTAGGGTAGATAAGCCAGGGGTAGGTGATAGTGAAGGAGATTGCGGAAAAACAGATTTTAAAACTGAAATTGCCGGTTACGAAGCCGCAATGCATTTACTGAAGTCAAAAAACTATGTTGATTCAAAAAGAATAGTAATTTATGGGAATAGTATGGGAAGCGCATTAGCACCGTATTTTGCTAATAAATTTGATGCAGTTGGAGTTATATCTGATGGGACTTTCTTTAAGTCCTGGTATGAGCATATGCTCGAGATAGAGCGTAGAATATTAGAAATAGAAGGAAAATCTCAAAAAGAAATATATGATTTAATGAATCAGGTGTATATACCCATATATTATGAAATGCTTATTAAAAAAAGAAGCTATGCAGATGTGTTAAAAGAAAACCCTTTGTATAAAAAGCATCACAGACATTCGTTTCAACATATGTATGGGCGATCTATGAAATATTATCATCAGGTACAGGATTTTAATTTTGCTGCCGAATGGCAAAAAATAAAGGTACCCGTAAGAATTAGATGGGGAACAAATGATTGGATTATGACCGAAAATGATAACGATATGATTATTGATTTACTAGACAAAAAGGGACATAAGGATCATCTGTTATATAAATACGAGGGATTAGATCATTGGTCGACAATTCACTTAGATTATAATTCGAGTTTCAATTTTAAGCCAGGAAAGTGGGAAGATAAAATAAGTCAACAAATTATAGATTGGGCTCATGAATTTGTTAAGTAGATTTGTAGATGGAGAAATAGATTATCCTTTTTCTTTTAAGTTGTAACGCATTTCTACAATATGTCTTTCGAAACCTGCTTTTTCATAAGCGCGAATAGCTCTTGGATTTTTATCATATACTGTAAGCCTTATTTCTTCAATTCCTTTTGAGGTAAACCATTTGGATAACTCTTCGAGAATGTTTTGGACAATTCCTTGTCCGCGATATTCTGGTGCTAAATATATAAAACCAATATATCCAAGTTGTTTTTGTATAAAGTACCCTTTTCGGTTCCTGATTTGGCCATACCCACTTGCAATTACTTTTCCTTCGTGCTCTGCAACAATAACTTCGGTATGATCTGCGGTAATGTAAGATTTGATATCGTAATAACTGATTTTTTCACGTTTTAATGTCACATCCATAGGTCGTTCTGTTTCTATAATTTTTTGTTCAAAATCTAGTAAAACAGGTAAATCCTTTAGAGTAGCCGTTCTAATAAGTATATTGGATTGTTGCATATTGTGTTTTTAATAATCAAATATAATCAATACCGCAGAATGGAAGTTCTTTGATTTCTTTAGAATAAAAAAAGCGCCGTAATGGCGCTTTTTAAAGTATTTTAGAATGTTACTACTCTCCTAAGAAAGGGTATCTGTAGTCTGCCGGAGAAACAAATGTTTCTTTTATCATACGAGGAGAAACCCAACGTAATAGGTTTAGGTATGATCCTGCTTTATCATTTGTACCAGAAGCTCTTGCTCCTCCAAATGGCTGTTGTCCAACAACTGCACCAGTACATTTGTCATTAATATAGAAGTTACCCGCACAATTTTCTAATGCTTTAGTAGCTTCTGCAGCAGCATAACGATCTGTAGAAAAGATAGCTCCTGTAAGTGCGTATTCACTAGTTCCATCAACAAGTTGTAATGTTTCTTCCCATGCTTCGTCTTCATAAACGAATATGGTAATTACTGGTCCAAAAAGCTCAGTACACATTGTTGTGTATTTAGGATCTTTAGTTACAATTACGGTAGGCTCTATAAAGTATCCTACAGATTTATCATAATTACCACCAGCTATAACAGTTACATCTTCATCCTTTTTAGCTTGATCAATATATTTTGCAAGTTTATCAAATGAACTTTCAGTAATAACAGCAGTGATAAAGTTGCTCATATCTTCTGGAGATCCCATTTTGAAAGAAGCAACATCTTCTTTGATATATTTTTCTACATCGGCCCATAAACTTTTTGGGACATAGGCTCTAGATGCAGCACTACATTTTTGTCCTTGGTATTCGAATGCACCACGTGTGATTCCTGTAGCAACTTGCTTAGCATTTGCGCTTGGGTGTGCAATAATAAAATCCTTACCACCAGTTTCACCTACAATTCTTGGGTAGGTTTTGTAATTATGGATGTTGGTTCCTATTTTACCCCAAATATCATTAAATACTCCAGTACTTCCTGTGAAATGAATTCCAGCAAAATCAGGACTAGCTAATAAGGTTTCAGTAATCATAGAAGGACTACCGGCTACTAGATTGATTACTCCTGCAGGTACACCTGCTTCCTGAAATACATCCATAAGCACTTTTGCAGAATACATTTGTGTGCTGCTAGGCTTCCATACGACTACATTCCCCATCAATGCTGCACTGGCAGGAAGGTTTCCAGCAATAGCAGTAAAGTTAAAAGGTGTAATAGCGTAAACAAAACCTTCTAGTGGTCTGTATTCTAATCTATTCCAAGCAGCAGAAGTAGATTCTGGTTGTTCATTATATATCTGAGTCATAAATTCTACATTAAAACGTAGGAAATCTATAAACTCGCAAGCAGCATCGATTTCTGCTTGATATATATTTTTAGATTGTGCTAACATGGTAGCAGCGTTAATTTTCGAACGGTAAGGACCTGCAATAAGTTCTGCAGCTCTTAAGAAAACAGCAGCTCTTTGTTCCCAAGGTAAATTAGCCCATTTCTTTCGTGCTTCTAACGCAGTATCTATAGCTTGTTGAACATGCTTTTTCTCTGCTTTGTGATAAGTCCCTAATATATGTTTATGGTCATGAGGAGGAGACATAGTTCCCGTATCCCCAGTTCTTATTTCTTCGCCATTTATATATAAAGGAACATCAACAGATGAATTGTACATTGATTTGTATGTTGCCAAAACTTCTTCTCTTTCTGGTGTTCCAGGAGCATATGACTTAACGGGCTCGTTTAATGCGGTAGGAACTTGAAAAAAACCTTTTCCCATAACGTGTTGTATTAGTTTAAATTAGTAAAATGTTTTGCTGTCGCGAATTTATTATTTCGGAGGGCAAAGATAGAAAATTATAAAAGGTATATTTACTTTTGACTTTAATATATACTATTCAGAGTGTATTTTTTTTTGTAAGTTGTCAAAAAATTGGCCGACCTAGAATTTATGTGTACAGTAACATTAATCCCAACTCAAGAAAATAATTTTATTTTGACCTCAAATCGTGATGAGGCAATAAATAGAAAAACATTACAACCAGAGTTTTATCGCATTGGTTCGACAAGAATGTTATTTCCAAAAGATGCTTTGGCAGGAGGCACTTGGATTGGTGTAAGTGATAAGAATACGATGATTTGTTTGCTTAATGGTGGATTTGTAAAGCATCAGAGAAAGTCCTCTTATAGACAAAGTAGAGGGGTGGTAGTGAAAGACTTACTTGAAGCTAATGATTTAGAAAAAGCAATTAACCAATATAATTATAAAGGTATAGAGCCTTTTACAATAATAGCTGCAAACTGGCAATCAGAGTTGTTGTTTTTTGAATTAGTTTGGGATGGAGAGCAGGTACATATACGAAGGTTGAGTAAAGAAACGCATATTTGGTCATCCTCTACGTTGTATGATGATGAAATAAAAGCAGTTCGTAAAAAATGGTTTGAAACATTTGAAAACAAAAATGATTTGACCGTTGACTCTCTTTTAAACTTTCATAAAACAGCGGGAGTTGGAGATAAGAATAAAGATTTGCTAATAGATAGAGGTGCACTAAAAACAATTAGCATCACCCAAATAGTAAAAAATGAAGAGGAAATTTCGATGCGATATGAAAATCTTCAGGATAGTAAGGTTAATACTGTTGTTTTTGAAACAGTAACGGCTTAATGAATGATCGATAAATTTTGAAATGTTGAAGTATACTGGTAAAATAATTTCGCTTGCTTTTCCTGATACATTTGTAAAATGTTCTGATGAGCGATTTGTAAAAGCTTTGATAGCAGTGGGTTTTGGAAAAAAAAACTACATCAAAGCCGGCCATGCGGCTTTTGTTCTTATAGAAAATCAAACCGGCAAAGCAGAATATTTTGATTTTGGAAGATATATTACTCCTAATGGATATGGTAGAGTAAGAAGTGCTATAACAGATGTCGAGTTAGAAATCCCTTTTAAGGCAATAATAACTAGAGGTAACAAACTTGATAATTTAGAAGAGTTTTTAGTGTGGTTAGAAGCAAATCCTGAAAAAACACATGGGAGTGGTAGATTGGTAGCTTCGGTCTGTGATTATATAGATTACCAACGTTCCAGAGATTTTGTGCTATCTATTCAAAAGCAGGGAAGTGTTAAGTACAAGGCCTTTGGTAAAATAGGAAGTAATTGTTCGCGTATTGTGACAGACACAATTTTGGCAGGAACAGATCATCCAAAAATAAGAAAGCCTTTGTTAAGAAATAAGTTGTTTACTCCTAGTCCCTTAGGTAATGTAGCTAAGGCTGGTTTAGAAAACCCAATTTATCAGGTAGAAAATGGAGTAATGGATATATATCCAGGGTCGATTTTTAAGGAAAACCTAACAAATTATTTTGATCAAAATATTCCAGAAAACAATACTCACAGTTTGGTAAATGGGGAGTTAAATGGCGAGAATGCCCACTTTCTTGAAGGTATTGGGAGCAGTGCTTATTTTATATTAGAAGAGTCTTGTGAGAAAAATGTTTTTGAGATTAAAAGGTATACAGAATGTGGTAAGCAAGATTTTAATGGCTTGTTCGAGGTAGTAGAGGGTAATTTTGATGCTTCCAAAACATACAGGTTTATTTATGACTCTAATTGTAAATACTGTCATTTAGAACAAAGTGGTAAAAAAATAAAACTAGAACGAGTTAGCAGAACAGTTAATTCAGTGCAAAGGAAGCGAGCAGTTTGAAACTAGGAATCATCACCTGAAACTTTTGCGCTGACGTGAAATTAATCATGTTATAATGCCCTTTCATAGATCCAAAAGGTGAGTTAAGTAAACAGCCGCTATTATAAGTATGAGATTCACCTGGTTTAAGAACGGGTTTTTTGCCAATCACGCCTTCTCCTTCAACAATTTCAGTATTATTTAGAGCGTCTTTAATTTCCCAGAAGCGAGAAGTAAGTTGTACAGGGTACTTGCTTTGGTTTTCTATGCTAATACGGTATCCAAAAGCAAAATGGACTTTATGATTTTTGTAGAACGTACCTTCAAAGTTAGTATCTACCGAAATTTTTATGCCGCTAGTGATCTGTTGAACCATAGGTGTGATATAATAATAGATTCTACAAATGTAAATATATAGAATCCGTTACCGCTAAGATAGAAAATAATCGATTTATAAACAGAAATTTAACAATTGTTTTACCTCAAATTTTTTATTTGTAAAATGTAAATAATACCTGTGATAACAAAGAAGGTGTTCTTTTTATAAACACCCTCTTTATCATTTTTGTTTTATTTTAAGATTAGCTTTTTTGTTTTTGATTTGTTCCCAGATGCTACTGTGATAAGGTATAAGCCAGAACTTAGATCATTTAGATGGATTTCTTCTGTAGTGATTTTACCCTTTTTGACCACTTGCCCAATTTGATTTTGTATATAATAAACCGTGTCGGTTAATAGGTTTGTTTTTATTAGAATAAAGTCATTTGTTGGGTTAGGAAAGATGTTAAAATTTAAAGTTTTTGAATCGGGTTTTTGATCGGTTTTTGATGTTGCATTTATAATAATGTTGTAATCTTCCACTTCTCCATAACGAAAAGAAGCACAGGGGGCTGGAGTGCCGTTATATTGCAAAACAACCCTCATACGTGTAGGTCCGTTTTGTGCATTATCGGGTATTATAAAGTTTCCATTTACTGGAGTTGCTCTTGTAGAGGTATTCCATACCTGTTCTCCTGGATCTGCAAAATTACCGTCTTGGTTATAGTCTATCCATACGGTATATACTTCATTGTAGGTGGTGGTTCTGGGCCATATAGGCGTTATAGAGATGTTATTACTAATTCCTTTTGATAATTCGGTAGATTCTGAAGTAAAGTCACTATACCCGTTGGTGCCAGCCATTGAGGTTTTATTAATTGTTCCAATGGTAACATTTCCAATATATTCGTAAGAAGTATCATTTCCGTTTGATTCGCAATAATTGATTTGCTCATTTAGAGTGGTAAACAAAGTAGAATTACTGTAATTAGAAACAGTATTGTCGGGACATTTACTTCTTATTTGTGCTTCATATGGGGTGTTGGACTTTAAGTTTTCTATGCTATAGGTATTTTCTGCAGTTGAAATGGTAACCCAGTCATTGGTTGTTGTTTCACGATACCTTACATCATAGGTTGCAGATGTAACGATTTTCCAGGATAACTGCACGCTGGTAGTTTTGATATCTGAAGAAGTAATGTCTGATGGTATGACGGCGGTACAGGATGTATCTGTAGAATTTGTCCATATTGCCGTGTTATGAGCTGTAATAGCCCCCGCTTTAGAAAAATTACCTGTTGCAATTATTTTTTGTGTATCGTCTAAGGAGAATGTCATTGCGTTAACAATAATATCTATACCTACACTAGTGTTTGTTCCCATTGCTTTCCAACCACCATTTTCACTCCATTGCGCTATGTTGTTTACGATATCATTGCTAGTATTATTTGATGCAATATCAAAAGCTCCTGCTGCATAAAGATGTGTGCCGTCATGTAATAAAGTGCGTACAATATTATTTACCCCGTTGCCAAGTTTAGACCAGCTTTTTGATTGGATATCCCATTTGGCAATTCGATTTACCGTAGTTCCTCCTGCGAGTGCAAAATTACCTCCTATAAATACACTTGATGGGGTAGTTGTAATGGCTTCTACAAAACCACTGGTTCCAATGCCCAGAGTCCCCCAGTTGGATCCGTTCCAGGTAGCAATTCTGTTGGCTGTATTTCCTCCTGCTTCATCAAAATTACCACCAGCATAAAGAATGTCATCGTTTCCGATAGCCAAAGATCTTATTTCATTATTGGTTCCTGATTGTTGATTGCTGCTATCGGTGAGAGCAGACCATTGGTTTGAATTCCATTGTGCAATGTTTCTTACCTCAGTTCCTCCGGCAGTTTTAAATACTCCGCCAACAAAAACAGTATTGTTGTGGATTTCTATCGCTGCTACAGCTCCATCTACTCCCGATCCCAGGGCAGACCACTGTGTGCCGTTCCATACAGCAATATGATTGGCATTAATACCGCCAATTTTTGTAAATGATCCCCCTGCATATAAGTTACCATTTGTATCTGTTTTTAATGCATTTATACTTCCGTTAATCTCACCTCCCAGAGCAGACCAACCAGAATTTTGATTCCATACTGCAATGTTTTTTGCATTGACTGTACCAGCTTTGTTAAAAACACCTCCATGGTATACGTTGCCATTTGTATCGGTAGCTATGGCATGCACAATACCATCTATACCTTCATTTAAAGCGGCCCATGAGCCTATGCCATTTACTTGGGTTCCTGTAGGAGAGGTAGTTCCATCTACCAATTGGTATATTTTTCCGTTTGTACCATAACTTGAAAAGTAAAGTTCTCCCAGAGTATCTACTCCAAAAGAAGATACAAACAATCCATCGGTTTTAAAAAGTAATGTGCTGTCTGCATCTCCTGTTGAAGGGTTGTAGTTTAGTGCCCAGACTCTACCACTTACATAATCAGCAAAGATATACTTAGAGTTGATATCAGGGTTTAAGCTAGTTATTTCTGAGCCTCGATAAACATAGCCACCGGTAATAGAAACATCTCCCTGATTGTGGTTATAATTAAAAACAGGAGATGCAACAGGCCCAGAAATAACAACATTACTGTTTGCAACCGAATTGCCTTCAAATCTACTCCAACCATAATTCTTACCTTTTTCGATGTTATTGATCTCTTCAAAAGCGTTTTGCCCCACATCTGCACCCCAAAGTTTTCCTGAAACGGCATCAAACGAAAATTTCCACGTGTTGCGGATACCATAGGCGTAAATTTCGTCTAATCCATCAACGCCTACAAAAGGGTTGTCACTTGGGATTTCATAGTTATTATTAGGTAGAACTGGATTGGTTTCTATAGGATTGCTGCCGTCAATATCGACATCAATGCGACAAATACTTCCAAATACCGTGTTTTTGTTTTGCCCGTTGCGTTGGGGATCGTTTCCGCCACCACCATCACCAAAGGATATGTATAAATATGAATCAGAACCAAAGGCTATCTTACCTCCGTTATGATTACTGTTGTTTTGATTTTTATCAAATTGAAAAATTACCAGTTCACTATTAGGGTCTGCCAGAGTAGGATCGTTTGCTTGGGCAGAAAATCGAGATAATACCATTCGGGTTGAAATTCCAGAAACCGGACTGTTCGTAGTATAATACACATAGAAGTATTTATTGTTTTTATAGTCTGGGTGAAAAGCAAGCCCCAAGAGTCCTAATTCCTGTCCGTTCGAAAACTGAACTCTATCCGTAATGTCTAAGAAGGTTTTTACCTGAGATGAGGTAGCTGTTGCTGTTTTTGGGAATACTTTTATTCTTCCTCTTTGCTCTACTACAAACATTTGTTCTGTCTCGTTATCAATACACTGTATTTCTACAGGAAATTCGAAATTTAGATTTGGAAAAGCTGATTGATAGGTGACTTGAGAAAATAATATGTTACAGAAACATAACAGAGTCGTTACGATAAGAAATTTATTGGTTAATGGTTTCATTTTCAGTTGGTTTTGAGTGTTTTACTCAAAACCAATCTAAAAACATATTTATTGTTTAAAGAGAAAATTTATTATAATATTTAACTAAAATTATAAGGAATTAACTATTATTTTGGATGTAACTTATTGATTTATTGTGTTGAAGGTGAGTTGAGGTTGTTTTAAAAAATAAAAATAGACCCTACAAGGATTAGGACTGATCCAATCCCCGCAAGAATAATAAAGGATAGGTTAATGAAAATAAATTTAAAAAATGTTTTACCATTGTTTTGTTGGTAAAACTTACGCATTGCAATAAATAGATAGATTAGAAAAGTAACTATCGCAATGTGAAAAGCAGTTTCATTACCTAGTATTTCATCTATTAGGTACGAGATTCCTATCAAAAAAAAGAACATGGTTTGGGTGTGAAAAGTAAATATTAGATGTTCCATGTAGGTAAATGACCTTCTGAAATAAAATATCCAAAGGACTATTGCAAAAAAAGGTAAGAAAAAGAAAATGATAAAAGGAAGTTTGTTAAAAACAAATTCGAACAAAGCAATAGGATTGTCACTTAGTTTATATGTTTTTAAACTTCTTTTATAAAGATACTTGTTATACCAGTTTTTTTCATGCCCCAGGTTGTCTAATGCGGTTTCAGGAGAGAGTTCATTCGTTTTTTTGTAATACCTGGTGTATGTTTTTAAACGATTATTAAAATCTTCAAAACCGCTCATGGTGTCTAGTTGACTTTCTGAATAATAAACAGGAGATGTGTTTTCTTTAGAAGTAAGATAAGGTGTGAAAATTGATTCTTCTGAGTTATTGATCTCATTATTGGATGTTGTTTTAATCTCTTTTTTTAATGTATTAGCTTCTTTAGTATTTAATTGATTTGACATGTAGTCAAAGTCTATAAACATACCATTTATGATAAAGAAAATAATAGATACACTAAGGTAGAACCTAAAGGGGTTAGAGTATTTTATTCTTTTTCCTTCGATATATTCTTTGGATATTTTTCCGGGCTTAAAAAGTAAGGCAACTACAGTATGTCGAAGCTTTGAGTCATATGAGAAAATACTTGCAAAAAACTCACTAAAAAAATCTTTAAAAGAAAGTCGTTTTGTGGTATTAGCTTGTCCACAATTATGACAATATTTGTCAATAATATCTAAAGGAACACCACAATTAAGGCATTCGTTTCCTCTGTATTTTTTTAAAAACCTTTCTTGGTCTTTCATGCCCATATATGCTGGTTTACTTTTTGTATTGTATTAAAAGAAGGTTTTTAGTTAAGAATAGGGCTAAAAAGATATTTAATTAGTGATGTTGGCAGAGTTTCCGGTTCCTTTGCCAATGGCTCGATCATAACGTGAATTTGGAGCTCTGTAATAGGGGATAACGGTATATTCATTTTCGGTTTCGTCAAAATCACCGCTAATAAAACCATAATCAATGGTATTATCTGGTTTTAAAAGTACGTATTTGTAATTGTAAAACCCTTGTTTAAATAATCTTTTGGTATAATATAAACCACTGTCTTCGTCATAAGAAAGTCTTGTAGAATCGTCTAAAGTAAAGTTGTTGAAATTTCCGTATAAGTGAATTTGACCATCGCCAATGGATTCATAACATTTTAAAACAAAATGCATCCAAACATAATCAGCTTCAGTAGTATTGTCTTCAGCATCTAGATTTCGAATAACAAAACTTCCATTTATATCTGGGTTATAAGTATATCTTCTATTTGACCGAACTATATTTGGGTATAAGTAATTATTGTACAAATCTTTTAATTCGATACTTTGAGTACTAACCGTAGAGGCTCTTACATCTTTACTATCAAATGATAAATATTCATTTCCGCCTCCAAAAGAAGATTCTTGATCATATTTATATACTAATGTATTGGCTATAGTGAATTGAGGAACTAAATTGGTAATGGCGTTTTTTAAATCATTATTCTGTAATACTAATGTTTTTATATTCTGTCTGGGGTTTCTTATAATGTCCTTAGAATCTATTTCAAATTGAACCGATTGTCTTGAGTCAATATATTTTAGATTTCGGGATCTTTTTATATATACCTTTACAGTTGTTAAAGGCTCGTAAATAATAAATTTTCTTGTGAGAACAACTTCATCATCATCGTCATAAATTTCTAACTTATAATTACCGCTAACCTTAAAACCTCTCGTGTCTTCGTTTGGGAGACTCAGGTTGTAATGGCTATAGAGTTTTAGGGTGTTGAAAGAATTTTCGTAGTTTATAATTCTAATTTCGTCAAAACCGTCTAGATATTCATTTTTGTATAAAACAGAGGGGCTCCAGTCAAAGTTATGATGTGTTATTCGATAATAGTAATCTGCTTCATCACCATTTATGTCGTCAAATGAAATTCTTAAGGGTTTCCCCAGTTTTAAGAGAGGTATTCCTGCATACTTTTCACCTGTATGTATTTGTATGGTTTTGATATGTGCTGCAGTTATATTTTCAGAATGATCAGACTGCCCAAATGAATGAACAGGAATTACGATACATAAAAAGAGTGCTATTTGTTTTAATCGTTTAAGCATTGTAAGATAATTATCGAGGGTAAATATAAGTAAAAAGCACTCATTAGGGTGAATAATGAGAACAGCTTATCTACATATTTTATTGTTGTTTGGATTTTTTTTGATTGAATAAGTCGACGTTGGTTTATTATTTAGAACGAATATAAATAAAAATCTTATAACAAAACCAGCTTTCACTTACGTGTTTTAATTAGTAAATTTGCACGATTTTTTTAGTTAATTAACATAGACTACAAATATGTCAAAAGACATTCGTATCAGAAAGGGCTTGGACATTAATCTGGTAGGAGAGGCAGAAAAAGTTACTGCCGATGCTACAAGAAGTAATGTTTACGCAATTAAGCCTGACGATTTTCACGGTATTATCCCTAAAGTTGTTGCTAAACAAGGGACAGAAGTTAAAGCTGGTGAACCGCTTTTTCACTCAAAATCCAATGAAAATTTACTTTTCCCTTCTCCCGTTAGTGGAGAAATTGTAGAAATTATTCGCGGTGCAAAGAGAAAGATTTTGGCTTTCAAAATTCTTGCGGATAAGGAACAACAATATGCAGATTATGGAGTAAAGGACGTAAATGCAATGAACGGTGATGAGATAAAGACTCATTTACTGTCATCTGGTTGTTGGCCTTTTATAAAACAACGCCCTTATGATGTAGTTGCAAATCCTGATGTGGCACCAAAAGCAATTTTTGTTTCTGGGTATTCAACAGCTCCATTGGCAGCAGAGAGTGATTATGTATTGCAAGGAAAAGAGAAAGAGCTTCAGACTGCAATAACGGCATTAAGCAAGTTGACCCAGGGAGAAGTACATGTTTCTGTTGGTAAAAATGGAAATTCTCCATTAGCCGGGTTAGATAATAGTAAGGTGCATAAAGTATCAGGGCCTCACCCTGCAGGAAACGTAAGTGTGCAAATTGCTCAAATCAATCCTATCAACAAAGGAGAGATTGTATGGGTAGTTAGCCCACAAGATCTTGTTATTATAGGAGAACTGTTGTTGACAGGAAAATATAATGCAGAACGTATTATTGCATTGGCAGGCTCATCGGTAAAAACACCTAAATACTTTAGAACAAAAATAGGAGCCGAGGTAGCTTCTGTAGTGTATTCTTCTGGGGTAAATGATGAAGGTAATATTCGTGTGATTAGTGGTGATGTGCTTACCGGCGACAATGTAAAACCAGATGGTCATTTAGGGTATTATCATAATACCATATCTGTGATACCAGAAGGAGATGATTACGAATTATTTGGTTGGAATAAACCAGTTTTTGATAAAATATCTCCCTCAAGAGCATTTACTTTTTCATGGTTGTTCCCCAATAAAAAATATGATTTAAATACCAATACTAACGGAGAGCACAGAGCTTTTGTGGTTACAGGAAGCTATGAAAGTGTTTTTCCTTTTGATATTTATCCATTGCAATTGCTTAAGGCATGTGCTGTAAATGATTTGGATGCGATGGAGCAATTAGGAATGTATGAAATAGCGCCCGAAGATTTTGCGCTAACAGAATTTATATGTGTTTCTAAACAACCACATCAAAAAATTATAAGAGAAGGGTTGGACTTAATGTTAAAAGAAATAGGATAGTGCTATGGGATTAAAAGATAAATTACATAAACTAAAACTTAAGTATAAAGATACAAAGGTGTCTGCTGCATACAATGCAATTCATACCTTTTTGTATATGCCTAACGAAACAACTCATTCTGGAGCACATATTAGAGCTGTAGATGATTTGAAACGTACCATGAATACCGTTATTATGGCGTTGGTGCCATGTCTGATATTTGGAATGTTTAACGCAGGATATCAGCATCACCTAGCAGCTGGTGAAATCGAAGCAGTGAGTAATGGCTTTTTTAGCTCAGTATTCTGGTCTTTCGATAATTTGGTTGTTGGATTATGGAAAGTACTTCCGTTAGTCGTTGTTTCTTATGTAGTAGGACTTACAGTAGAAATTATTTTTGCAACTATCAAAAAACACGAAGTAGAAGAAGGTTACCTTGTTACAGGGATGTTAGTGCCTCTTATTGTACCTATTGATACGCCACTTTGGATGTTGGCAGTAGCGGTTGTTTTTGGAGTTGTAATTGGTAAAGAAGTATTTGGTGGTACAGGGATGAATATTCTTAACCCTGCACTTACTATACGTGCATTTTTATTCTTTGCTTATCCTACCTGGATGTCAGGAGATAAAGTATGGGTGCATGGAGCGGTAGAAAGAGCCAATGAAATAGCAGGAGGAGCACAATTAGATGCAATTTCTGGAGAAACAGTTTTAGGAAGCCTTGCCCAGGGAGCAGAAGTTAAGTATAGTGTTTCAGATATGTTTTTAGGATTTATACCAGGTTCTGTAGGCGAAACTTCTACCATTTTAATTTTATTGGCAGGGTTGTTCCTTGTTTTTGCAAAAATAGGAAGCTGGAGAATCATGCTTAGTGCTACTATTGGAGCCTTGGTAATGGGACTAATTTTTAATGGAGTAGTAAGCTCGGGATGGATAGGAGAAGGAAGCAAGTTCTTCGGATTAATGAGTACAGAATTCTGGCATCATCTACTTATTGGTGGATTTGCATTTGGAGTTGTCTTTATGGCAACAGACCCAGTAACTGCATCACAGACCAATAAAGGGAAATGGATTTATGGATTTCTTATAGGGTTTATATCAATCCTGATTCGAGTTTTCAATCCTGCATATCCAGAAGGAGTAATGCTTGCCATTCTTCTAATGAATGTGTTTGCACCAACTATCGACCATTATGTGGTACAAGGAAATATTAAGAAAAGAATGAAACGTTTAAAATTAAAAACGGCGTAATCATGGCAATTAATACAGATAAAAATTCATATACAATCATTTTTGCCGTAGCTATGGTGGTAGTGGTTGGTTCGTTGCTAGCTTTTACAGCATCTTCTCTTAAAGAGAAAATCGATGCGAATAAGCGTACAGAAAAACAACAAAACATACTTTTTGCTATGGGAGTGTCGGATGCAGAAGACCCTAATGAGTTTGTTCCTGCAGAAAAAGCACAAGAGTTGTTTGATCAATATGTAGGAGATCAACAATATATTATTGTTGGTAGCAAAGCAGAGAAAACTTCTAAAGCATTTGATATAGAAGTAAAGAAAGAGAATGATAAGATAAAGCAAGATGCAAATTATCAAAGAAAAATGCCTTTGTTTATAGGAAAGAAAGATGGAGAAGAGTTTTACGTCGTTCCTATGAGAGGAAATGGACTTTGGGATGCTATTTGGGGATATGTTTCTTTGGATAAAGAATTTAAAACTGTTAAAGGAGCATTTTTTGATCATAAAGGAGAAACTCCTGGATTAGGAGCTAATATAAAAGAGGCTTATTTTAGAGATGATTTTATAGGCGAAAGTATATTAGACGCATCAGGAACTTACAAAGGAATTACTGTAAAGAAAGGAAATGCTGATCCTAAGAATGAGGATAAAACAGATAATGAAGTAGATGCTATGGCAGGTGCAACAATTACTGGTGATGGTGTTACGGTAATGGTAAAGAAAGGCATCAAAATGTATCAACCTTATTTCGAAACTTTAAAAAAATAACAGATGGCTGAAGTAACAGAAGAAAAAGTGAAAGCTAAAGAACCTAAAGAGCCTTTGTTTTCTAAGAAAAACAAGAAATTGTTATCAGATCCTCTAGCAGATAATAATCCAATTACTATTCAAGTATTAGGGATATGTTCGGCTTTGGCGATTACAGCACAATTGAAACCTTCAATTGTAATGGCTATTTCGGTAATTTTTGTATTAGGAATTGGGAACGTCGTTATTTCTTTAATGAGAAATATCATTCCATCTAAGATTAGAATTATTGTACAACTTGTTGTTGTAGCTGCATTAGTAATTATAGTGGATCAGGTACTAAAAGCATTTGCATATACATTAAGTAAAGAGCTTTCGGTATTTATTGGTTTGATTATTACTAACTGTATTATTATGGGACGTTTCGAGGCCTTTGCATTAGGTAATGGTCCTTGGAAATCATTCTTAGATGGTGTAGGAAATGCTGCTGGTTACGGAGTACTATTAATTATCGTGGCATTCTTTAGAGAATTACTTGGGTCAGGAACCTTATTCGGAATAAAAGTATTAGGAGATCCTATCGAGAAAACCGGATTGTATGCTATCGGATACGAGAATAATGGTTTTATGGTATTAGCGCCGATGGCTTTAATTACTGTGGGAATCATTATTTGGATTCAAAGAAGTAGAAATAAAGCATTAATAGAAGATCACTAGAGAGTTCACAGTTGCTGGCTGATAGTTGTATAGTAAACTATCAACCGTCAACCTTCAACTAAAACTGATAAAAAAATGGAATATTTAGAATTATTTTTAAAATCAATCTTCATAGATAATATGGTATTCGCATTCTTTTTAGGAATGTGTTCATACCTGGCTGTATCAAAAAAGGTATCTACCGCCGTTGGTTTGGGGGCTGCCGTTATATTCGTATTGGCTATTACAGTACCACTTAACTTTTTATTAGATAAGTATATCCTTAGAGAAGGAGCATTGGTATGGTTGGGACCAGAATATGCAGATTATGATTTAAGCTTTTTAACATTTATATTATTTATTGCTACCATAGCAACTATGGTGCAATTAGTAGAGATTATAGTAGAAAAATTCTCACCTTCTTTATATAATTCGTTAGGGATATTTTTACCTCTAATTGCTGTAAACTGTGCAATATTAGGAGGGTCATTATTTATGCAACAGAAAGAATTTGCTACCATTTCTCATGCAGCAGTCTATGGTATAGGATCTGGAATCGGATGGTTTTTAGCAATTCTTGCGATTGCTGCGATTCGTGAAAAAATTAGATACTCTAACGTGCCTGCACCACTTCGTGGATTAGGGATTACATTTATCCTTACTGGATTAATGGCCATTGGATTTATGAGTTTTGGTGGAATGTTAACAGGTGGAGAGGAAGAAGAGAAAAAAGAAGCTAAGACTGTACAAACAGAGAAAGAAGAAAAGACTACAAAGAAAGTAGCCGAAAATACTAACGTTACAATACTTAAATAATATGATATTTTTAGCATCTACCGGTGGAACAATCGCGATAACCATAATTTCGTTTTTGGTGCTGATTCTTGTTTTAGTAGGGATTTTGTTATTTGCAAAAGATAAGTTACTTCCTTCGGGACCTGTAAAGATTAAGATTAATGGAGAAAAGGAAATAGAAGTAGCCTCTGGAGGTACACTTTTATCGACTTTAGGTAACGAAAAAATATTTTTACCATCAGCTTGTGGTGGCGGTGGAACCTGTATCCAGTGCGAATGTCACGTATTAGAGGGTGGAGGAGAAGCACTACCAACAGAAACACCTCACTTTTCTAGAAAAGAATTACAACATGGTGCTCGTTTGGCTTGCCAGGTAAAGGTAAAGCAGGATATGAATATCGAAATTCCTGAAGAAGTTTTCGGAATTAAAAAATGGGAAGCAGAAGTAGTACGAAATTATAATGTAGCTTCTTTTATTAAAGAATTCGTTGTACGTATCCCAGAAGATATGGGATATAAAGCAGGTGGATATATACAGATAGAAATACCTCAGTGCGAGATTAAATATGCCGATATTGATATTACGGCACACCCAGAAGAGCACGAAACACCAGATAAGTTTCAGGCAGAATGGGATAAATTTGGATTGTGGCCTTTGGTAATGAAAAACACAGAAACTGTAGAGCGTGCGTATTCTATGGCTTCTTACCCAGCAGAAGGAAGAGAAATAATGCTTAATGTACGTATTGCTACTCCGCCATGGGATAGAGCTAAAAATGGATGGATGGATGTAAACCCTGGAGTTGCTTCGTCTTATATTTTTGCTCAAAAACCAGGTGATAAAGTGGTGATTTCTGGGCCTTACGGAGAATTCTTTATTAACGAATCTGAAGCAGAAATGCTGTATGTAGGAGGAGGAGCCGGTATGGCACCAATGCGTTCTCACTTGTATCATTTATTCAAAACTTTAGAAACGGGAAGAAAAGTAACTTATTGGTACGGAGGACGTTCTAAGCGTGAACTATTCTACTTAGACCATTTCTATGACCTAGAGAAGAATTTCCCTAATTTCAAGTTTTATTTGGCACTTTCAGAACCATTAGAAGAAGATAACTGGAAAGTTAAAAAAGATATAGACGATACAGAAGGTGATGGATTTGTAGGGTTTATTCATAACTGTGTTATTGATAATTACCTAAATCATCATGATGCTCCAGAAGATATAGAATTGTATTTCTGTGGACCACCATTAATGAACAAGGCTGTTCAGAAAATGGGTGAAGATTTCGGGATTCCAGATGAGAATATAAGATTTGATGATTTTGGCGGGTAAACCAACGATAATGATCAATAAGATTTTAAAAACCGATGCATGTTTATGTGTTGGTTTTTTTAGTTTTGTTTAACATTTAAAAATTAAGAATACGTATGAAATCAATACACATAATAAGAACTTTATTTTTTAGTTTATTCATCTGCTTTTTTGTAAATGGGCAAGATTTGAAAAAAAAGTTTATTCCAAAGTGGACAATCGGAGATCATAAGGTTTTTTTAAAAGAAGAAAAAGAAATCATAAGAAAAAAAGATAGTGTACATAGTAAAGTTTCAAGTTCTAAGACAATTATAGATGTAAAAAGCGAGACAGATGAAGCCTATATCATTAATGTTAAATATAGAAATCCAAGTTATACATTAACATGGTATGCATATAAAAATATTGCAAATGTATTGCCTGAGATAGAATATCTTAATTTTGAATTGGCATTCAATAAAAATGATTATTCATTAAAACTTTTAAATAGGAAAGCAGTAAGTAAGGAATATAAACAGTCGATACGTAAAATTGAAAATTATTTTTTCTCAGAGATTAAATATAAAGACGAAAAATTGGCTCCAGTTGGAAGGATTTTATATTCTTATATCTCGATACCTATTAATACTATTAAATACGGGTTTAATACAAAAAAAGGTATTGAGGAATTTATTGTTGCTGAAATGGACGTTTTTTTTAATTCTTATGGAGAGTTTTTTGTAATTAATAAAGAGGAAAAAAACGAAAAATATCTTCCGTATAAAAAGAATCCTAATAAATTAGTAAAAGTTGTAGAAAGTGTAAAAAAATCTGAAATAGATGACGGAAATATGTATTATTCACTTGTTGAAGCAGTTCATTTTGTAGTAGATAAAGATGATAAAGAAGGGAAGGATCCTACAAGTGGATTTTATACCAAAAATATTGATTTGAAACAATTAGACTTTGGTTCTTCCTGGATGGTTAATTATGGAAGTAAAATAGAAGCAAATTATAAGGACAAATTAGTTGAATATAAATCCATTGTGATATCCTTGCAAGAGTAGGTGTATAATACTGTAATAAATTGATAGTATTGTAAGGTATATTTATAGTTATTAAGCATATATTGGAGGGATTTCTTGGAGTGTTAGTTTCAGATACTGTATAAAATGATACTATTAAAACTATGAAAAAATATATTTTATCCCTGATAATTGCAATAACCATTGTAGTGTTATTAAAGAAAACCAGAACGGGAGCCGTAGTGGCTAATCAGGTAAAAGGAGTGGTGGTGAATGCAGTGGTTAAACCTGATTATATAAACACAAAAGGTGATTCTATTGTTACACGGGTGATGGTTCCAGAAGGGTATCAAAGAGTAGCTTATGATCGTGGTACTTTTGCAGAATATTTACGTAACTATAAACTAAAACCTTATGGTAGTAAAATCATTAACTATGACGATAGTGAATATTTTGCACAACATTGGCATGAGGCTATTCTAGAAGTGCCAGTGCCAGCAAATGGGCTTCAACAGTGCGCCGATGCACTTATGAGAATACGATCAGAATACCTTTGGAATGCTAATAGAAAAGATGAGATTGGATTTAAGTTTACATCTGGTCATTATTGTTCCTGGAAAAAATATGCAGCTGGATTTAGACCAAAGGTTAAAGGAAATAAAGTAACCTTTCATAAAACTGCTACAGCCAATCACTCAAAACCTAATTTTTATAAATATCTAAATTTGATATATACCTATGCAGGGACATTGTCAATGTATAATGAGCTTCAAAAAGTAGCAATTAAAGATATTCGAATAGGTGATATGCTTGTTAAACCAGGAACTCCAGGTCATATAGAGATCATTGTTGATGAGATTATAAATGAAGAGGGAACAAAAATGTACCTGTTAGCGCAAGGTAATACCCCTGCACAAAGTGTTTGTCTGCTGAAAAATTTCGAAAATACAGAGACTTCTCCATGGTATGTGTTTCATGAAAATAACCCTGTAGATACACCAAGTTATTATTTTGATAAGGCATTGTTTATACGATTTAAATAGTTTATAATTTACTTTTTAGATAGTATCTTTGCAGGCTATGACAAGAATACTTACCAAACAAGAACTGCATAACCTTGCAATGAACATTGTAGGGAAAGAATTAGAAGAAAAAGGGTATGAGTTTATTGCTATCAACAGCACCCTAGGAAAACACCCTCAATTTGTTTGTATTGATAAAAGTAATCAGCGTTACTTCGTGTTGGTAAAGGCAATTTCGTATCCAGACAATCCTCATAATTATGATATGGTTTGGATGGAGTCTTTTAAGAAACACGCAAGAGAGCAAGAGGCAAAAGTGTTTTATGCAGGAGTAGGACTACAAAACTCTCAAGACCCTAGAAAACCGATATTACTTAATGAAGAATATATCCTAGAATATGCAGGTCTTCAGGTTATAGAAACTCATTTAAATTAAATAAAAATGGTTAAGAATTTCGTTGTTATTGCTGCTTTAATAGTGCTTGTTTCTTGTAAACAAGAAACAAAATTATACCTCAATTATGTGAAAGGAGAAGCTTTTGGAACTACTTTTTCTGCCCAATTTATAGCGAAGGAAGAAATAGACTTTAAGCTTTCTTATGATAGCATCATAGATGTTATAAATACCTCTATGTCTACATACATGCCTAATTCAGATATTTCCAGAATTAATAAAGGAGATACTAGGGTTACAGTAGATGAGCATTTTAAAAATGTATTTAAAGCTTCTAAGAAGATACACGTGGCAACCAATGGGGCTTTTGATCCCACAATTGGTGTTTTGGTAAATGCATGGGATTTTGGCCCAGAAGGTAAAATAACGTCGTTAGATAGCTTAAAAATCGATAGTTTGATGCTTTCTGTCGGTTTGGATAAAGTTGCATTAATAGAAAGTAAAATTGTCAAAAGTCATCCTGAAACTTATATCGATTTTAATGCGTTGGCAAAAGGATATGCTGTAGATGTTTTTGCTAGCTTTATAGAAGCAAAAGGTATTGAAAATTATTTGGTAGAAATAGGAGGAGAGATTCGTGGAAAAGGAAGTAATTTAACCAAGAAAAAACCTTGGAGAATAGGGGTAGAGGACCCTAATTTTGACGATACACAGTCCTATAGTAAAGTAATTTCTCTACAGAATGAGGCTATGGCTACATCGGGTAGTTATCGTAAATATAAAGTAGATGACTTAGGTAATCGGTATGCTCATATTCTTGATGCCAAAACAGGATATCCTCATAAGTCCAAGCTATTAAGTGTGTCAATACTTGCAGCCTCATGTATGGATGCCGATGCATACGCTACGGCGCTAATGTCAATGGGACTAGAGCAAGCAAAAATCTTTTTGAAATCACATCCAGAGTTAAAAACGTACCTTATTTATGAAGATGATCAAAAACAGTTACAAACGCTTGCTGTAAATGGATTTTCTAATGATTAATGTTTGTAGCAAACTGGTAGTATTTCTCCAGGAGCCAGACAATATCTTTTCACTTCTTCGAGAGATAAAACAGCCGTATAGTCTACTTCATCTACTTTAAAACCAATAGCCCTTAACTTTTCAAAATAATCTCTACCATATACTCTAACATGATCGTATTGACCAAAAATTTTAGCTCTCTCTTTAGGATCAGTAATGGTATTGTCTTCAAAGGTGATTTCTCGATCTAATTCTTGAGGGATTTGTAAAATTGCCATACCACCATGTTTTAATACCCTATAGAGTTCTTGCATGGCTTTGGTGTCGTCTGGGATGTGTTCTAATACATGATTACAAAAAATAATATCATAGGTATCATCTGCAAAAGGGAGGTTGCATATGTCGGCCTTTACATCAGCTAATGGAGAGTTAAGATCTGTTGTAGTATAGTCTAGATGCGATAACTTTCTAAATCTTTTATAAAATGCTTGTTCTGGAGCAAAATGCAAAACCTTTGCAGGGGTGGTGAAAAAGTTTGTTTCTGCTTTAAGGTACAACCAAAGTAATCTATGACGTTCTAGCGAAAGCGTAGAAGGAGAAAGTACATTGGTTCTTTGCTTACCATACCCATATGGCAGAAATCTTGAAAAACGTTTTCCATCTATAGGATCCATATAAGTATTTCCTTTTAGAAAAAAAGAAATTATAGGGCGTATCAAATAACTCAATCGAATTAAAAGAGGTCTTGGTACCGTATTTAATATGAATTTAAAGAGTTTTTTCATGATTAATTGTTAGAAAAACGAAGAAACCTTTAAGATTTACAACGTACTACTTTGATTTTATTAGTGAAACTCTGTTTTGAAAAGTTGTGCAGCAAGGCATTCAAAATAGATAATTGAACAAATCCCACTTTTTTAGCGAGATTTTAGTTTTAATACTTCGAAGCTTACTTCGTAACTCTAAAAATCATTCTCTGTTATATGCCTCTTGAGCTTACCTCAAGAATCATTTACAGATACAAATTATATATTCGTTTGTAATTACTATATAGTCAACATTTCTTGTCTAAAAGCATCTTCTTCATCAGACTCAATACCTAACGCTTGGTGTACGTACTTAAATGTAGATAAAATCTCGGGTTGTCCGTCAATAATAGCTACATCATGTTCGAAATGTGCACTTGGTTGTCCATCTTTTGTCAAAATGGTCCATCCATCCTGTAATTGTTTGATGCGATGCGTTCCCATATTAATCATAGGTTCGATGGCTACCACCATACCTTCTAAGAATTTTTTTCCTTTTCCTCGTCGACCATAATTTGGCATTTCGGGATCTTCATGCATTGTACGACCAAGACCATGTCCTACCAACTCTCTAACAACACCATATCCTGCTTCTTCGGTAAATTTCTGAATCGCATATCCCACATCACCCACGCGATTTCCTAGTTTAAATTGGGCAATACCTACATATAAAGATTCTCTTGTAATACGCAATAAACGTTCTACCTCTGAAGAAATCTCGCCAACAGCAAAGGTATAGGCATGATCGCCATAAAACTCATTTTTAAGAGCACCACAATCAATAGAAATAATATCTCCTTCTTGCAACGGTGTATTGTTAGGGATACCATGAACCACTTGCGCATTAGGACTCATGCATAATGTGTTAGGGAAATCATACAATCCCAAAAAACCTGGGACCGCACCATGGTCTCTAATAAACTCTTCTGCTAGCTTATCCAACTGTAATGTGGTTACACCTGGTTTGATTTCTGATGCCAGCATTCCTAGGGTCTTGGATACGATCAATGCGCTTTCTCGCATTAATTCTATCTCTTCACGTGTTTTGGTAATGATCATATGCTAATAAACTGTTCAAAATTCGAGAAGGCAAATTTACAAAGAATAACCTTAATCTTGGTAGGAATGCTTATATGGTTTCTCAGATGTGATCGTTAGCATGTCTTTTTCAAGCGTTTCTCTGGCAAATTCTACATACCTTCCCAGTTCCTTGCCGTCTTTATAAAAAATAAAAGTAGGTACTCTAACAATGTCTAATCCCTTTTCGTACCCTTTTGGAGTATCTTTTGTACGAGTTACAGTAATTAACTCTAGATTGTTGTAGTCGTAATTTGCCTGATCTAGTATTTTATAAAAAGTAGGCGTTTCTCTTTTACTATCGCTACACCATGTTCCCATAAAAGCTTTTATAGTAATGCCTTTTAGATAAGGTTTTAGTTGTTCTACAGTCTTTGTGTCGACTTTGTATTCTTTGTAATTCGTGTTAAACCACTTGCTATAAGGCGCTTGCTCTAATGCTTTTCGATCTTGTTTTCCTACCAAAATCTTTGGTTGGGTTTGGACACCAGAAATTGCAGAAGATGTTTTGTTAGTTGTCTTTTCGGTAGTTGTTTTAGTATTGTCATTAGTAACTATAGTGCTACTGGCGCAAGAAAAAAAATATATAGATAAAATAATAAAGGTTACATTTTTCATGGTATTCATAAAATTAGGTGTTTACGAATATACTATGAACTGGTTTAAACTTTTTTGATTCATACGAAAAATGAGGATTTTTTAATTAATTCAAGTGTTTTTTGTACTTCATAGTAGCGCTACGAATTGAGAAAAGATGAAAATTGAGTAAAATGTTTATTTTCTTTATCGAAGGGTATATAGGTGTTTGAACGATAGTAATAATTTGCACACCTAATTTTTTTAAATCCAACCTCTTTACTCTCGTAACTTTAAGTATATAATCCTAAAAATAGTAAGTCATGAAGTATTTATACCCCATTTTTAAGTTAAGTTTTGAGATGTTAATGTTTTTAAGAACCCTACCAAGTGCATCGCGATATGCATTACGTAGATAGAGTGTCAATTAGTTAATTATTAATCAATAATAAGTATTAATGTGTTAAGTATATCATTTAATTTGAGTGAGAACATAAAAAAGATGAGTATTATATAGAAGCAGGCTCATCTTTTTTATGATTCAATTTATTTTTAATTTGGCTAATTAACGAATTTTGTGTCATTGCAGCCGGTTTCTCCAGTTTCATAAGGTCTAGTATGGTTGGAGCAATATCTCCCAAAATACCATCATTTACAGGGATTTGATCTTTGTCAATTAAAATTATTGGTACAGGATTAGTGGTGTGGGCAGTATGAGGAGAACCATCAGGATTAACCATTGTCTCACAATTACCATGATCGGCGATTAGAATTGTGGTGTAATTGTTTTCTAACCCAACCGTAACAATGTCTTTTACACATTGATCTACAGCCTCACAAGCCTTGATAGCAGCTTCCATAACTCCTGTATGTCCTACCATGTCACCATTGGCAAAATTGAGACAAATAAAATCGGGATTACCTTGTTGTAACTCGGGTAATAAAGCATCTTTTAGCTCGTATGCACTCATTTCGGGTTTTAGGTCATAAGTAGCTACTTTTGGAGAATCTCTCAGAATCCTTGATTCGCCTTCAAAAGGAACTTCTTGTCCTCCTGAAAAAAAGAAAGTTACATGAGGATATTTTTCTGTTTCGGCTATTCTAATTTGCTTTTTTCCAGCTTTTGACAACACTTCTCCCAGAGTTTGAGTAATATTATCTTTATTATAAATGACGTTTACGTTTTTAAAATTTTCGTCATAGTTTGTCATAGTAACATAATGCAAAGGCATTTTTTGTGTACCATACTCGGGCATATTTTTTTGAGAAAGCATTTCTGTTAATTCTCGCCCACGATCAGTTCTGAAATTAAAAAATAGTACTACATCTTCTTCTTGTATGGTTGTTGCTTTTGTTTGATTTTCGTTTACAAAAATAGGTTTAATAAATTCGTCTGTAATACCTTTGTCATAATTAGCTTGTATGCTAGCAAGAGGGTCTGTACTTTTTTCTCCAATTCCATTCACTAATAAATCATAGGCTAATTTTACACGTTCCCATCTTTTATCTCTATCCATTGCATAATAACGCCCAATAATAGAAGCAAGTTTACCGGTGGTTTTTGACATATGTTGTTGTATGTCCTTAATATGACCTTTTCCTGATTTAGGATCTACATCCCGTCCATCGGTAAAAGCATGTAAAAATACATCCTCTAAACCAAAAGAATGAGCAACATCTAGTAAACCTTTAATATGATTGATATGAGAGTGTACGCCTCCATCACTTACTAAACCTAATAAATGAACATTTTTTTTGTTACTTTTTGCATACTCTAAAGCTGCTGTTAGTACAGATTCGTCTTTTAAAGTATTATTTTCTATAGCCAGATTAATTTTTGCTAAATCTTGATATACAATTCTTCCTGCACCCAAATTCATATGACCCACCTCACTATTTCCCATTTGCCCATCGGGTAAACCAACGTGTAAACCATCTGTTCGAAGAGAAGCTGTAGGGTATTTTGTGTATAGGCTATCTATAAACGGAGTATTTGCATGGTCAATAGCAGATACTTTAGGATCTGGAGAAGTACCCCATCCATCGAGAATCATTAGAATTACTTTCTTATTCATATATCTTGTACTACTTGGCGTTATTTTTTAAGAATATTCTTAAAAGAAATACAGAAACGCCAAAGGTACAACATCGCTTATAAGCGCACAAAACTATTAGCTTATATGCGAGTAAATGGTCTTTTTTAAAATGTTGTATAAAAAGATAATTTTTGTGAAATTATTAACGCAATCACGTTAATAAGGTTAAAATTAAGTTATTCTAAGGATTT
This sequence comes from Aquimarina discodermiae, assembly GCF_040786235.1. Classification (NCBI taxonomy): domain Bacteria; kingdom Pseudomonadati; phylum Bacteroidota; class Flavobacteriia; order Flavobacteriales; family Flavobacteriaceae; genus Aquimarina; species Aquimarina discodermiae. Next base: position 41,408 of record NZ_JBFMKP010000023.1, read on the forward strand.
GAGGCTTTTATGTGTGAATTATGCAATTTATTTGCGCCGTCAAAAAATGACTTACACAAATCATTAAAATTAAACGAAAGAAAAAAACAATGAAAAAATTATCAATCTTAGTAATGTGTATGGTAGTTAGTTTTAGTTTTGCTGGAGATCCAGTAGATGAAAAATTAAACACCTATAAGGTAACCAAAACCAAAATTACCAACGTTGAGCCATTTTGTATTTCTATAGTCGAAGGAAACTATGAAATGGTTAAAAAGATGATAGAGCTTGGCTCTAAAGTAAATGGATATTCTCATGGGATGACTCCTTTAATGTATGCCGCTAGACATAACAAGGTTGAAATAGCCAAACTTTTAATAGCTAATGGCGCAAGAATAAAATCCAGAAATGCTAGAGGGTATAATGCTATGAATTATGCAGAATTATCTCATGCAAATGATATCATTGTATTCTTAAAAGAGCTTAAGAAAAAATAAACCCCGAATGTACCATACTTAACCTATGGTCGCCCGCTTTCTATGTTTACTAATTAGAAAGCGGTTTTTTTTTTATAATTATTTTAATTCGTTAATGTTTTATTTTTCTATAGGATTTCTTACTAAAAACTCTAAAAGTTAAAAATCTGTTATATAATCAAAAATAGTGTAACAGTTACTTACAGTTTGATGTCTTATAAGTATCAATCAAAATAATTTTAAAACGAATTCATTATGAAAAAAACTGTTTTTGCCATTTTAATGGCTATTTGTGTTACTTCTGTAAGTTTTGCATCAGAAGTAAATTTGAAGACTACTAGCTCATTAGATTATGAAGTGACTACTAAAACGACTCCTTTTTGTATGGCTATTATAAAAGGGGATTTTGAAGTTGTCAAAAAAATGATCGAACTAGGAAATGACGTAAATGAAAAATCTCATGGTATGACACCATTAATGTATGCCGCACGTCATAATCGTATCGAAATTATTAAGCTACTTGTTAAAGAAGGAGCTAATGTTAAGACAAGAGATAGTAAAGGTTTTAATGCTATGAAATTTGCAAAAATTTCTAATGCAAAAGAAGCTATAGCACTTTTAGAAGAATTGTCTTAATAGAATAACTGTAGGATTAATTTAGTAATGTTTAGGACCCATCTGCCAATTTAAAATGGTAGGTGGGTTTTTATTTTGTGTTTTAACCATATATTTTATGCGTAATAACACTTAATACACTCAAAACGTACTTTTATGTACTAATATGTGCCGTTTATACAATTACCGATGTTTTTTTGAGAATAGCTTTGTATTTTTACAGAGTAACCTATAAATCCTTCAATGTTAATAATATAACATTTTGTCAAAATGAAAAAACCGTTAGAATATGTACTATGCTAATGGTTTTTTTTATTATAAAAGCTAACGCAATTTTCTTTAGTTTTTACTATATTCTCTAATAGCTTCTCTAATCTTTTCTATTCTATTATCTGGGTCGGGATGGGTACTTTGAAACTCTGGAGTTCTATTGGGACCCGCTGCTGCCTTAAGGACTTTCATAACATCGATCATTTCTTCAGGGTTGTATCCAGCATTAATCATGAATAACACCCCTAATTTATCACTTTCTAATTCGTCGCCACGACCATTACCCAAAAGTACATTTTTTCCTATACCATTAACTAACCCTCCCATATCAGCTCCTACAGAAGCTCCCGTAGATATGGTTTTCCAAAATTCATGTTCAGCAATTCGTTCTGCAGAGTGTCTTCCTAATACATGACCAATTTCATGACCTAAAACACCTGCTACCTGATCTTCATTTTCTAGTTTGGATAGCAATGCATAGGTAATAAATATTTGACCACCAGGGAGTGCAAATGCATTAATTGTATTAGGGTCTGCTAATAAATGAAATTCGTATCTATATGGTGTTTGTTTTGCCATACTAGAATTTACAAGTTTATTACCTATCATATCAATGTAACTTTGTAGCTTTTGATCAGGATATAGTCCACCGTGTTGCTGTGCCATTTCGGGAGCACTTTGTAGACCTATTGCAATCTCTTGATCACTGGTCATATTTATGTTTTGTACCTTGTTGGTGTAAGGGTTTAAGGTTTTATTATTGCATTTCTTAATAAAAGCAAATGCAACAATAGCTATACCTATCAAAATTCTAATTTTTAAACCACCACGTCTCATCAATAAATTAATTTATGATTAAAAAGTCAAATATAAAGTTAGTAAATATAAAAGTTGCTTACTAATAAAATGTAAATAACACTTTTTAGTAAGCAACCACTAGAGGCTTCCGTTTTGAATTACAAAACGGGCTTTTAGTGCTAACCACAGCATAGTTGAGTTAGCGCGGTAGGTTTATAGATAAAATAATTGTGTATAATAATAATTTCCATCGTCATCTTTAATAGCGGCGATACCTATATGGGTATAATTACCTTCGAGATTTTCTCTATGCCCATCACTTTCAATCCAGGCGTTAACAACACTGGCGGCATCTCGATAATGACTTGCTACATTTTCGGCAAAACCAGAAGCATTTACTTGCGCTCTTAACTCATCTCCTCTTTCAGAAAAACCATCATGACTAATTTTTTTTTGAGCAATCATATATAGTGTATGTTCTATTGCTAATTGATCGGCTATTTCATTTGATGCTAAGGCGGCTAATTTTTTTTCTGCTCTATATTCATTTACAAGTTTTAATATTTCACTGGTAATAAGAGCTTCTTCGGGGGAGGTGGTAACAAGGTTTTCATCTTCAGGGGTTGTATCATTATCCTTGGTACAGGATACAATACCACATATAAGTAGCATGATACATAGGTATTTAACCATAGAATTGTTCATAGAAAGGGGTTTTTTATTAAATAACTGAATTACAACCGTTTTAGTATATAAAACCTACGGGTTTTGTAATAATTTGGGATTAATGTCCAATACATTATCTTTAATATATTGTTTTATAAAGTTTTCTGTGATATGAGCATCCCCCAGTAGATTAGCTTTTTTTAACTCCAAGGCTATATCTAGTTTTAGATAGTCTTTTAGCATAGGTATAGAGAGAGGAGCATAGGAGTAATGCCAAGGTTCGTATTTAAAACCTTTTCTGTCTATACGATCTGTATATACCAGAAAAAAACCAAAATCGGCAGCGTGTAGATCTAACCATTCTTTAAATTTACAAAACGGGCCATTTTCTTCAAAATGTTTGGCTAATAGTAAGTTTTTGGGTTGCTTGGCACTCCCATCGACGATATCGATATCCGTCCCCCAGTGATGTCTGGATGTGCCAGGTATAGTAGAATATTCTATGATTTTTGAGATTGCTTTGAGAGGAGATAATCCTTGAGTGGTAAACCTTTTATATTTACCTTCCCATATTCGATTTTGATGCGCATAATTTCTATAGCTAGAAACTACTTTGATATCAAATCCGCTTTTTAGTGCTTCAGTTTTCATTCTTAGAAAAGCATCATGTGCTTGCTTCCTAAGGCGATAACCGTCACCAAAAAGCGGAGGATTATTTTTTCCCATCAAATCTGCCGTAGAAAAATTAGATTGTTTCATTGCAAAGATTGGTAATGACATTCCAACCATTGCTAATGAACTTATACTAATAAAATCTTTTCTTCTCATACGGCAATTTTATACAATACTATTTTCTGAAAATTATAAATAAGATTTATTCTGCAATTCCATCTACAATTCCGTATGCTAAAGATTCTTCTGCATCCATCCAATAATCACGATTGAAGTCTTTTAGAACTTTTTCAACGTCCTGACCACAGTTATCGGCTAAAATCTGAGCACTTAATTCTTTCGTTTTAACAATTTCTGTAGCCTGAATTTCAATATTAGAAGCTTGACCTCTGGCACCACCGCTAGGTTGATGAATCATTACTTTTGCATGAGGTTGTATAAACCTACGTCCTTTTTCTCCAACACTTAGAAGAATAGACCCCATAGATGCTGCTAACCCGGTACATATAGTAGAAACGGGACTTTTTAAACTTTTTATCGTATCATACATAGCAAATCCCGAAGTTACATATCCACCAGGGCTATTTATATATAATTTGATTTCATCATTACTTATCATATCCAGGTACATTAGTCGGTCAATAACATGTTTGGCAGACTTGTCGTCTACTTGACCCCAAAGAAATACACTGCGTTCTTCTATAAATTTTTTATCGATCAGATCTTGTATTTTTCCTGATTTTTCTTTCATTTTTGTGCTATTTGATTCTGTGTTTTATTTTAACTTAAATAGATGTAAAAATTAGTGGTTGCATATACATCTAAAAACATAAATGTATAATTATTTTTGCAGACTAGCATCATTAGAATTTGGCAATTAATAAAAAATCACAAATGCTATTTGTTATGTCCTAAAAACATTTTTTCGAAAAGAGGAAGATTTAAAAATCACTCACTGTAAAATACCAGTCCGCATCATCTATAAATAACGTTGTATTACCGTTAAGTCTTACATATATTTGAACCGTAAAGGTAGTTGTTGTTTGATTCGTTACTTGTATCGAAGACTGAAAAACGCTTGGATCGTTAACAGTTAACTGAATAATGTAATTACTACTTGATCTTGCGGTTCCCAAAGTAACCGTGTAATTACCAACCCCATTTCTTACAGCAGAAGCCCCTTGAGTTTTTAAGTTGGTTCCATTACCTGCTATCTTTCCCAATGCAACTATTGGCGAAGTACCAGAACTACTTCCTCCGATATTATTTATTTGTTGCCAGTTTGTGCCATCACTTTTGATCCATAGAATAGTTTCAGAAGTAATAGTAGTTTGGTTAGCATTGGTATGATCTCTATATGTGCTAATGGTTCTATTGGCATTGGTACTATTTTTTATGACATACATTCGACCTTCACAAGTATTGGCGGCGGGAAGTGTGATGTTATGAGCTCCTATAATATGAATGGTATGATGATCCTCGGTCAAGGTCAGGTTTCCTGTAGTGCTTAAAATTGATGTTGCAAAAGACCCTTCGAGCTGAAGCGTAGAATTGGCCATGGTAAACCCAGATGATGGGTCATCATAATCACTATCTATCGGAACTTCTTGTGTGTTTAGATTGATCCCAAAACGAGTGGTGGCATCTGCAGTATTATTACTTCCTTGTACTCTAAAAAATTCTCTATGAAATTGTCCACGTCTATAATCATATCGTTTAAATACAATTTGCTCATCACCATCATCACCAACGGTAAACTCTAATCGACCATCATTGTTAGGGCCTGCAGACCCTATTTCAAAAATATCAGTTATTCCTGCACTACCTTTTAATCGAAAGCTTCCGTTGGGGGTTGTAAAGAACATTGGTTGGTAGAAAGATCCTCCAGGTGCTCTAAACTGAAGTGCAGATGTAGTACCATTGCCATTGACATGAACCAAAGGTTGATCATTATCGGTATAATCTGGAAGTGCTGCAGTTAGACCCAAAGTTTGTCTGCGTCCAAATTGTAATAGAGGTAAATTGTTAGATCTAATTTCCATAGCAATATCATCGATATGCCCTAGGAAAGAAGTGGTTGGCAACCCGGTATTTCCATCGACTAACCAATTATCATTAGAAGTAGATACCCAATTGGTGCCATCAAAAACATAGATTTTACTATCTTCAAGATTGTATAGAATAGATCCTGTTGCCGCTCCTGTAATTCCATTCATTTCTACTATGGTGGCACTAGTTGGTAATCCCATGACCGAGAGCGCGTCTATTTGAGAAAATACAAATCCAGGTAAAATAAGTAGAATAAAGAGTAGTCTTCTAATCATAACAATATTTTAATTAAACCATCAATTTACTTAAAACTAGGCACAATAAGAAATTGTCATTAGATTATACCGTATGAACAAATATATTATCGATTAATATATAGGTATCCTGCACGATCTTTTTGTCCACTACCAAGTTTTAAAACATAATAATAAGTTCCTACAGGAAGTTCTTCTCCTTTAGCAATAGTAGTTCTTCCTTCAGAAATCCCTCCCCAAGAATTATCATATCCTTTTTTACGATATACTTCTACACCCCATCTATTAAAGATAGCTAATTCGTTATCAGGAAATTGTTCAATACCTTGGATAATAAATGTATCATTATCACCATCTCCATTAGGTGATACTCCTGTAAATACCTCAAGGTCACCGTCTAATAAAATCTCTGAAGAACCGAAAGTAAGTATTTCATAGTTGTCTGGTATGATAAGATCAGATGTGATTTCACCACTATTAAGATCACCGGTAAAAGAAGTGTTTCCAAGGTTCACCCATCGATTTGTGGCTTTATCCCATCCAACAACTCTTAAATTTTCAAGATTGTCTACCAAAGTTGGGATATTACTGTTATCATCCCAGGTAAGTGTTACACGAGTTTCTGTAGTACCATCTAAATCCCAAAACTCAAAGTTACTTACACCATAAAGTAAATTATCAAAATTGTCTGTATCAAAGCTACCAGAGAAAAAATTTGGTGTATTAGGGTTTTCAAAATAATAAGCTCCTTTTGCAGTGTTTACAGCAGCATTTGTTTCAATACGCATAGGACGAAGTCTGAAATCATCTCCTATAGGGAAAGTAAAGTCTAGAACTCCTGTTATAGATGAATAACCATCTACATATCTGGTATCATTTTCGCCCATATATGGAGCGTCATTTATATAGTGTAAGGATATATCTTTTTGATCTCTTGGTGTTTGAACTCTACCGTTTACGAATTCCTGAAAATTAGCTACGCCCACATTTACGTTAAGAAATAAATCATCTATAACATTAACTTCCATATCATAAAAAATAGGTTGATTGCTTCCGGATATGGTTAAACTATTGATTGTATTATAAAAACCTGCAAAACCTCTGTTTTGATCAAAAGTTCCATCATTAATCACATCGATATGGAACCCTACTTGCCCTAGGTCATGTATCTGTACATTGCCAAAATTGCGAAATGCTTCCTGTGCAAGGGAAATATTCGTCAATAAACAAACAGTTATAAAGGCTATTTTTTTCATAATTTTTAGGTTTCTGCACCGTAGTTACGGTATTACAGTAATTGGTATAAGGTAAAAATACTAAAAAAAATGTTATAACCGTAAAATAACTACGATAAAAAGCGTAAAAGTATCGATGAAATGTAGTTTTTGTAGGATAAAGGGGTTTTTTTAGTGTTTACCGTTAATTTTCTAAATTTATTATTGCCTCACTCTATAAGTGATTTTTCTATTTGTAATTATTGTTCCTGTTGTTAATGCCATAGAACCTCCAAATTCAGAAGTTGAATTACCTACTGTTGCGGTCGCTGTTATCATACTACCTACTAGTGCTGGAGATGCTAATGTTATTGTGAAATTGAATCTATTTGTGTTATCTGTATTACCATCTGCATCATTGTACGTAGAAGTTGTTACATCAGAATCTGATCCACTACCTTCTGTAGCGGCTCCTAAAAATATTTGCCCCTCTCCGTAGTCTTGGGATACACCACCAACTTGATTGTCTCCGGCAGTTGCACTTCCTTGGCTAACATCGGTTAGGAAAAATTCGATAGTAGCACCAGGTCTTGACCAACCTACTACTGTCATGGTAGTACCAGATATCGATGCAGATTCGAAAACCGGAAAATTGATACTTTCGTTGGGGCCCACATCTATATCTCCATTATCATTTAGAGTTACTCCATCACCTAAAGGGTTACCTGTTGTAGCTTGATCAATATCAATTCCTAATGAGGGATTTAAAGTACCATTTGCATATATCGAATTTTGCGAAATCAAATTACCAGAAGTATTGCCTCCTGTGATAACAACTCCTGCACCACCACTACTTGTAATAATATTAGAAGTGATAGAAGAGTTATTTCCATATAATCTTATTCCACTGTTTTCGATTGATCCAGAACATAATCCACCGTTCAGACCAGAATTTGTAATGGTGTTTTCATTAATGGTGACACCTCCTGGGTATTGCCACCCTTCAATACCGATAGCAGCGGTATTGTTAATTAAATTAAACTGGACAGATACTCCTGTTCCAGAACCTAATTCAATAGCATCAGCACAAGAATTGGTTCCGTTGGATTCCATCGCATTAAATTGTATGATAGTAGAAGTACCACCACTAATAGTAATACCGGTGCTACTGTTTTGCGAAATATAATTATTAGTAATTTGCGTGACTGCACTACCCGAAACTCTAATACCTCTGCTTAATCGATTACTTATCGCACCATCGGCATTGATCCCAATTAAATTTTCGGTTACCACAAGAGGGTCAGCTACAGATCCAGCAGTATTCTGAATACCTACATTTCCACTAGAATAGATTGCCATATTTCTAAGAGTTACACCATTAGCTTGTACTGTAAACACATCACCCAGCGTAGAACCATCAATTTGAATTTCTGGTAAATTATAAGTGGGTAATGCTGTGACAGAGACTCCAACATTTGTTTGTGAAGGAGCAATTGTACCTGTATTGGTATCACCAGAGTATGCCGTTTGTGTTCTTCCGTCGATATGTGTGTTGTCACTAGTAATTGCAGATAGATTAACACCGTTTCCAATATCAATATTAAAATATCCACTGGTAAAATTTCCATCTGCTGTTCTTCCCAATGCATCACCTGTAGGAGGGATCATAAAAATAGAAGTATCTTCTCCTGCGGCAGGATTAAAAATACTGTTCGCTTCTATATTCAAACCGGTTTCGTCTAAATTGTTAGAGTTTACTATAAATTGTTCTAATGACCCTTGTCCATTTTCGTTAGTATTTACAATGGTGTTGAAGTTGAATCCAAAGTCAAAATCTACAACTCCTTCACTTACAATGGAAGCTGTTGAAATAGTTTGTGCTCCAGTTAAAACACCAATACCAACATCTGCTCCTGCAGGATTAGCTCCTCCAATTTCATTGGTAATATCTGTATAAGTGCCTCCTGTAACATAATTTCTTCTAAATGTTTGTATGGGAATACATGTTGGGCAACTTGTACCACCACCGCGTGTTGAAGGAAGACCACCATTTACAACTCTAACACTATAGGAACCATTTGCCATCCCTCCAAAAGTATAATCTCCGCTGGCATTTGTCGTTGTGGTTTCTTGCAAAACACCTAGATTGTCATATAATTCTAAGGTTACTCCAGGGATACCCACGCCAGAAGAAGTAGCTAAATCTCTTCCAACACCCCCTGGGTAATTAATATCTTCAAAAACGGTACCGGTAATCAAGTTACTAGGTACTTTTAGTAATACAGAATTAAGAACTACAAGATCATTACCGGTTTGTATCTGTGTTGTTGCCGTTGTCTCTCCTTGTGCAATTAAAGAAGAGATGTCATACGTGTCTAAGTCAAAACCAAATAAAGAGGTGTCTTCAAATATAGGAACCGCTGTATCGTCGTATATAGTAGCATTAAATACGTTTTCAAGAACAGCAGAGTTATCTCCATCACCAAGTAGAGTAGTAGTCCCTAAACCAGTAGTAACAGATATTACTTCATTTCCGGTTCTTGCAACGTCTCCTTCCCAGGATAACACTGAAGTTTTAGAACCAGTAGAACCAATAGCATAAAACCCACTTAATGTATAACTGGTTGTATTATTAGATTCGGCATCAAAACCATTGTACATATTGATACTAACCGCAGGAAATGCAGGGTTTGTATAAAATATATATAATGCCCACCCTCCAAATACGGTCGTATTATTACATAATGTTTTATTATCAATAACTAGGTCTGTAAAATCATAAGTATTGGTAGAAGGGTCGGGAATGCCCTGAACAATAGTTGTTACGTCGGCTACCATTCCAAAGAAAGCGCCACCACCAGCCGAATTAATAGTGCTAGCGGTTACAGATTGTCCTTCAAAAGTAACAACGTCATCTGCTGCAGTACTAGAATGCCCCCATAATAAATAAGCATTTTCTATGGTAGATCCTGCTGGGATCGAAGTAGTAAGAACGTTAGATGATGAATCGGTAATAGCACAAGGATCACTAGATTCATCCTCAGTTCTTAAAGTACCTGCTGTTAATGCGTAATCAAAATACCCATTAAATTCATCAAAAAGTGTTAAGGGTACATCGTCGCTTACAGGAGTATCTCCAACATCATCGGTAATTGTTCCTGTCCCTGGAATTAATCCTACCAATGGATTACTTACATTTTCTAAAACGACAAAAAAGTTTTCATTATTTTCGGCAAAGGTATTATTAATAATAGGTACTGTAATTGTTCGAGTTTCACCGTTGGTACCTGCAAAATTTAAAGTACCTGTACTCTCTGTAAAATCAGAATCTGCAAAAGCAGTCCCATCTTCTGTTCTAAAATCTACCGAAAAAGGACCTCCTGTAGCACCATTAAGAGTGGCTGTGAAAGTTGCGGTTCCGGCAGCTTCATTTACTGTTATATCATTAACACTTAAAAATGATGTAGCACAAGAAATGTTTGCAGTCCAACCGTCTTCAACAATACTGAAATCTGAAGTAAAAACAAAAGTTAAACAACCGGAAGGATCTGTAGAAATTATAGGTAATACAGTACTAGGGGCATTGCCATTGTGATAAATATCAATTAATGTGGTTGTAGTTGTGCCATCATACACTGTTAAAAAATCAAAGTTGTTTTCCACATCAAATGATGTAAAATTCAATACGAGTGTAGAGCCAGGTGTATCTGGGCAAAGTGTATAGGTAATGTTTTCATTATTTGCGTATTGACCATTAAAGCTCCCAGAATCAACAAAAAAACCACTACAAGTATTGTCTGTAACAAGGTCTGTAATTATAAATGGTACTTCGTCATCGATAATGGTACCTACACCTTGTGAATCGGTTATCGTAACTGAAGGACTACTTGGACTACTAAGGTTAACAAAAAAACTTTCATTTCCTTCTGTATCAGTATCATTAATAATGGTTACTGTAATATTTTGTGTTTCCCCACTGGTTCCTGAAAAATTAAGGAGTGGGGGGGAGCTGGTTGCAGTATAATCTCCCGGTGCAACTGCTGTATTATCTGCTGTAGCAAAGCTTATCGTAAATCCACCAGGGATATCGGCTCCAGAATGTGTAACCGTAAAAGTTGCAGTTCCAGATGCTTCACCAATAGATACAAGGTCACCAATGCTAATTCCTGCATCATTATCTTGAATGGTTACTTCTCCTTGATTGTCAGCTACCGTAACAAGTGCATTACTTGGAGTACCAAGATTGATGAAAAAATTATGATCTCCTTCTAGATCACTATCATCAATAATAGGAACTGTTATTTGTTGTGTTTCATTAATGGTACCCGCAAAATTAATCGGGGAAGCTGTAGAGCCTGCAGCTGTATAATCAGCGGGATCTGTAGCAGTACCATTTGCTAGAGTATAAGGAACAGTAAATCCACCAGAGACATTAGCCCCTGATAATGTTACGGTTAACGTAGCAGTTCCATCACCTTCATTAACGGTAACATCATTAATAGCTATAGATGCTAAATCATTATCTATAATAGTACCTTGCCCTTGCGAATCTGTTATTATAACTGTTGGGTCACTTGGACTACTAAGATTTACAAAAAATGTTTCAGTCGCCTCTGCTGTGGTATCATTAATAATTGGCACCACAATATTTTGTGTTTCTCCACTAGTCCCCGAAAAGTTAAGAAGGGGAGGGGAACTGGTTAAGGTATAGTCACTAGGTGTCGTTGCTGTATTGTTTGCTGTGGTATAGCTTATTGTAAAACCTCCTGGAACATTTGCTCCCGAATGAGTAACAATAAAAGTAGCAGTACCATCAGCTTCATTAATAGATGCGAGATCTCCAATACTAATACCAGCTTCATTATCTTGAATGGTTACTTGTCCTTGGTTATCCACTATTGTGACCAAAGGGTTACTTGCAGCTCCTAGATTCGCAAAAAAGTTATGATTTCCTTCAAAATCCGTATCATCAATAATCGGAATTGTTATTTGTTGTGTTTCGTTTATAGTACCCGCAAAATTAATTGGCGAAGCTGTAGCACCGGCAGATGTATAATCGGCAGGATCTGTAGCAGAGCCATCGGCAAAAGTAAAAGGAATAGAGAAACCACCAGATACATTAGCGCCTGATAATGTTATGGTTAATGTGGCAGTACCATCCCCTTCATTAACAGTAATATCATTAATAGCAATAGAAGCAGTGTCATTATCATTAATGGTTCCTATACCTTGTGTGTCTGTAATACTTACGGACCCATCACTGGGGTTACTTATATTTACGAAGAAATTTTCAGTATTTTCTGCAAAATTATCATCTATTATAGGTATAGAAATAGTTTGCGTGCTTAATGTTGTTCCTGTAAACGTAATATTTGATGATGATGCAGTAAAATCTCCTGGTGCAACTGCTGTATTGTTGGCGGTTGCAAAATCAACTGTAAAACTTCCGCTAGTTGTTCCTCCTGTATGAGAAACTGTAAAATCTAGAGTTCCTGCATTTTCATTAACTGTAACATCATCTATAGATATTTCTGGAGTTGTAGGTGCAGTGGCAGTAATTACAATATTATCAATAAATATTCTTTCAAAACCTCCATCATAACTACCACTTCCGGATCGAAAACGAATCGCAGAAGCTGCAGAAATTTGATCAGCTGTAAACGTATGATTTAAAGTTGAAAAGAAAGCACCATTAAAAACCAATGTTGCTATAGTTTCATAAGTTCCTGTGTTGTTATTAAACAATTGTACTTGTAAAGATTCATCATTTAGATCAAAAGAGTCGTAATTAAGAGTAAGCGTTGCAGAAGCATACGAAGATAAGTCTACAGACCTGGTAATAGTTCTGTTATTCCTCATGTTTCTAAACGTTAGCCAATTAAAATTGTATCCTATTTGTCCTGAATTTACAAACATTCTTCCTCCATTTGGATTGGTGGTTTCACCAGTTTCTATCCAATTCGATGACCAATTTTGACTCCCTGTATTTAGATTATATGCAACACTATTAAATTGATCACCAAAAGTATCTTGTCCAGTAAGAATATTGGAAAAAAATATGCTTATAGCTATAATTATAAAAGAGTACTTTATACTTGGTATTGGGATCATAATGTTTATACGATTAGGTTTTACTTAACCACAAATACAACATTAATTATTGCATTATTACTTGTTGGTTGACCAATGACACTATAGGTCATAACTCCAAATTCGTTAATTGAAATATTATCAAATATGAAAGGGTCTGCGTAGGTAACATAATAATAAAGTTCTGTATTTTGATAAACGGGTATTGTTGCCGGAGCACCATTACTAACAGCTGTTTCGACAGCTGTTGCACCAATGGGGTCGGGTGATAACGAATATTGTTGTAAATATTGATCGTATAAATCTAATGTGCGTCCAACACCATTAGTAGAAACATCAATTTCTATAGAAGGAGGAAAAAATACACGTCCTGCTTTTGAGGTAATAGGGGCAATTGCCTGCACCACTTGCTCTACATTACTTTCTGTAACTATTGCGGGAGTAGTGGAGGTGGTACCTGTTCCTGTTGAAGTATCGTAATTGACATCAACATTTGTGACCAAGGGTACTTCTGAAGCATCTTGATCATCAGATGAAACAAGTTGCCAGCCATTAGTAAGGCCGGTATATCGATAAAGTTCTTCGTCGGCTGAATTAAATACCACAGAACCAATTTGCGGATTTAAAATAGCATTTATTTCTGTTAAATCAGTGGCAACAGGAACCCCTAACAACGCATTAGCATCATTTGGACCTATTTGAGAATACGTATGATTCATCAGGAATATGAATAATAAATATAGGGGTATTTTCTTCATGTGATAAACTATATTTTTTACTTTTTTAAGCTTTGGTTCGTTCTTTTATTTTTTAGATATCTTATTTTAAAAATCAAATACAGTGATCATGAATTCTAAATCGATATCATCTTTTTCGTTACTTCCGTTATCACTGTCACCAATGTTAACTCTAAATCCACTAGTAGTTTGATTATAGTAAGTAATTCCTGGGTCATCGAATCTAGCATTTGTGTTACCTGGACAATTACCATCACAATCTACCACAGATAATTGAATTACATAATTAGCATCTGGCATTGCATTGGTAAATGTAATTTGATAATCCCCTTCATTAATTCTTGTTACACTCGCAATATTATGTTGTTTCGCAATCGCATGAGATGCATATGTAGAGGTTGCATCGGCATTATAGGTCATTGTTACTTTAGCAATTGCTTTTACCGGGCTAGCAAAGAATGCTCCTCCATCGCTTCCTGCCGAAACTTCATTTCCTGAATCTGTACTTACAACATTTGCTGTTTGTGCAGTACTATTTTCATTGGTATATGTGATAACACCTGTACTTGTATCCTGAGTTAAATTTGTTACAATATTTGTTGCAGGGTCACCAGGTGCACCAGCAGGAGTGAAGTTAATATATCGTAAATCTCCTGCACCAGGTAATGCTAAACCAGTAGCTGAGTCTTCATAAGTTACATCAATCACCCAATTAGTTCCGTTAAATGTTGGTAACGAATTAACTGAATAAGTCACAAAATCGGAAATGTCATTAGGATCTTCCATTAGGATTACAGAGTTCTCTTCTAAACTTTGAATCCAAGCATCTGTTGTAATTCCATTTAGGTCTGTAGGGTGTATTGATATTTCTGTAACCAGGGTATAGTCGCTATTATTGTAACGATATTCATTTGGACCTACATTTCCAGCGGTTGCCGTATTGAAATTATATTCAAAAGTATGTGGTCCCATAGCTCCAGTTTCACCGGTTGCTCCTGTTCTACCAGTCAGTCCAGTACGACCAGTCAATCCTGTGCGTCCAGTTAGTCCTGTTCTACCAGTTAATCCAGTTCTACCGGTTAATCCTGTTCTACCAGTCAGTCCTGTACGACCTGTTAATCCGGTTCTACCGGTTAATCCTGTACGACCTGTCAGTCCTGTACGACCTGTCAGTCCTGTTCTACCGGTTAATCCTGTTCTACCTGTCAATCCAGTGCGTCCAGTCAGTCCAGTACGACCAGTTAATCCTGTTCTACCAGTTAATCCTGTACGTCCTGTAAGTCCAGTTCTACCGGTTAATCCTGTTCTACCTGTCAATCCAGTGCGACCAGTAAGTCCAGTTCTACCGGTTAATCCTGTTCTACCTGTCAATCCAGTGCGACCAGTCAGTCCTGTTCTACCAGTCAGTCCTGTACGACCTGTTAATCCTGTGCGTCCAGTCAGTCCAGTTCTACCTGTTAATCCAGTTCTACCAGTTAATCCTGTACGACCTGTCAGTCCTGTTCTACCAGTTAATCCAGTTCTACCGGTTAATCCTGTTCTACCAGTCAGTCCTGTACGACCTGTTAATCCGGTTCTACCAGTTAATCCTGTTCTACCAGTCAGTCCAGTACGACCTGTTAATCCTGTGCGTCCTGTAAGTCCGGTTCTACCAGTTAATCCAGTACGACCTGTTAATCCAGTGCGACCTGTTAATCCAGTTCTACCTGTCAGTCCTGTTCTACCGGTTAATCCTGTTCTACCTGTCAATCCAGTGCGTCCAGTCAGTCCTGTACGACCAGTTAGTCCAGTTCTACCGGTTAATCCTGTTCTACCTGTCAATCCAGTGCGTCCAGTAAGTCCTGTTCTACCAGTCAGTCCGGTTCTACCAGTTAATCCAGTGCGACCAGTAAGCCCTGTTCTACCAGTCAGTCCTGTACGACCTGTTAATCCTGTGCGTCCAGTCAGTCCAGTTCTACCAGTTAATCCTGTTCTACCTGTCAATCCAGTGCGTCCAGTTAATCCTGTTCTACCTGTAAGTCCTGTTCTACCAGTTAATCCAGTTCTACCAGTTAATCCAGTTCTACCAGTTAATCCTGTACGACCTGTTAATCCGGTTCTACCGGTTAATCCTGTACGACCTGTCAGTCCTGTTCTACCGGTTAATCCTGTTCTACCGGTTAATCCTGTACGACCTGTCAGTCCTGTTCTACCGGTTAATCCTGTTCTACCTGTCAATCCAGTGCGTCCAGTACGACCAGTAAGTCCTGTTCTACCAGTCAGTCCTGTACGACCAGTTAATCCTGTTCTACCAGTCAGTCCTGTTCTACCTGTTAATCCTGTGCGTCCAGTCAGTCCAGTTCTACCTGTCAATCCTGTTCTACCAGTCAGTCCTGTACGACCAGTTAATCCTGTTCTACCTGTAAGTCCGGTTCTACCAGTTAATCCAGTTCTACCTGTTAATCCGGTGCGTCCTGTCAATCCTGTGCGTCCTGTAAGTCCGGTTCTACCTGTTAATCCAGTGCGACCAGTTAATCCTGTTCTACCTGTCAATCCAGTGCGTCCAGTCAGTCCAGTACGACCAGTTAATCCAGTGCGTCCTGTAAGTCCTGTTCTACCAGTCAATCCAGTACGTCCTGTTAATCCGGTTCTACCAGTTAATCCTGTACGTCCTGTTAATCCAGTGCGACCAGTAAGTCCGGTTCTACCAGTTAATCCAGTTCTACCTGTAAGTCCTGTTCTACCTGTAAGTCCAGTACGACCAGTTAATCCTGTTCTACCAGTTAATCCTGTTCTACCAGTCAGTCCTGTTCTACCTGTTAATCCTGTGCGTCCAGTCAGTCCAGTTCTACCTGTCAATCCTGTTCTACCAGTCAGTCCTGTACGACCAGTTAATCCTGTTCTACCTGTAAGTCCGGTTCTACCAGTTAATCCGGTGCGTCCTGTCAATCCTGTGCGTCCTGTAAGTCCGGTTCTACCTGTTAATCCAGTGCGACCAGTTAATCCTGTTCTACCTGTCAATCCAGTGCGTCCAGTCAGTCCAGTACGCTACCAGTCAATCCAGTACGTCCTGTTAATCCGGTTCTACCAGTTAATCCTGTACGTCCTGTTAATCCAGTGCGACCAGTAAGTCCGGTTCTACCAGTTAATCCAGTTCTACCTGTAAGTCCGGTTCTACCTGTAAGTCCAGTACGACCAGTTAATCCTGTTCTACCAGTTAATCCTGTACGACCTGTCAATCCAGTACGACCAGTTAATCCTGTTCTACCTGTAAGTCCGGTTCTACCAGTTAATCCAGTTCTACCAGTCAGTCCAGTACGACCTGTTAATCCTGTCAATCCTGTGCGTCCTGTAAGTCCGGTTCTACCTGTTAATCCAGTGCGACCAGTTAATCCTGTTCTACCAGTCAATCCAGTACGTCCTGTTAATCCGGTTCTACCAGTTAATCCTGTACGTCCTGTTAATCCAGTGCGACCAGTAAGTCCGGTTCTACCAGTTAATCCAGTTCTACCTGTAAGTCCGGTTCTACCTGTAAGTCCAGTACGACCAGTTAATCCTGTTCTACCAGTTAATCCAGTTCTACCAGTCAGTCCAGTACGACCTGTTAATCCTGTGCGTCCTGTGCGTCCTGTAAGTCCGGTTCTACCAGTTAATCCTGTTCTACCAGTCAATCCAGTGCGACCAGTTAGTCCAGTTCTACCGGTTAATCCTGTTCTACCTGTCAATCCAGTGCGTCCAGTAAGTCCTGTTCTACCAGTCAGTCCTGTACGACCTGTTAATCCTGTGCGACCAGTAAGTCCTGTTCTACCTGTAAGTCCTGTTCTACCTGTAAGTCCTGTTCTACCTGTAAGTCCGGTTCTACCAGTTAATCCAGTGCGACCAGTAAGCCCTGTTCTACCAGTCAGTCCTGTACGACCTGTTAATCCTGTGCGTCCTGTAAGTCCGGTTCTACCTGTTAATCCAGTGCGACCAGTCAGTCCAGTACGACCAGTTAATCCAGTGCGTCCTGTAAGTCCTGTTCTACCAGTCAATCCAGTACGTCCTGTTAATCCGGTTCTACCAGTTAATCCTGTACGTCCTGTTAATCCAGTGCGACCAGTAAGTCCGGTTCTACCAGTTAATCCAGTTCTACCTGTAAGTCCTGTTCTACCAGTAAGTCCTGTTCTACCTGTAAGTCCTGTTCTACCTGTAAGTCCTGTTCTACCTGTAAGTCCTGTTCTACCTGTAAGTCCTGTTCTACCTGTAAGTCCAGTACGACCAGTAAGTCCGGTTCTACCAGTTAATCCAGTTCTACCTGTAAGTCCTGTTCTACCTGTAAGTCCTGTTCTACCTGTAAGTCCTGTTCTACCAGTTAATCCTGTTCTACCAGTTAATCCTGTTCTACCAGTCAGTCCTGTTCTACCTGTTAATCCTGTGCGTCCAGTCAGTCCAGTTCTACCTGTCAATCCTGTTCTACCAGTCAGTCCTGTACGACCAGTTAATCCTGTTCTACCTGTAAGTCCGGTTCTACCTGTTAATCCTGTTCTACCTGTTAATCCGGTGCGTCCTGTCAATCCTGTGCGTCCTGTAAGTCCGGTTCTACCTGTTAATCCAGTGCGACCAGTTAATCCTGTTCTACCTGTCAATCCAGTGCGTCCAGTCAGTCCAGTACGACCAGTTAATCCAGTGCGTCCTGTAAGTCCTGTTCTACCAGTCAATCCAGTACGTCCTGTTAATCCGGTTCTACCAGTTAATCCTGTACGTCCTGTTAATCCAGTGCGACCAGTAAGTCCGGTTCTACCAGTTAATCCAGTTCTACCTGTAAGTCCTGTTCTACCTGTAAGTCCAGTACGACCAGTTAATCCTGTTCTACCAGTTAATCCTGTACGACCAGTTAATCCTGTTCTACCTGTAAGTCCGGTTCTACCAGTTAATCCAGTTCTACCAGTCAGTCCAGTACGACCTGTTAATCCTGTGCGTCCTGTGCGTCCTGTAAGTCCGGTTCTACCAGTTAATCCTGTTCTACCAGTCAATCCAGTGCGACCAGTTAGTCCAGTTCTACCGGTTAATCCTGTTCTACCTGTCAATCCAGTGCGTCCAGTAAGTCCTGTTCTACCAGTCAGTCCTGTACGACCTGTTAATCCTGTGCGACCAGTAAGTCCTGTTCTACCTGTAAGTCCGGTTCTACCAGTTAATCCAGTGCGACCAGTAAGCCCTGTTCTACCAGTCAGTCCTGTACGACCTGTTAATCCTGTGCGTCCAGTCAGTCCAGTTCTACCAGTTAATCCTGTACGACCTGTCAGTCCTGTTCTACCGGTTAATCCTGTTCTACCTGTAAGTCCGGTTCTACCAGTTAATCCAGTACGACCAGTTAATCCTGTTCTACCAGTTAACCCTGTTCTACCAGTTAATCCAGTACGACCTGTTAATCCTGTGCGACCAGTAAGTCCTGTTCTACCAGTTAGTCCTGTTCTACCAGTTAATCCAGTACGACCAGTTAGTCCTGTACGACCTGTTAATCCTGTTCTACCTGTTAATCCTGTACGACCAGTTAATCCAGTACGACCAGTTAATCCTGTTCTACCGGTTAATCCTGTTCTACCAGTTAGTCCTGTTCTACCTGTTAATCCTGTACGACCAGTTAGTCCTGTTCTACCTGTTAATCCGGTTCTACCTGTCAATCCAGTGCGTCCAGTCAGTCCAGTACGACCAGTAAGTCCTGTTCTACCAGTAAGTCCTGTACGACCTGTTAATCCGGTGCGTCCAGTCAGTCCAGTTCTACCTGTCAATCCTGTTCTACCAGTCAGTCCTGTACGACCAGTCAGTCCTGTACGACCAGTTAATCCTGTTCTACCTGTAAGTCCGGTTCTACCAGTTAATCCAGTTCTACCTGTTAATCCTGTTCTACCAGTAAGTCCTGTACGACCTGTTAATCCGGTGCGTCCTGTCAATCCTGTGCGTCCTGTAAGTCCGGTTCTACCTGTTAATCCAGTGCGACCAGTTAATCCTGTTCTACCTGTCAATCCTGTTCTACCTGTCAATCCAGTGCGTCCAGTCAGTCCAGTACGACCAGTTAATCCAGTGCGTCCTGTCAGTCCTGTTCTACCAGTCAATCCAGTACGTCCTGTTAATCCAGTGCGACCAGTAAGTCCGGTTCTACCAGTTAATCCAGTTCTACCTGTAAGTCCGGTTCTACCTGTAAGTCCAGTACGACCAGTTAATCCTGTTCTACCTGTTAATCCTGTACGACCTGTTAATCCTGTACGACCAGTTAATCCAGTACGACCAGTTAATCCTGTTCTACCGGTTAATCCTGTTCTACCAGTTAGTCCTGTTCTACCTGTTAATCCTGTACGACCAGTTAGTCCAGTTCTACCAGTTAATCCTGTTCTACCAGTTAATCCAGTACGACCTGTTAATCCTGTGCGACCAGTAAGTCCTGTTCTACCTGTTAATCCTGTACGACCAGTTAGTCCTGTTCTACCGGTTAATCCTGTTCTACCTGTCAATCCAGTGCGTCCAGTACGACCAGTCAGTCCAGTTCTACCAGTCAGTCCTGTACGACCTGTTAATCCGGTTCTACCAGTTAATCCTGTTCTACCTGTTAATCCTGTTCTACCTGTTAATCCTGTACGACCAGTTAGTCCTGTTCTACCGGTTAATCCTGTTCTACCTGTCAATCCAGTGCGTCCAGTACGACCAGTAAGTCCTGTTCTACCAGTCAGTCCTGTACGACCTGTTAATCCTGTTCTACCTGTTAATCCTGTACGACCAGTTAGTCCTGTTCTACCTGTTAATCCGGTTCTACCAGTTAATCCAGTTCTACCTGTTAATCCTGTTCTACCGGTTAATCCTGTTCTACCTGTTAATCCTGTTCTACCGGTTAATCCTGTTCTACCGGTTAGCCCTGTACGACCTGTAAGTCCAGTTCTACCTGTCAATCCTGTGCGTCCTGTAAGTCCTGTTCTACCTGTCAATCCAGTGCGTCCAGTCAGTCCAGTTCTACCTGTTAATCCTGTGCGTCCTGTAAGTCCGGTTCTACCAGTTAATCCAGTTCTACCTGTTAATCCTGTGCGTCCTGTAAGTCCGGTTCTACCAGTTAATCCAGTTCTACCTGTTAATCCTGTTCTACCTGTTAATCCTGTTCTACCGGTTAGCCCTGTACGACCTGTAAGTCCAGTTCTACCTGTTAATCCTGTTCTACCAGTCAGTCCAGTACGACCTGTTAATCCAGTGCGTCCAGTCAGTCCAGTACGACCTGTAAGTCCAGTTCTACCGGTTAATCCAGTACGTCCTGTCAATCCTGTGCGTCCAGTTAGTCCTGTTCTACCTGTTAATCCAGTTCTACCAGTTAATCCAGTTCTACCTGTTAATCCTGTTCTACCAGTCAGTCCAGTACGACCTGTTAATCCTGTGCGTCCTGTAAGTCCAGTACGACCTGTTAATCCTGTGCGTCCTGTTAATCCTGTGCGTCCTGTTAATCCTGTGCGTCCTGTAAGTCCGGTTCTACCAGTTAATCCAGTTCTACCTGTTAATCCTGTTCTACCTGTTAATCCTGTTCTACCTGTTAATCCTGTTCTACCGGTTAGCCCTGTACGACCTGTAAGTCCAGTTCTACCAGTTAATCCAGTACGTCCTGTCAATCCAGTGCGTCCAGTCAGTCCAGTACGACCAGTTAATCCAGTTCTACCGGTTAACCCTGTACGACCTGTTAATCCTGTTCTACCGGTTAATCCAGTACGTCCTGTAAGTCCGGTTCTACCTGTTAATCCTGTACGACCTGTAAGTCCTGTTCTACCAGTAAGTCCTGTTCTACCAGTAAGTCCTGTTCTACCAGTAAGTCCTGTTCTACCAGTAAGTCCAGTTCTACCTGTTAGTCCAGTTCTACCTGTTAGTCCAGTTCTACCTGTTAGTCCTGTGCGTCCAGTTAATCCTGTTCTACCAGTAATTCCTGTAGGACCTGTTGGTCCCGTTAGACCAGTAGCACCTGTTGTGCCAACAGCTCCATTAATATCTATAAGTGTAATTGTACCGTCTTCGGCAGTATACCTGAAAATTCCTCCTCCTAAATCTTCAAGTGTTGATATCGTTTCATTAATGCTTCCTCCTCCATTAGATAAAGTAATTGTCGTTCCAGTTTTACTTAAAACCTGAATCTCATTAGTTGGGTCTGGATCAGGGTCGTTTATTAAAGAGGTTAAATCTACCGAACCTCCATTTTGAAGAGTTAATATGTTAGTTAATGAGTCAAAACTAAGGGTTTGATTGTCGGTTCCCGTACAAAGACTACTCCAACTATTATTATTGTATTGATATATACAATCATCATCTAAGTTGTATACCAATGCTCCGTTTAAAGGGATAATAGCATTCATTTGAGATGTAGTAACTCTTGTTAAAACAAAAGCTTTGTCTATACTTTGTAATTCTAAAACAGATGAGTTATCTATTTGATTGGGGTTGTCACCAATTTTTACCTGAGCCCGCATTTGGGTCAATGTAAAAAGTATGAATATAAGCAGGAGTATTTTTATCTTCATATTAATTGGGGTTTCTAATATATAAAAAGACGACTTTTTTAAATCTACGGTATTAACGTAAGTTATTTGTTTTAAAAGTGTTCTATTTTACTAAAGATACATTAACAGCTAATATATTAATATTTCTTTAACTACAAAAATATAATTTTTTATCGATAAAACACAAATTTTATCGATAAAACGTGTTTTTGTCTTTTGATTTTGAATCAGTATTGACTCATTTTACTAACTTATTGATACTCATTAAATCAAAATAAGGAAACATACTTTTTTGAAAAATATTTTGATTTAGTTTTTTCTTTTTGAAGAAATCTAATACATTTGTTGAAAGTAAAAGCGGGAGTAGCTCAGTTGGTAGAGCGTCAGCCTTCCAAGCTGAATGTCGCCGGTTCGAACCCGGTCTCCCGCTCAAATACTTTATAGATTCTTTTATACCTGTTCAAGGTTTACTTACTAAACATATTCTGAAGATTTTTATAAATATTTATTGTTCTATTTTCTCTCTGTGAATAATAGAAGTTTTACTTCATTATATTTATATTCGTCATTTAAATTAATATTGTTTCATATTATGAATAGTAGAAGTTTTACTAATACCATAAGGTATTTTATGGATGAATGGCTTCCTCCTGCAATCAGAGATTCAAAATTTTTTATGTACCCATTTTATTATTATGCGTATAAAGGAAAGAATTTAAAAGTTATCATGAATTTAAAATCAATAATTTATAAATGGACGGATAAAGAATTCTCTGACTTTTATTCTGCTAGGGATACAAGATTTTCTAACAGTAGGCAAACAGATATGTCAAGACAATGTATTAATTATGTTTTTAATCAAATAAAGTCTGACAATTCTACTTTTATTGATGTTGGTTGTGGAAATGGCTTTTTATTGGATTATGCGAATAAGAAAGGATTTAGAACAACTGGATGCGATATAATCGGAGGTAAAACCTTTGAGCATAGTGATTATTATCAAGCTAGCATTGAGAACCTGCCTTTTGAAGATAATTCATTCGATGTGGTGTTTTCAACTCATACCTTAGAGCATGTTATTGATTTTGAAAAAGCGGTTAAGGAACTTAAAAGGGTAACTAAGAAAACACTTTGTGTGGTTGTTCCCTGTCAGCGAGCTTATTATTATACTTTGGATGAACATGTACGGTTTTTCCCATACAAATGGATGCTCGAGCAAGAGATGAAAATGAAATTTTATACTTGTGAAAAAATTCATGGTGATTTAGTGTTTATAGGTGATATGGAAAAAGAGAAAAATGAAGAGAGTGAATAGTGTCTTTTTAAAGAATAAAATCTTGTTTTATTAATTTCTTAATAAAGTGTTATATTGAAGCGAATAGGTTATTGGGTAAAGTTTATTGGTTTTCTTCTTTTGTTTTTTTTGATCTATAAAATAGGATGGAAAGAAACGATTGCTTCTATACAAAAAATCTCATTTCATCATTTTTTGATTTCATTGTTAATTTTGTGGGTAGCGTTTTATTTGAAAAGTGTGAGATGGAGAGTTATTTCTATTTCATACGGTATACCTTTAAACAATTATCGGGCTTTTAAAGTTTTTTTTATTGGACTTTTTTTAGCAAATATAACACCAGGACGATTAGGTGATTTTGGAAGGTTGTTGTATATAAAAGATGTATTACCAAATCAAAAAGTTGGATGGGCAAGTCTTATTATGGATCGTATTTTTGATCTCATATGCTTGTTGTTATTTAGCTTAGTAGCTCTTTTCTACTATCAATTAAACTTTACAATTCTAAAATTACCGAAAAATGATGGGTCTATTTTGTTTTGGATCTCAGGTGTTATTTTGTTTGCTATTTTCATTTTAATCTTTAGAAGGAAATTCATAAAAATAATTTCCCCGTGGTGGGAGGCTTTTAATTCTCATGATTTGGGATATGCGAAAAGTTTTGGGAGCTTTTTTCTTACTTGTTTAAGTATGTCTTTGATATATGGTGTTTTTAATTATATCGCTTTTTCTATGGGGTTGCAAATTGATCATTTAGGATTGTTTTTAGGAACCTTTATTCTGGGTATATTAACACTTCTTCCGATTTCTATTTTAGGGATTGGAGTTAGAGAAACTTCTTTAGTAATAATTTTTAAGCTCTATGGATTGCCTGCACAGGATGCCATAGCATTATCTTTAATTATATTTTTAATACAACTTATATCATTTATTCCAGGAGCAATCTGGTTTTATCTTTCGCCAATTAGATTACAAGATTTACGTAGGTCTTAAAATAGTATTATTTGGATAGCCTTTCGTTATCCTGAATATCCATCCACATGGCAAATAATAGAGATTGAAAACCAGAGATGGTAAGAAAAATAAATATGATTAAATAATCAGTAGGAGTTTTAGTATTAGGATCAAAAAAATTGACAATTAATTGATATAAAAAATACGTGTTTATTGCCCCAATAATAAAAGCTGACCAATATAACAGGTATAGCGGATGGAAACTCCTGTATAAGTATTTTGTTTGTAGCCTCGTGAAAAAAGAACGTATTAATAAAAGTAGTATAGGTATTGAAACTTTAATAATATTTAGTTTAGATTTTTCACCAACACCATAGATTGGCTTTATTTTTACTTCGCGTATAGTACAAAAGGCTATATTTAGTTTTACCAACAAGTCATTTGGCATGCCATATCTTTTGTATATATCATAAAGAGGGACAGAATTGAGAGCATTGTTGGAAATAGCTGTATATCCACTTTGGGTATCCGAAACTCCCCAATACCCTGAAGCAATTTTTGTAAGTATACTCAAGATAGAGTTTCCTAAAAATCGAACTCTGGGGATGATGACCCAAGCACTTTTATGAATTAATCTATTTCCTTTTACATAATCGATACCTTCATTGACAACAGGAGCACATATAGATTCTAGTTCATTAGGGTCCATTTGACCATCTCCAGCCATTACTGCTGTACAATCTATATCATGGTCTTTGCACCATTTATAACCGGTAGCAATTGCTGCGCCAACACCACCATTTTCCAGATGTTTAATAACAATAATTCGTTCTTCTTCCGGATTTGTATTGATAATCTCTGAAGGGATGAATTTTTGGATTTCATCTATGCTTTTTTGCCTTACTTCAATATCGGCACGGTTATATATGTTATGAGTTATTTCGTTTTTAAGAACAGAGGTTAATTTAAGTGTAGAAGAGTTATCTGTTATAAGTTTCATTACTGTGCCTGCAGTATCATCTTTTGATGCATCATCAACTACAATTATTCTATCGACATAAGAAGGCATACTATCCAAAACCATTTTTATTTGTTTGGATTCATTATAACACGGTACTACAACTGCGACTGTTTTATTATTAAGCATTCTATGGGGGTTTACTGTTTTTTATTGTTTTGTTATTGGATATTATTTGTGGCCCATTTCAGGTTGTTTTTGGCCAGTTGAAAATCAGGGTTTATTTCTAAAGCTTTTTTGCAAGCTTCAGCTCCAAGTTTCCATTCTTTTAATTGATTGTAAGCGACACAGATATTGTTATAAGCATCAGCGTTGTTAGGAGATAATTTTAGCAATTCCTGACAAGCCGAGATGGATTTTCTATACGCTCTCATTTCATAGTATTTAATACTTAAATCTAAGTATAATCTTGGTGTAGGGGTTTGTTTTATTTTTTCAAGTAACAAAGCTATTTCTTCTTCTGCCGAGGTAACATTTCCAGAAATGTGAGCGAGCAATTCTTTGGATTTTGTATGATTAGGGCTTTTGCCGATAGCTAAATTTAAATAATCAGAAGCCTCGTTGTATTTTTTTTGTCCAACAAGATACCTTGCATAGTAATATTCTGGTGCCGGAGATGTTGTGTTTAAGTTAATAGCTGATTTAAAATGTGATACGGCTTTAGTGTGGTTATTGGTTCCTCCGTATAAAATTGCAAGATTTATATGTAAGGTGTAATAGTTAGGTGTAAATTCAAGAGCTCGATTAAAATAATCAAGAGCTATTTCATAATTACCTTTGGCCATATGGGTTAGGCCATAGTTCATTAATCCTCTTCCATTTTTAGGGCTTTTGACAACTACATCTAACCATAAAGACTCACTAGAGTCCCATATGTTGTTTCTTTGCGTTGTTCCGTAGGCATGAGCGACAAGGATCATCACTATTGCTGTAAAGACACGTATTTTATTTTTTTCTAATAGAGTGTACTTTTTTAATGTTAGTAATATTCCCCAGGGAACAGCAATAAAAAGCCCGATAAAAGGGAAAAACATTCTATGGTCATTTGCAATCTGAAACAATGGATTTATCGTTGTTGGTAATAAAGCGATGAAGAACCAGGCGATCCCAAAAGAAACTGGTCTAAGTTCTTTTTTGAAAGCAGTTCTTATCATAATAAATAACAACCCAAGAATTATCGATAATCCAAACAATAATTTTGGACTGTACCAAGGTTTTACAATTGCGATATCTGGATCTGCGCTAAGGTTTATAGGAAGAATGAAATTTCCTACATAATGCATAATTACATACCATTGCGTGCTAATGTATTCAAATCTTGTAACAAAATAATTAGTCGAATCCGTAGACTCGGGAGTTAAATAATATTGATTAAAAAGGAAAAGAAAAGAGCCCAACATTCCTGCAGGGGCAATCTTTTTTATTAGGGCACTTATTTTTTTAGTTGTGTCTTTCTTGAAATCTGTTAATAATGTGTGTTCTTCAAAAAGTATTATGTAAACAAAGAGAATAGGGAAAAACATTACTCCTGTCTGTTTGGTCCATATACCTATACACATTGTGATTAAATAAAGATGCCATTTTTTGCCTAACGGATGAATATATAGGAGGAGTGAAGCTACTATACAAAGTGTAGAAAAAGAATCAGATCTTGCACAAATATAATTTATTGTTTCTGCATTTGCGGTATGCAATGCAAACCATGCAGTGGCAAAAAGAGAAGTTATTCCTATCCATTTGTATTTTGGAAGTGCTTCTTTGTAAAGGTGTTTAGTAAGAATATATACCAAGATGATCAATACCAGAAACCATAAAAAGATGTGGTAATGAAAATATTGGGAGTTTAACCCATCTGCAATAGAATAATCAATAGCATTCATTAAGGTGATCATAGGGCGATATGCTCTATTTGCAGGAAGAGAGCTAAACGTATCAGCATTGGAGAAAAAGGAAGTCCAGTTAGAAAGACTTCTTATAGATTCATTTTCTGAAATGGTATGTGTGTCATCAAAAAAGAAGGGGTTGTCAAAATGATTGAGGTAGACCAAAAATGTTACAATAAGAATTGCTATTAAAGTTTTGGTTTCAAATTTTTGTGAAGTAAAGTTTTTAAACATATACCTTTTTGAAATTAGTAAAGACTATGGGATGTTTCGTTTTTATTAATATCACATATAACATGTAGAGTTTTTCCTACGTAAATAGAATTTATTTAATAAAACTCGTGAATAAATATAACAGTTTTAAGTTGTTTATGATGTTATAGGAGATATTTTTTTAGATTATGCTATAAATGTGTAAAACGTTTTTCAGCTTTTTTCTAAAATTAAAGTATCTTTCAACATCAAAGAAGTGAATTATTTGTTTTTTTGAGATTATAAAATCAAGGAAATCGATATGGTAGTTTTTTAAAAAAATACTATACCTTAGGTGTATTATAAAATAACTCTTTTATTCTCTAACTAAATGAAAAGCCAAAGTATCTCAATAGTAATATCATTATTTAATGAAGCGGGCGGGGTACTTTATTTTTGGAATTCATTAAAGGATGTTCTTACGAAAGAGAATAATATCAATTTTGAATTGATTTGGGTAAATGATGGAAGTACAGATGGTACGCAAAGTCTTATTGATCAGATACTTGAGGAAGACATAGTTAATATTAAAAACGTAGGTATAGAATTTTCTAAGAATTTCGGCCATGAATCGGCAATGATTGCGGGTATTGATAATGCAAAGGGAGATGCAGTTATATGCATTGATTCTGATGGGCAACACCCCCCTGAGGAAATACCAAAAATGATTGAAGCTTATAACTTAGGTCATGATATCGTATTGATGAAGCGTATAGATCGCGGAGATAGTAGTTATTTGAAGAAAAAATTCTCGAAGTTTTTTTACAAAACTATTAACCTGTTGTCCGCTATTCGTTTTGAAGAGAATTCTACAGACTTTTTTTTAATATCAAAACAAATAAAAGGGATTTTAAGATCTAATTTTAGGGATCAAAATAGATTTATTAGAGGGTTTGTTCAATCCTTAGGTTTTTCGAAAAAAACATTGTCTTTTGCTGCTCCTGCCAGGCAATTTGGAGAAAGCAGTTATTCGTATTTAAGTTTACTTAAACTTGCTTTTAATGCCATATTTTCTTTTTCGAACAAACCTCTAAGAATTAGTATTCTTTTATCAGTAGTTTTTATTTTATTTACTTTAGGGATGATTGGGTTTACTTTATATACATACCTGTACGGAACTGAAGCTCCATCTGGATATAATACTATTATAATTTTTATGTCGGCTTCATTTTCTATTCTATTTGTAACACTTTCTGTGCTGTCACTTTACTTTGAAAAACTTATCCAGGAAATGAGAAAAAGGCCTATTTATATCATTAAAGACAAAAAAGATTAATATGAATCAATTGATTAATTGGTTAAGTCAGCTTAATTTATTTCTAAAGAATACAAAAGGGCTTAGGGTAGTTGTGGTACTAATTATTCTGGTGAATACTTTGGTATATGTGAAATCTAATTCTGAACCATTTGTTTCTTCTCAGGTAAGAGCAGATGCGGCTGGTTTTTCGCCTGATAAGGCTTATAAATTTGCCTATTTTTACTTTTATACAGGACAGTTCCCGTTGGCAACGTTAAACACCGATCTCACTTATTCTGAAGAAGGAGCAAAACATGAAATCACTACCAGAGGGAAGGATTTGATAATGGAATATTTGCATTGGTCCAGATTAGGTGAGAGTGCCAGAATTTGGGCATATTTGCCTAATGCGTATTTGAGAGGTTCATCAGAACAACCATCAATCAAACTGTTTAATTCTATATGGTTTGTCATAGGGCTTGTAATACTTTTTTGGGGGTTTTGGCAGATAGAGAAACCTTTGTTTGGATTAGGGTTGGTTATATTAATTAATTGTACACCTTTTTTCTTGTACGAAGTCTATTCTCACGAGAATATTTTTGGATTAATGGGAACAGTGTTTTGTATGATTTTAGGATTAAATATAAAGGTGCTGTTTGTGAAATCTTTAGATTATTTTAGTCTTGGTCTTATGGCGGCTGTTTCAGGAGGTTTAATAGGTTTGTTTAGTGAGTTTAGAAATGAAATATCAGTGGTCATAGTTTCATTGTTGTTGCTTTATGTTTTGTCAAAGCAGATTAAAGTTATTCCTAAAATTGTTTATGTATTGGTCATTGTTTTTTCTTTTACTTCTACTAAGGGATTCATTAGAAACTATTTTAATTTGAAATTTGAAAAAACAAGCCAATTGGTAAGCCTGAATAAAGGGCATGTATATAACGGAGCAAAAATAAGTGGGCATAATTTTTGGCATCCTATGTTTTGCGGTTTAGGAGATTTTGATACCAAATATGGATATGAATGGAATGATATAAAAGCATATGACTATGCAATACCTATTTTAAATAGAAAGTATAAAATGGGAATTAGTTATTCAAGAAAATATCACACAGATGATTATTATGATGATGCTAAATTATATTATAAAAAGCCCGAAGAATTACCTCATTATGAAGAGGTAGTAAAAGAAAAAGTGCTTTCTGATATAAAAAATGATCCTGTATGGTATATTGAGATCATTGTTAAGCGAATATTTAGAACATTAACAAGAACTATTCCTATTTCATATGTGGGCTTACTTTTGCTTCCTTTGGTGTATATTTTAATGAGGCGGAAGCAATGGAATTGGATAAAAGTAATAGTAATTTCTCTTCCTTTGTCAGCTACATCGATCATTGTACACTCAGGAAGAGGAACTACTTATAATTCGGTTTTTGTCTACTTTGTTATAATGATATCGGTTTTGTTGATATATGAAAAATACATAGTAAAAAGAGACATGACAGAATCAATTATCTCGACTAAAAAATCGACAATCCAGTCAAAGTAGTTAACCTTTCTAATGCATACATTCCTAGTTCAGAGTTTCCTTTTGGGTTAAGAGGGGGGCTCCAAACAGATACTGCATAGTGTCCTGGGTGTATGGCGACGATGCCGCCTCCAACACCACTTTTACCAGGTAATCCAACTCTGTAACTAAACTCTCCTGCTTCATCATAAAAACCACAGGTTTGCATAATAGCATTGATACGCTTAACACCTCTGGGTTGTAATATTTGTTTACCATTAGTTAGTTTTCCGCTATTGGCATATATCATAAATGCAGTAGAGAGTTCTTTACATGACATTTCTATAGCACATTGGTAAGTATAAAAATCAAGAACCGTTTCGATATCATTTTTGATGTTTCCAAAAGATTTCATAAGATTTAACAACGCAGCGTTGCGATAGCTATGTTTTTTTTCTGAAGCAAAAACATTAGTGTTTACAGCAATATCATCTGCGCCTGTAATTTGATGAATAAAATCTATAAAATCTTTTTTAGGGTTTTCTAATAGCGATATCAGGATATCACAAATTACCAAAGCACCAGCATTGATAAAGGGGTTTCGGGGGATGCCATTTTCATACTCTAACTGCACTAACGAATTAAAAGGATCACCCGATGGTTCTACATCAACCCGTTTAAAAAGCTCATCTCCCATCAGAGACATGGCCCTTGTTAGTGCAAAAACTTTAGAAATACTTTGTATAGAAAACCGTTCCTCGCTATTTCCAAAATTATAATGCCCAGAATTACTGCAATAGAGATTCATTCCAAATTTATTGGGATCAATTTTGGCTAATTCAGGGATGTAAGAAGCTACTTTTCCAGAGAATAGCTTGGTAGAAATTTCATTTTTAATGATATTCAATATTTCTTGATATTCCATAAAGAAAAATTAATTTAATTCAGACAAAGCACTATTTGTTTCTATTTCATATGGAGTTTTATTTTGCTCAAAAATACGAGCACTAAGATTCCCCTTTAGGGTAATTTCGCTATCCTTAACTCTAAGCCAACTACCTTCTCTAAGGCCTATAACAGGAGGAGAGTTAAACCTATGAAATTCTTTAATTCTTGTTTCTCGAGTTTCTCCTTTGTGAGTAGAATCTGGATCTGGATCAAGATAGTGAGGATTAATATTAAAAGGAACAATTCCAAGTGTTTTAAAACTTGGAGGATAGACGATAGGCATGTCATTGGTAGTTTGCATGGTAAGTCCGCAAATATTGCTTCCTGCACTAGTGCCAAGATATGGAGTTCCTTGCTGTATTTTTGATTTTAAGGGTTCTAAAATTTTGTTTTGATACAGTTGATCGACTAATAAAAAAGTATTTCCACCTCCTGTATAAATTCCTTTTGCATTTTTAATAGCTTCTATTGGATCAGAAAACATATGAACACTAACAATTCTTTTGTGTATTTTTTTAAAGATGTTATTAATTCCTATGGTATATTCATCATGGGAAATCCCCCCGGGACGGGCATAGGGTACAAATAGTATTTCATCAACTCCATCGTACAATTCTATAAGCGTTTCTTGTAAATATGACAAAGGTGAGCTTCCGTGAATAGTAGATGTACTGGCAATTATGCAATTTTTCATTACTTTTTTATAAAAGTTATTTAATGATTCCTTGTTTCTAAAACTTTGCGGAAGATAAAAAAAATGTAGTATCTTAATAAGGAAAATTAATATCATTCATAATGAAAATAAAATTATTTATTCTTTTGGCATGCTTTACACTAAGTACAACTATAGCTCAGATTACATCTCGTGTTATGATTTCGGGAACTATAAACGCCCCAATAGGTGATGATGTAGAGGGAGTTGTTGTGTATAATCGAAGTACTAATAAAGGTACTATTACAAACCAAGAAGGCCGCTTTAAGATTAGTGCAGGAATTAACGATAGGATAGAGGTGGTAGCGATGCAATACCAACACTTTGTTGTATTAGTTGATAAAGGAAGTGTAAATAGTAAACGATTAAATATCTTTCTTAAAGAGACCGTTAATAAATTAGAAGAGGTAGTTGTGACACCTTATGATTTATCAGGAAATGTAACGGTCGATGTAAATAAAGTAGCTAGCAGGCAAAACAAAATGAGTAATCTGACAACAAATTCTTTTCCTGATCCTAATGATCCTAAAATAGATTTTAGACCAGATGAACTTTCTTTGGTGAAAAATAATGCTGTAGAGGATAAAAGATTAATCAATGGGTTAAATTTTGTGAACTTGTTTAAATTGGTTTATGATGCAGGAAGTACTAATAAGAAAATACGTACGAATGATATTGATGTGAAAGTAAGGAATATGTATAATGATCAATTTTTTAAAGATTACCTGGCATTAGAAATTGATCAAATAAATAGTTTTATTGTTTTTGCAGAGAATAATGGTTTAGAT
This sequence comes from Aquimarina discodermiae, assembly GCF_040786235.1. Taxonomy (NCBI): domain Bacteria; kingdom Pseudomonadati; phylum Bacteroidota; class Flavobacteriia; order Flavobacteriales; family Flavobacteriaceae; genus Aquimarina; species Aquimarina discodermiae. Next base: position 74,298 of record NZ_JBFMKP010000023.1, read on the forward strand.
GAAGGTTATTTTAAATCAGGAAAAGAATTGGATCTTTTACAATTTCTGGCGTACCAGAGTAAACAATATAAAAACCAGAAGTAATGTATAAGTAAGGTGGCTGCTGCAACATTGATCAGCTCTTTTTGTCTTTACAGTAAATGTTTAAGACTATTTTTATGCAAAAAAAATACTTGCTGGTCCTCTTTTCTTTATTTTTTTTAAATGTTCTGTTTTGTCAAAGAAAAGAGATAAAGGGTACTGTCTTGAATAAAGATTCTGAAGGGATTCATGTTATTAATAAAACAGTAAACTTATTTACAATTACAGATAGTAAAGGTGTGTTTTTTATTAATGCTGCTATAGGGGATGTTATAGTGTTGTCTTCTGTGCAATACGATCTCAAAATTATTAAGGTAGATAATGATATTTATCTGAAAGGAGAACTTCACACTACTTTAAAAGAAAATCTTACCGAATTAGATGATGTTATTGTTGGAGTGCAGTTATCGGGTAATTTAAATAAAGATCTAAAAAAAATTGAAGTAAAAGAACTTTTCTCGCCCGAAGATGTTGGGATCCCAGAATATCATGGAGTACGAGAGGAAAAAATAGTTCCTATGCATCGAGCCATTAAATTCTATGGTGTTGCTTTTGCCGTTGATATAGATGCGGTTTATAAAAACCTTTCTGGATATTATAAAACTTTAAAAGCAACTAGAAAGATGGACCGAGAGAATACTGTTTTGGAAGAAATCCAAAATTTTTATGGTAAAGGATTTTTGACCACAGTTTACAAGCTTCCTAAAGAAAAATTGCATGAATTTTTATTATTTTGTATTGAAACCAGTACTATTCAAAGCGAATTTGCAAATGAAAATCATAATTTGGTTTTGAAAATATTCTCTGACAAACGAAAAGCATATGTTCTAGCAAAAGAGTAACTGTTTTATGATTATATGTGCAAGGTGAATAGTAGTTTATTGTATTTTTGAAATTTTATTGATTTCAGAAACCATTTATAGAATTTAATTTGTGATGAACAAAGTCAAATTATTATTGTTTATAGGAGTACTTTTCGTAGGAAGTTCTTATGCCGTGATCCATAAATTTTATGTAAGCGTTACACAGGTAGAATACAATCCATCTCAACAATCTTTACAGATTGTTTCAAGAGTATTTGTAGATGACTTAGAGGATTTATTGAGAGAAAGATATGATGCTTCGATAAGTTTAAACAAGGACAATACAAAAACTGAAACAGATCGTTATATCGCTACATACTTTGCCAAAAAAATAACTTTTGAAGTTAACGAAAAACCAGTCACTTTTAATTTTATCGGTACAGAATATGAAGATGATCTTATAGTTTGCTATCTTGAGGTAGAAAACATAGCAGCTATAGAAACTATTAAGATTAAAAATCAATTGTTGCTAGATCTTTTTAAAGAACAGCAAAATATAATTCACGTAAAGAAAGGAAATCAAAGAAAAAGCTTGATTCTGGAAGAAGAAAGAGATACAGGCATGTTAAAATTTAGTAAATAAATTATTAAGTTTTTAAAAAACAATTATTTTGCGAGAATATATATAGTTAATTCAAAATGATTACGATGAGAAAGGTACTTTGGGTATTTTTAATTACTTTTTTGGTTTCAGGTATTTCATACGCCCAAAACAAGGAAAAGAATGATAATAAAAGAGAATTAGGGCATACCAATCAGAATAAATTTAAGCAACTCTATGATGAGTTTGCAACACCCAATATGTACCGAACCGGTTCTGGAGCTCCGGGTGCTGCTTATTATCAACAACAAGCTGATTATAAAATGGATATCGAGCTGGATGATAAAAATAAAAAGCTTTCGGGTAAAGAAACCATAACTTATACCAATAATTCACCAGATAATTTAGAGTTTTTATGGGTGCAATTAGATCAAAATATGCGGGCCAGAGATTCTAAAACCCCGTTAATAAGCCCTAATGGTATTAATCCTGCAGAAACGCAGAGTGGCTTTGTAAGTAAGTATCTTACCGATAGTTTTGATGGCGGTTTTAATATTACTTCTGTAAAACATAGTGATGGAGCTCCTCTAGAGTATACCATTAATAGAACAATGATGAGAATAGAACTTCCTAAGGATTTACAATCTGGAGAAAAGTTTGTATTTTCTATAGAATGGTGGTACAACATCAATAATCATGTGAACGGAGGAGGAAGATCGGGTTATGAAGAGTTTGAAGATGGTAATAGATCTTATGTAATTGCCCAATTTTACCCTCGAATGGCAGTATATAATGATGTCGAAGGATGGCAGAACCATCAATTTTGGGGTAGAGGAGAGTTTGCTTTGCCTTTTGGTGATTTTGAGGTAAATATTACAGTTCCTGCTGATCATATTTTGGATGGAACAGGAGTATTGGTAAATAGAAAAGAAATGTACACCAAGGAGATGTTAGAAAGATACGAGGCTGCAAAAAAATCATATGATAAACCTGTAGTTATTGTAAATCAAGAGGAAGCTATTGCAAAGGAAAAAAAGTTCTCTAATAAAAAGAAAACCTGGAAATTAAAAGCAGAGAATGTACGTGATTTTGGGTTTGCTACTTCAAGAAGATTTATTTGGGACATGATGGCAGTTAAGATTGGAGATAGAGATGTAATGGCAGTATCGATGTATCCAAAAGAAGGGAATCCACTATGGGAAGATTGGTCAACAAAGGTAGTGGCCAGTACCTTAAAATCTTATAGTCGAATGACTTTTGATTACCCTTACCATAAAGCAATATCGGTTCATGCCAAAAACCAAGGAATGGAGTATCCTATGATTTGTTGGAACTATGGTAGACCGCAACCAGACGGATCTTATAGTGATCGAGTTAAGTATGGTATGATGAGTGTAATCGTACATGAGGTGGGACATAACTTTTTTCCGATGATCATTAATAGTGATGAACGCCAATGGACCTGGATGGACGAAGGTATTAATACTTTTGTACAATACGTTGCAGAACAGGACTTTGGAGAAAAATACCCAGAAGCGCTTGGAAATAAAAAGAAGTATCCTTCTAAGCGAGGACCAGCACAAAAGATAATACCTTATATGAGTGGTGATCAAAGTTTTTTGGCACCTATAATGACCCAATCTAATAATATCTATCAATTTGCAGCAAATGCATATGGAAAACCTGCGACAGCTCTTAATATATTAAGAGAGACGGTTATGGGTAGGGATTTATTCGATTATTCATTTAGAACATATGCTCAACGTTGGATGTTTAAACATCCAACTCCCGAAGATTTTTTTAGAACTATGGAAGACGCTTCTGCAGTAGACCTTGACTGGTTTTGGAGAGGGTGGTTCTATACAACAGATTATACAGATATTAGTATTTCTGGGGTTAAAAAATATGTAGTGTCAAAAGTACCAACCCTAGAAGCACAAAGGTATGCAGCTCGAAGTAGGAGCTTGAGAGGAGCCAATTTTTCTGATCTGGTTTTTCTTATTGAAGAAGGTAGCGATAACTACAATAGAATAAAAGCAAATGGAGGTGTGATAGAAGATCCAGTTTCTTTAAAAGAATATATGATGGATAATTTTTCTATAGAAGAACGTAAAAACATAAAAGAGCCTAAGTTTTTCTACGAAGTTACTTTCGAAAAACCAGGAGGACTGGTAATGCCTTTAATTGTAGAATATATCTATGAAGATGGAACAAAAGAAACAGTTACTTATCCTGCAGAGATTTGGAGAAAAAATGATGTGGTTAAGAGAGCTATTGCATCAGAGAAGGCGATCTCGAAGATTATGGTAGATCCTAACAGAGAAACCGCAGATATTGATACTTCTAATAACTATTGGCCTAAAAAGAATGTAACAAGCAAATTTCAACAATTTAAGAATAAAGTAAAAGGAGAATAATATAATTTTCTTCTTATCAGAAAGAATGCTAACGTAATAAGAAAAGCCATTTTGAATAATTTCAGAATGGCTTTTTCTATACAATATTGATTATATTTGCAAAGTTATGACAATAGTACCATTATTTATAAGCGGAGCCGAAATAGCCTTTATAGTATTTATTCTGGTTATGGTATTTGGGGCAGATAAAATTCCTGAGATTGCACGTGGCCTTGGTAAAGGAATGCGAGTGGTTAAAGATGCTACCAATGATATAAAAACAGAAATTACTAAAAGTGCAGAAGAGCATGGTATCGATACCGATATAACATCCTCAATCTCTACCGATATAAAAAAGGAAATTGACCAGGTCAAAGATGATATTGACCAAATTACAGGGCCAGTAAAAAGGCAATTTTAGTAAGGTTATATATCGATTTTACGATTATGGCTTGATTCTGTTCCAGATATCAAGATACATCTTCCATTCATTGTTTATTTTTTTCCAGACGATTACATACTTTCCCTGATAAGAAGTTTCTGTTCCATCATCATTTTTGTTTTTACCCTTAAATAGTCCATAATCATGCGCGGTGTCTCCTAAAACCACAATTTCCTCAGGAAAAATTTCATGTTCTACAGGGGTGTAACCACTAGATCCGGTCCATCTTTTTTTGATAGCTTCATATCCTTTAATAATTGGGGTATTGTTAGGGAATATTTTAGCATTTGTCGAGTAAGATTTGGCTAAGGCTTCATAATCCTGCTTTAAATAGGCTTTAGAAAATGCTTTTGCAACAGCACGTATCTGTTCTTCATCAGTAAGTTTTTGAACTTTTTTTCTTCTAATGCATTCGATTTTCCAGGTAGGATAAGAAAAGGATTCATCGAGATTTACCCATTCTCCTTTCCATTTGTAACCAGTACTATTAATATCATAAAAACTTAGTTTGTAATACCCATCCGTTCCGTTGGGTGCTTTTCGTTTACGATACAAAACAATTTTATCATCTTTTTTGTTTCCTTCCCAAACAGAAAGAACTTTTGATGGACTTGCAGATGAATAGTAATGCACATACCATTTACTACTATCCTGATGAAACTGTCGAATACTACCCGAGTGTTTACCATCTGATTTTAGAGTTTGATCCTGTACGCCCATTCCATTCATGATATACTTAAACTCCCAGGACATCTTGATTGGTTCTGCCCATGACTGATCTTTGTTTCTGGTTCTTGAAGTACAATCACAAATTCCTATTAAAGAAGCAAAATCTTGTATTTCTTTAGGAGCATTGGGATTAGGTCTTCCAAATGGAAATGCTTCTGAAGGTTCATATTCGTTTTGTCCCCAGCCAAATGTAGTGATCAATAATGATAGAAGAAATATTGAACGTATCATATGATAATAAAATTGATTAGTAAGGGTAATTTACTTAATTACCAAAGTTGATACACCTAAAAGAATGAAGATTAAGATATAATTAACGAATACTATAAAATGCATTTCGCATAGTATTAGGCTTTTGTTTTATATTCTTTTACAATTTCATCATCCCATACTTGTGCTTCTATGTATTTATCATATTTTAACCTTTCCTCGGTTCGAGACTTTTCTTCAGATGGTAGTCCATATTCATTAATCAGGTTACTTAATTCACTCAATAAGAAAACTTGTCCGTTGCAATTCTTTCTATACATCTCAAGTTTGGGTTCATCATAAAATTGGTATGATACCATACTGTCAGGATAGGTAAAACTTATTTGGTCAGTTTTAAAATCTGTTAATGGGATTTTTATAACGCCAGGGTTTACATACCAGGACTTGGCCCATTCACATGCTCCTAATGTAAAGTATAAAGGGTCATTTCTGTTAGGTTTTCCACCTTTTAGGATAAATTGTTTCCTAATTCTTTTTTCTAAAGAAATCCTTAAATCAATGTAATTATTTGGTCTTCTACTATTCCACCCTTCAGAGATTTTACCTTGAATACTTTCAGCTTTTTCATAACCATATTCGGTAATATTTCTGAATGGCCCGTTGTCAAGTTCGTAGTAATGAAATAAGAATTTGGGTAAGTTCACTTGGTTTAGCCTTAATAAAATCTAACAACAAGAATTAATTTTTTCGATCTCTGCGTTTTCTTGTCCTTGAGTTTTTGTTGTTTTTAGATTCGAAGCTTCTTTTTTCTGAAGTGTTACTTCTGGAGTTTTTATTAGGATGAGTTTTTTTAATCCGTTCTTCATCTAATACAGAAGCTTCTTCTGTTTTGCTAGAATTACCAACATCTACATTAAGAACTTCTAATTCTTTTTCGGTCAGGTAACGCCATTTTCCAACAGGAACATCTAATGGAACATTCATGATCCTTACCCTTTTTAATTTTACAACTTCATATCCAAGATATTCGCACATCCTCCTAATTTGGCGATTTAATCCTTGTGTTAATACAATTCTAAAGTCGTATTTATTGATTTGTTCTACTTCACATTTTCTGGTAACCGTGTCCAAAATAGGTATTCCGTTACGCATTCTCTTTATAAACAGTGGACTGATCAATTTATTTACAGTTACCACATATTCTTTTTCGTGATTATTTCGGGCTCTTAGAATTTTATTAACAATATCCCCATCACTTGTCAAAAAGATAAGTCCTTCACTAGGTTTATCTAATCGGCCGATAGGAAAAATCCTTTTGGGATAATTGATATAATCAATGATATTGTCCTTTTCGTTTTGAGCAGTGGTGCAAACAATTCCGACTGGTTTGTGAAATGCCAGATAGACATGTTTTTCTTTGGGTTTGCTGATTAATTCACCATCTACCCTAACGGTATCTTGAGGGGTAACCTTAACGCCCATTTCAGGGACTTTTCCGTTAATTGTTACTCTGCCTTGATCAATAAGTTTATCTGCCTCGCGACGGGAGCAATATCCAACTTCGCTTAGGTATTTGTTTAATCTGGTAAGTTTAGAGTTTTCCACAGCGCAAAGGTAATTATAATATTGAATTAAGAGGTAATGAATGTATAAGCTATAGAGTAGGAGGTTGGCAGGTAAATAAACTGTAAGGAATTATTGGTTTAAAAACTCAATAATCCAATTATCTACCTGATCATAAAACAAAGAATGTCCAAGGTTTTCGGTTTTTATAAACTGAACTTCTTTCCAGTTTTTATAAATATTTTCTGCTTCAGAGAAAGGAGCAATGGGGTCGTAAATATCATGAATTAATAATCCTTTTTTATGCAAATTTTTTGCAAAACTTGCCATAGAAAACTCCTCAAAATAATATCCGTGTTTGTTTTTAAAAAATTGATTTAGGGCATCCATGAACTTTGCAGAAAGCTTTAAGGTGTTTTGATAGCCGTCCATGATCCTTGATAATTCAGAAGGAGGTGCCAACACTATCAATTTGTCTATTTCATCATTAGGTTGAGTGTATTGATGAAAAATTGTAGCCATTCCTCCTACAGAATGTCCTAGCAAATAGTTGGGTCTGTATAAGTCAATTATTTTCTGAAGACATTGGGTGTATAAAGGAACATTTAATATTTTACCCGAAGAATTACCATGCGCAGGAGCATCAAATGCTACTACGTTATATCCTTGTTGATGTAATTTCTCAATCAAATTTTTCCATCGATGAGTGTTGCTTTCCCATCCATGTACCAATAATATAGTTTCACCTAAACTTGGCCACCTATAGGTTTGTAGATGTAAATTATCTACTGTTATAATTTCGTCCTCAGCATTTTCCAAAAAAACTTCTTGTTCTGGTAATACTTTGCCTTTTCTGGGAGTGCAAAATAGTAAGTAAGCCTTATTTAATGCCTTTTTTTGATTGAAAATAAATAGTGCTTGGATATATTTTCCTAGAATAAGAGGCAGGTACTTTTTATATTTTTTCTTCATTAATTTTCACGATGTACAGTTTCCAAAGAAAATGCAGGAATACAAATGGCAAGGTACTCACATTCTTCATCAAAAGGGTTAGCATATTGGATTTTTGTGTTTTTTTTTATTTTAATAGACTCTCCCGCTTTTATAATTATTTTTTCACCTTCTATAATACATTGTTTTTTTCCTCTAATAATATAAGTAAATTCATCAAATTCGGGAGTTTGAAAAGGTTCACTCCAATGCGGAGGAGCTACCATGTGAGCAATGCTAATTTGAGTGTTTTGATCTGTTGCCATTCCAAAATGTTCTTCAATCAATTTGCCATCGGTTGTTGGTACTACAAAAGGTGATCGTTGGATAATATATCGTTTTTCCATGAAATTTGTGTTTGAATATTGTTACACTTAATGCTTTTTTGTCAAAACACAATAAGTCTTTATACGTTACAGAAAGAATGCTTATTTATGCGTGCTCCAGTCGATCCAAAAATGCTTGATTTTTGCCGAATTTGGGATGTCCTTAGTTGTGATTTTAATATCTGTCGAATGTTGAAACTCTTGAGATAATTCCTTTTTGTCAATTGCAAAATATGCTTGTATACTATCTACAAATACTACTACTGTACTTAGTGTATTATTAATTTTTGAAACTGTATAGTGATCTGTGATATCTTTAAATAAGCTTTCTGTAGATAAGCCCAAATCTGTTTTATATCGAGGGTCAATTATTTGGATAGAAGCGATTTTAGAATTAGGGTCAGTTTCATCATAAGCCTCTAAAATAAGAAGCTTAGCCCCTCCTTTTTCGTAAACTTCAATTTCTTTGATGTTTTTTAAAAACTGATTCCCAGTTCTTGTTTTCGAAATAGAATCATTTGCAAATAAAGAATCTAATTGCCGAACCTTTATTTTGTTTGTAAGTGCTCCAATTCGATTGGTACTAATTTTAAAAGGATCTTGTTTCTCTTCTTTTTGACAGCTTGTTAATACGAGTAGCACAAATAGTACTACTTTAAAAAATACTTTTTTCATAGTGAGTTGAGTAAATAGTGTTCATATCGGTGTTTGCTAAACATTTTTTAGAATGCATCGAGTAAAAACTTTCAGTATTCAGGATATAAAAAAAAGGGGGAAACATTATTGATTATATTATATAGAACATTTACTTTAATAATTTATTGAGAACACCCAAAGCACCTCTGATAAAAGTTGCGCTTGTCAAAACTTTAATAATTGCTTTTTCGGTGGTACTGGTTCTTCTTCTTGATGAAGATGAAGATTTTCGATTTAATTTTTCTCGTTCTTTTTTGGCTACTGCTTTTGCTTCTTGTGCTTCTGCCTTTTCAATTTTTTCGTTTAAAAGTTCGTACGCACTTTCTCTGTCTATTTCTTCATTATATTTGGGAATAAGAGCAGATTTTTTTAATAAAGTTTTTAGTTCTCCATCGGTTAAGATATCCATTCGACTCATTGGAGCTCTTAGCATTGTTGCTGCTAATGGGGTAGGGCGCCCTTTTTCGTCCAGTGCAGATACCAATGCTTCTCCTATTCCTAGCGATGTGAGTATTTCTTTAGTGTCATAATACTCAGAAATTGGATAGTTTTCTGCAGTAAGTTTGATTGCTTTTCTGTCTTTTGCGGTAAAAGCTCTAAGAGCATGCTGTACTTTTAATCCCAACTGGCCCAAAACACCATCAGGTACATCTGTTGGGTTTTGCGTAACAAAATAAAGTCCTACACCTTTAGATCTAATTAATTTTACAATACTTTCAATTTGCCCCATTAAGGCATTAGATGCTTCTTTGAAGATGAGGTGTGCTTCGTCCAAAAATATGACCAATTCGGGTCTTCCACTATCTCCTTGTTCTGGAAATGTACCATATATCTCGGCAAGAAGACTAAGCATGAATGTAGAAAATAGCTTTGGCTTGTCCTGTATATCCGTTAATCTAATAATATTGATAACCCCTCTGCCGTTTTCATCAATTCTGCATAAATCTTGTACTTCAAAGGATTTTTCTCCAAAGAAAATATCTGCCCCTTGTTGCTCTAGTTCTACAATTTTTCGCAAAATGGCTCCCGTAGAAGCAGTAGAGATACGGCCATAGTCTTTTTCAAGTTCTTTTTTGCCTTCTTGTGTGGCAAATTGTAATACCTTTTTTAAATCTTTTAAATCTAGCAAAGGCAGTTTGTTATCATCACAGTACTTAAAAATAACAGAAATAATTCCTGCTTGCGTTGTAGTAACATCTAGGATTCTAGATAATAATACAGGTCCAAACTCACTAACGGTAGCTCTAAGTCGAACCCCATCTTGATCAGAAAGAGACAAGATTTCTACCGGAAAATCTTTGGCTTCAAACGGAATGCCGATTTTCTCATGTCGCTCATCTATTTTTGGATGACCAGGGCTTGCAGCAGCAATACCACTTAGATCTCCTTTGATATCCATAAGCAAAACCGGAATACCCTGTTCGCTTAAGTTTTCTGCTAAAACTTGTAATGTCTTGGTTTTTCCGGTACCAGTTGCTCCGGCAATTAGGCCATGACGATTTAAGGTTTTTAAAGGTATTTTTACATGGGCATCGGTAATCGTTTCGCCATTCAGCATAGCAGCTCCCAATGTTAAGAAATCTCCTTTGGTTTTGTATCCTTCATTAATATGATCAAAGAATGCTTGATTGTCACTCATAACGTATGATGTAATTTTGTATAAAAATAGGAATCTTAAGTTTTGTATCGAAATTATATATTATTTTTAATGGAAAGTATGCTCAATTTCTCATTAGCATATAATGCTAAGTAATAGAAAAATTCAAGATGAGTTGAATAATAGAATTATAAAAAAATAACAATGAAAATAATAGTTGTTTTGTCCTTTTTTTTGTTTTTGGTCGGATGTAAAACTGAAACAACCACTACCAAAAATCCAGTTGTTTTTCATAAAACCCATGAGCCCAAAAAATCTGATGCACCTTTTTCTGATGCGGTTCAGGTTGGAGATTTATTCTTTTTGTCGGGTCAAATAGGAATGGATCATAGTGTAAGAAAATTGGTTGATGGTGGAATAGTGCCAGAAACAAAGCAGACCCTAGAAAATATTAAATCCGTTTTAGAACAACACGATTTACAATTAAAGGATGTGGTAAAATGTACGGTGATTTTGGCCGATATTGAAGATTTTTCGGCTTTTAATAAGATATATAAGACTTACTTTCCGCAGAAACCTGCACGTACTACTTTTGCGGCAAAAGGTTTGGCTGTTGGTGCTAAGATAGAAATCGAGTGTATTGCTTTGCGTAATTAGCATTTATTTTGATGAGGTCCATTAATACTTGCTAACCAATGTTTAACAGATCACTATTATTAATTACCTTTGCATCCTTATGCAAGAAAGTATACAAAAATTGGTTAATGATGGAAAAATGCTTCCTCTGATGGAAGAATTTTATACCATTCAGGGAGAAGGATATCATAAAGGCACCGCTGCGTATTTTGTTAGAATTGGTGGTTGTGATGTTGGTTGTCATTGGTGCGATGTTAAAGAAAGTTGGAATTCAGAATTGCATCCCCCTACAAATACAGATTATATAGTAGAGAATGCTGTGAAATATAGTAATGTGGTAGTGGTTACTGGGGGAGAACCTCTTACTTGGGATATGTCAAGGTTAACGCAAGGACTTAAGGAAAAAGGAGCACAGACGCATATAGAAACTTCTGGAGCGTATCCTTTATCAGGCAGTTGGGATTGGATTTGTCTTTCTCCTAAAAAAGTGAAACTACCTAAGGAAGAAGTATACCAAAAGGCCAATGAATTAAAATGTATAGTGTATAATAAAAGCGATTTTGAATTTGCAGAAGAGCAAGCAGCCAAAGTCTCTGATCAATGCATTCTATATTTACAGCCCGAATGGAGTGTACGAGAAAAAATGATCCCTTCTATTGTAAACTATGTAATGGAAAATCCAAAATGGAAAGTATCTCTTCAAACACATAAATACCTAAATATTCCATAATAAAGATACTTATTGATGTTTTTTGAGTTTTAGATAGGCATTATGTAGAATACTATATAAAATCGATAGGGTATAAAAGGGGAAAAAACCCCTGTAAATGACGTTTTTTAAGTAGGAAAGTTCTATGTCGATAAAATTGTTTTAAGTGATTTTTTTACACTATGTCGATTATAAGTGTTTTATGTCTAAAAAATGATTTAGAAGATGTTAATTATTTTAGGATTGCCGTTTTGGGTGTTATCTTTGTATAACAAATTATAAATCAAAAAGTTATGAAGCTATTTTACGGTATTTTGATTATTGATTTTAAAGCGTTGCGAAATTTTTTAAAACAATTACCATCGGCTTGTAGTAATGCAATCCACAGATAACAGAAATTAAGGAGAAGGTGTAGCTTAATTTAATTGAGTAATTTATCGATAAAATTTGAAATTACATCTAAATCCGAAAAAAATCATTGTTACACTATTCTTTGAGTAGTATCTTTGAAATATAATTAATTATAAAAACAACATATGGGGCTATTTTACACAAAATTTAAGTTAACTTTTAGAGTAGTAATGGATTTTCTAAAAGAATTACCTGGTGCATCGGGACATGCAATACATAGGTAATTAAAGAGCTATTTTACCAAGTTAATTGGGGAAAAATTACTTAATAAAACAACATTGGTTACTATACCAATGTTGTTTTTGTATATAGAATACTCTTGAAGTTAATAAGATCTTAGTAGTAGTTTATTAATAAACTACTTAATTAATCTGTGATTTTTCTATTAAATAACAAAAGGGACTTCAACTCTTGTGGTGTCCCATCCAAGAACCATGTGGTATCCTTTATCAGCTTTTTTGAAAGCGATAGAGAAAACTTCTAATTCTTTTCCTGCAGCTACAGGAACCTTGATTCTTGCAACATCTTTATTTTTATTGTAGGTATAAGCACCCCAAATATCAAGATCAGAATTGATAATAACAGTCCATTCTTTTTCGCCAGGAATAGTGAATAAAGAATAGGTTCCTGCTTTAACAGTTTGTTCGCCTATTTTGGTATCTTGGTAAAACTTAATTTCTGTTGCTTCATCTGCTCCCGTTCTCCATACGGCATCAAACCCTACAAGGTTACCAAAAATTTTACGCCCTTTTTTTTGAGGTCTACTATAAATAACTTTTATTTCGGGTGCAGAATTTCTATCCTTTTTTGCATAAGAAATATCGGTAGGACTCTTTTGTAATCCAGCAAACTTTTGGGCATTTGAAGTGAAAACAACTCCTAAAACGGCAAGCATTACTAATAACAGCGATTTTTTCATAGTTCCAAATTTTATTTTGATTATATCTACAAATATATTGGTCAGTATAGACCCATCATACAATTGACAATATAATATTCTGTTAAATCTACTTGATAACACTTTAATCTCTTTTTGTGTTTTATTCTATATTGAAGTTTCATTTTTTATTGAAAATTTATTTTTTAGTTATAAATTGAAATCAATAATAATCATATTGTTTTTGTTTTGTAACTATATGGTCATATTTACCTTTTAAAATTATATAAAGTAAAGATATGTGTGGAATTGTTTGCGCTTTTGATTTAAAGCAAGAGTCAGAAATATTAAGGCCTCAATTATTAGAAATGTCTAAAAAGATTCGTCATAGAGGTCCAGATTGGAGTGGGATATATTCTAATAACAAAGCAATTCTTGCTCATGAAAGATTGGCTATTGTGGATCCAATTTCTGGTAAACAGCCTCTTTTTAGTGAAGATGAAAAATTAATTCTCGCTGCAAATGGTGAGATTTATAATCATACAAAGTTACGTGAACAAGTTGATCAAAATTACAATTTTCAAACTGCTTCAGATTGTGAGGTTATTTTGGCTTTGTATAAAGAAAGTGGAGTTGATTTTCTGGATGATTTAAATGGTATTTTTGCCTTCGCCTTATATGATGTAGAAAAGGATTCGTATTTGATTGCAAGAGATCATATGGGGATTATTCCTTTGTATATGGGGTGGGATCAAAATGGAACCTTTTATGTCGCTTCAGAATTAAAAGCTTTGGAAGGTGTGTGTACTAAGATCGAATTGTTTCCGCCAGGACATTACCTGTATAGTAAAGAAGGAGAAATTAAAAGATGGTATACTAGAGACTGGTCAGATTTTAGTAGTGTAAAAGAAAATCAAACTAGTATCGATGAGGTTAGAGAGGCTTTAGAAGCTGCCGTTCACAGACAATTAATGTCTGATGTACCCTATGGTGTTTTACTTTCTGGTGGTTTGGACTCGTCTGTTACTTCTGCTATTGCAAAAAAATACTCTGAAAAGAGAATAGAATCTGGTGATACAAAAGACGCATGGTGGCCAAAACTACATTCTTTTTCTGTAGGATTAGAAGGGTCTCCTGATTTGGCAGCAGCACAAAAGGTTGCAGACCATATAGGTACCGTGCATCATGAGATTAAATTTACTATACAAGAGGGGTTAGATGCAATAAAAGATGTGATATATAACCTTGAAACCTATGATATAACTACAATTAGAGCTTCTACCCCTATGTACTTAATGGCTAGAGTTATTAAATCAATGGGAGTGAAAATGGTATTGTCTGGTGAGGGAGCCGATGAGCTTTTTGGAGGGTACTTGTATTTTCATAAAGCACCAAACTCTAGAGAATTTCATGAAGAAACCGTTCGTAAACTGGATAAATTGCATATGTATGATTGCTTGAGAGCAAATAAATCACTTGCCGCATGGGGTATAGAAGGTAGGGTACCATTTTTAGATAAAGAGTTTATGGATGTTGCTATGCGTATTAACCCGCAGGATAAAATGATAAATGGAGAGAGAATGGAAAAATGGGTGATTCGTAAAGCGTTCGAATCTTATTTGCCAGAGAGTGTAGCATGGAGACAAAAAGAGCAGTTTTCTGATGGAGTAGGATATAGCTGGATCGACACATTAAAAGAGGTTGTCGAGACAGAAGTTAGTGATGAACAAATGGCAAATGCACATTTTAGATTTCCAATACAAACTCCACAAAATAAAGAAGAGTTTTACTACCGCTCAATTTTTGAAGGTCATTTTCCTAGCGATGCGGCAGCATTAAGTGTACCGCAAGAGCCATCGGTCGCTTGTAGTACCAAAATAGCTTTAGAATGGGATGAAGCTTTCAAGAACATGAATGATCCAAGTGGAAGAGCAGTGGCTAATGTGCATGATGAGGCATATTAAGGATTAGTCATAAACTTCTTTTTAAAAAGGAAGAGGCTGTCTAAAAAGGCAGTCTTTTTTTTGTAGATTTTTGAGTTATTTTTTAATTTTAAGAATGAGTAGAAAAGTAGTTTTTAAGACCTATGATCAAGATCAGTTAAGTTTATTACCTC